>CAZENI010000150.1:0-15761 GCA_964513055.1 uncultured Opitutus sp.
TGAGCTGCTACACGAACTCGGCGACGCCGTCCTTGTAGTAGTAGGTCTCGGGCTTGGGCTCGGCGGGGCGCTCGTCGGTGAAGACGATCTCGAGGCCGGAGTTGAGAAACGCGAGCTCGCGCAGACGCTGGCCGATGCGGCCGGACTGGAAGACGGTGGTCTCCTTGAAGATCTCGGCGTCGGGCTTGAAGGTGATGAGCGTGCCGGTGCCGCGGGCCTTGCCGATGACCTCGAGCTTTTTCACGGTCTTGCCGCGCTCGAACTTCATGTGGTGGACCTGCTGGTTGCGGGAGACCTCGACCTCGAACCACTCGGAGACGGCGTTGACGCACTTGGCGCCGACGCCGTGGGTGCCGCCGGAGAACTTGTAGCCGCCCTGGCCGTATTTGCCGCCGGAGTGGAGGGTGGTGAGGACCATCTCGACGCCCGGAATCTTATACTGGGGGTGGATGTCGACGGGGATGCCGCGGCCGTTGTCGCGGATGCTGATGGAGCCGTCGACATGGATGGCGACCTCGATCTTCGAGCAGTGGCCGGCGAGGTGTTCGTCGACGGAGTTGTCGAGGACCTCGGAAACGCAGTGGTGCAGCGCGCGTTCGTCGGTGCCGCCGATATACATCCCGGGCTTCTTGCGCACGGCCTCGAGACCCTCGAGTTTGCCGAGCTGGGAGGCGTCGTAGGTCTGGCCGATGGGCTGGTTTTTCGCGGGGAATTGCGGGTCAGGAACGTCGGACATGAAGGTGATTCGGGAGGGATTTCGGAGCCGAAAATGAAAGGGAAAACCTCTCGCGAATCGGCGGACGTGGCGAGGGTTTTTTTGGAAAAAAACCGGGCGGTAATGGCGTTTTTTTTCGCTATAAATGGCTGGCGGTTCGCGGCTGGGTGGGTACGGGGGGGGAGCGGGGGTACGGCGGGGGATTTTCCGGCGGGAAAACGGCTGAAACGACCGATTTTCATGACCCCGGCCGACCGTGCCGCGCGCGGGAGAACCTTTCGTTTGACGGTCGCCCGCCCGGCGGCAGAGTGGCGGCGCATGCCGAACCCTGTGATTCAAGCCCTGCTCGTCCTGCAAGACCGCGATCTGAAGCGGCTTGGGTTGGAGGCGAACTTGAAGACGGTGCCGGCCGACATCGCGCGCGTGGAGCAGAAGATCGCCGCGGAGAAGGCGGCCATCGACAACGCCCGCCTGGAACTGCGGGAGCTGGAGACGAAGAAGAAGCTGCTCGAGACGGAGATCGGCTCGGCGGAGACGAAGGTGGGGCAATACCGGACCCAGCAGCTTTCCATCCGCAAGAACGAGGAATACCAGGCGATGGGGCACCAGATCGAGACGACGCTGGGGCAGATCGCCGAGTTGGAGGGCCAGGAACTCGAGGTGATGTATGCGATCGACGAGGCGAAGAAGAAGTTTGCCGCCGCCGAGGCCGAGTTGAAGGCCAACATCGCCGGGCACGAGTCCCGCATCAAGATTCTCAAGGAACGCGAGGCCAGCCTGACGGCGGAGCTCGTCACGGCGCGAGCCGATGTCGCGGCCGCGCGCAACCCGGTGGACGCGCTGAAACTGCGCGTCTATGACCGCATCGCGGCGCGCAACATGCCGGTGGTGGTCGCGATCCACGGGGGCAAGTGCGGCGGCTGCCACCTGAAGGTTTCCAGCGACGTCGATTCGGCGGCGCGGGGCAAGGGTGCCGACCTGCTCGGCCAGTTGCCGACGTGCGACCAGTGCGGGCGCGTGGTGTATTGGGAGGCCTGACGGGTTTCCCGGCCGCGGATGGGACGGCGTGGGGGCGGCGCCATGTGGGCGCTTGCGTTGCCGGAGGACCGACGGCAGGTTCGCGCCCTTGGCTTTGGGGCCTGGTCGTCGCTCCGAGTTCTTTGATCCCAAGGCGCGGGTAACGCCGCGCCCGTTTTAGAAAGTTCGGAGAGGAAAGTCCGGACACCGCAGGGCAGGATGCTGCGCCAGTCGCAAGACGAGCGCAGGAGGCGCGTTTCAAGACGCGTCGACGGACAGTGTCACAGAGAACATACCGCCGTGCGGGCAACCGCGCGGTAAGGGTGAAAAGGTGGGGTAAGAGCCCACCGCGCCGACCGCGACGTCGGCGGCACGATAAACCCCTTCCGGTGCAAGGCAAAATAGGTGGCTGGGCGGCCCGTCCGATAGCCACGGGTATGTCGCAGCCCGCGACACTCAAGTGAGGGAAGCGGGCCGGCGCCGCCGCGAGGCGGCGCCGAGAGAAATGACGGCCGAACCCCGACCTCGTCGGGGGGAACAGAATCCGGCTTACCGGCCCCAAAGCCAAGACTTCCGCCGCCCCGCGGCGGTGACGAGCCGGGTGAGGAGTGACTCGTGACAAGTGGCGAGTGACAAGCGCGGCGGGATGCGTCATGGCTCGGGGCACCCCCATGATTCCCCTGCGCCCGCTTCTGCCCGGTTGTCTCGCGATGCTGCTGTTGTTGACCTGCGGATACGCGCAGGCGCCGAAGGCGGGCCCCGGCGGGATGGCGGCGCGGGAGGCGGCGGCGCTGGCCGAGCCGTTTCGCGGCGTCACGGCGGACGGCAAGGTGGAGCCCGGGCTGTTCCCGATCCGCGCGACCGGGGTGACGACGGAGCCCGTGCGGCAGGCGGCGGTGGCGTTTCTCGCGGCGCTGACACCGGAGCAGCGGGCGAAGACGAAGTTTCCCGTCGACGACGGCGAATGGCGGAAGTGGATGAACGTGCACCGCTACGTGCGGCAGGGCGTGAGTTTCGAGGAGATGACGGAGGCGCAGCGGGCGGCGGCGTTCGGTTTGCTGCGCGCTTCGCTCAGTGCGAAAGGGCTGAAGCTCTCGCAGGACATCATGAAGCTGAATCACTCCCTCGGGGAGCTGAACAAGAACAACTTCACCGAATACGGCGAGTGGCTCTACCACATCACGGTGATGGGCGAGCCGTCGGCCGATCAGCCGTGGGGCTGGCAGATCGACGGGCATCACCTGATCGTGAATTACTTCGTGCTGCGCGACCAGGTGGTGATGGCGCCGGCGTTCTTCGGCTCGGAGCCGGTGGTCGCGCATGCGGGCAAATACCAGGGCACGATCATTCTCCAGGAAGAGCAGGCCCGCGGGCTGGCGATGCTGCGCTCGCTGACGGACGCGCAGCGGCAGCAGGCGGTGATCGAGCCGGTCAAGACGCGGAGCAACAACCAGGCGGAGGGCTTCAAGGACAACGCCATCGTGCCCTACGTCGGGCTGCCGGCGACCGAGCTGAACGCGGCGCAGCGCGAGGAGCTGCTGCGGCTCGTGGCGCTGTTCATCGGCAACATGGACGACGGGCACGCCAGGGTGAAGATGGCGGAAGTGCGGGCGCAGCTCGACCGGACGCGTTTCGCCTGGGTCGGCGGCAGCGCGGACGACAGCGTATTTTACTACCGGATTCACAGCCCGGTGGTGTTGATCGAATTCGATCATCAGCCACCGGCCAACACGCGACATCTCCAGGCCGATCCGTCGAAGCCGATGCGCGATCACATCCACGTGGTCGTGCGCACGCCCAACGGCAACGACTACGGCAAGGACCTCCTGCGGCAGCATCTCGCGCAGCAGAAGCACTGAGCGGGCGGGGCCGTGGGCGCAGCGGGGCACCGCTGGTCTTTTCGGGTGAAGCAGGGCCGATTGGCCCTATCGAATCAGGGCCTTTTTAGGGTGGGATAGGCCCTACCGGATTTGGAGGAATGGGCATAGGATGGGTGTGTCTCCCTCCCCGATGTTACCACCGTCGATTCTCCGTCGCCCCGGCATGGCAGGCCTGACCGATCGCCCCCGTGTCCGCGGGCTCACGCTCGTGGAGGTGATGGTTTCGATGACGCTGATGGCGACTGTCATGGTGGGATTCATCGGCTCGTTCATCCAATCCCGGCGCGTCACGGAGTCGAACGTCCTCCACGCCGCCGCGACGAGCATGGCCTACGGGATCATCGAGCAGATCAAGCAACTCGACTACTCCACGCTGCTGCCGAACTACGAGGTCGATCCCTTCGCGCCGGTGGCGAAGACCCCGCCCTACATCCGCGTCCGCATCAACCAGTCGACGGTGGTTTGGCTCAAGGTGGTGCACACGGCGGCGCCCGGCACACCCAGGGGGCCGACCACGACGCCCTCGGCCACCGCTTCACCCACGACCGCCGGCGAGGGTGGGACCGCGGCCATCCAGAACTACATCGGCGCGATCCCGCTCTCGACGGTGACCGGCTCGACCTCCCAGCAGATCAATTTGGATGTCTGGGTCTGGATCGATGAGATTCCGGATACGGCCAACGACGTGTCCGAGGTGAAGAAGGTCACCGTCGTCTACACCTACAGTTTCGTCGACGGCAGCGCGACGCGCACCGTCCGGGATCGGGAGGTCTTTCTGCGCACCCGTTTCGACCAATGAAAACCTCCCCTCGATCGCCGCGCCGCCGGGCCGGCTTCACGCTGGTGGAAGTCATGATCAGCATGACGATCATGACCATGGTGATGGCGATGTGCATGAGCACCTTCCTCTTCGGCCTGCGGGCGATGTATAAGGACACGCAGCGCCTGGCGACCAACGCCAGTCTGCGCTCCTTCATGGCCCAGGTCTCGAAGGAGACCCTGGACGCGTCCTACTTCTACCTTTTCCCCTATTACACGCGGCTCGATGGCAACGTGAACCTGACCACGGATCCCACGACGATGTCGCAGATCGAGAACGCCGCGGACGACGATTACGACAAGTGGGTCTCGCACGGCGACTGCCTCGTGCTGGTGACCAAGACCTCGCGCTTCCGCACGACGGATATCCGGCAGATTCGAATCTACTATCGCGTCACCACCAACCAGGCGACGGTCAATGTGGAGGCGCCGATCCGTTATTATGAGACGGCCGACTGGGGCGAAGGCACCGCCGGCGCCGGCAACGGCCACTCGGACATCGTCACCGAGTTGAACGCGATCAACCTTTACGCGAATCCCACGATGTCGGGCACCCGGCAGCTTTCGGCGAAGACCATCGGGCGCAAGGTGCCCTCGCCCTACACGCCCTTCGCCGCCGGCGATCGCTATCCCGTCTTCAGTTCGGAGTCGCCGGACTCCACCGCGACCAACGGCTTCATCTCGATCAACATGGAGTTCGTCAACGGCAGCACCGCCCTGAATCTCCTGTCGAGCAGCAGTTTCAATTACACCATTTCCCCCCGGAGGTAGCCCATGAAGCGTCTGCTCAAGCAACTTCGCCGCCGCCGCGGCTCCGCCCTCATCACCGTGGTCATGCTGACGGCGATGATGGCCATCCTCACCGCCAGCATGCTCAAGTATACGATCACGGAGCGGCGCGGCAACGAGCGCAACCGGCTCATCCTCCGCGCCAAGAACATGTCGGAGAGCATCTCGGCCTATGTCGCGGAACAGATCACGACCAAGCTCTACCGCCTCCGCAGCGCGAATGCGATCGCGTTCATGACCGGCACCAACGCGATCGACCTACCGCCGCTCAACGTGCTGCAGGCGGCGGACGCGACCTACACCTCGGGCACGAACATGCAGGCGTATGCCGGCGTCACCGGTTCGACCGGACTCGTCTTCATCAACCCGGCGACGGATCCGACCAATCCCAACGCCGGCCTCCAGGTGAACACCGCCAGCGTGCCCATCATCGCCAAGGCCACCGCCCGCCACGGCGTGCTCGGCACCATCACTTCCTACAGCCAGCACGATCTCGCCGTGGACTTCGTGCCGCTCTTCCAGTTCGCCGTGTTCTACAACATGGACATGGAGATCTGGCCCGGTGCCGACATGATCATCGCCGGTCCGGTGCACTGCAACGGCGAGCTCAGCGCCCGCAGCGCGACCGGGTTTGCGGCCAACGTGCAGTTCACCGAGCGCGTTTCCTGCTCGAAGGGATTTTATGCGAACAGCATCCGCCAGGGCACGTGGATCAACGCCACGGGCGGCACCGACGCCGGTCCCGGCGGCAACGGCCCGCTGCGTTTCCAGCACTCCACCACCGGTGTCGTGACCGACATCCAGAGCGCCGGCGCCGTCTGGCGGGACCACAAGTATGGCGGCGCCACCGAAACCACGACCACCCAGAACAACTTCAAGGTCTTCGCCAACACCTCCTACGGCCTGAACCTCCGCACGAGCGTGCACGGCGTGACCAACCTCGTGCTGCCGTCGGTCTCGGACTACGCCAAGGTCGACAATCCGGCCACCACCGAGGATGAGCGCAACAACGGCCGCCAGGTGATCGCGCGGCCGGACGCCGCCGACACCGCCGGCCTGAAGGAGACGAAGATCGCCCGCCGCGCCGGCCTCTACATCATCGTGAATCCCGACGACGAGACCCGCACGGGCTACAAGCCGGACGGCACGGCCGTGAGCATGCGCGCGCGCTCGTATCGCAGCTTTTTGAATACGGTGAATGCCGATCTGTCCCACACGATCTACGAGGTCATCCTGCCGGGGCAGCCGAGTTACGGCGATCTGAACGCCAACGTGAACAACCTGCCGAACCGCTACCGCACCGACACCTCGATCGGGCACAACCAGGTGCTGCGCACCATCCAGGGCGGCGGCGTCGATGTCGCCGGCTCGGGCTACAATCCGGACTCCAATCTCGGCACCGCCGGCGAGCAGGCGCCGACGATGACGACCTTCGGCGACGCCTATTTTTACGACCTGCGCCGGGCGATCAACAAATCGGGCGCCGGCTCACAGCTCGCGACCGGCACCTTTCGCTCCGCCAACGCCTACACGCCGCGGCCGATCATCAAGATCGATTTCGACCTGACCCGTTTCCGGATGGCGGTGGAGCGCACGATGTCGGCCGCCAGCGGCAGCTACGCCGCGACCGACACCACCGCCACGATCTACCACCCCGGCCCGCCCGGCGCGGCGAACTGGGCCAGCTCGATCTACAACGGCGCGACGACGGCGGCGCCGGCCGCCCGCGGGCTCGGCCTGGTCTCCGCCGCCTTCACCACGCTGCCGACGGCCACGACGCTGACTGCCGCCGATCCTTACCGCATCTACTTCGCTCCGGCCAATCCGGCCGACCCGTTGATCGGCACCGACCCCGGCCGCTTCGGCGTCGGCGCGAGCGATCTGGTGAGCAGCGTCACCGAGAAACCGTGGTTCGATGGCATCACCGTTTATATTCATTCCGTGGATGCGGAGGTGCGGGCCGTGACTTCCGGCGTCGCCAACCGCATCGACTCCGGCGTGCGGCTCTGGAACGGCCGCGGGAAGGTGGTCTCGCTCGATGGGACGGCGTATCCGAGCAAGACCGGCTTCACGTTCGCGACCAACGATGCCGCCTACATCGTCGGCCACTTCAACGCCGACGGCACCCTCAACACGACGACCACGGATTCCGCCAACCCCGGCGGCTACAGCGCGCGTTATCCGGATCCGCTGACGGGCACGACGGCCGAGATGCTCTGCTCCGTGATGGCGGATGCCGTGACGATCGTGTCCGCGCCCGCGTTCTCGAGCGCGACCTACCTGCAGACGACCGGTTGGAACGACTCCCTGAGCGCGCATCGCGCGAGCACGAGCTGGTCGACGACGTGGCGAACCTCCCAACCCAGCGGCAGCAACGCCCAGGATGGCATCAACGACGCGATCATCCCGGCGGCGCTGCCCAATCTCGGCCGGACCAGCGCCACGACGGGTGCCGGCAGCCGCGACATCAAGTTCAACACCACGCCGACGGAGATCTCGGCCTGCCTGCTCGTGGGCATCGTCCCGACCAATCACAATCCCGTGGGCCTGACCGACGGGCCGCCGTCCACAAGCGGCAACGGCCAGGCGAGCGGCGGCGTCCACAATTTCCCCCGGCTGCTGGAAATCTGGACGTCCGGCGCCGCGGGCGGCCTCTACATCCGCGGCTCGATGGTCGCGATGTTCGAGAGCCGCGTGGCGATGGAGCCGTGGAACCTGCGCATCTATTCCGCGCCCGGCCGCTATTGGGGCCTGCACCAGTCGCTGCGCAGCGCCAACCACGACCTGCCGCTGGAGCCGATTCTCCTCGGCGCGCGGCGCCTCGGCTTCCGGGAAATCACCGCCGCCGAATACGCCGCGATGAAGACCACAATCGAGGCGCTGCCGCACTAGGCAGGCGCTGAACAATCCAAATGGGGAGATCAGGAACTCAGCAAAAGAACCTGATCACAGGGAAAATCGACGCGGTCTGGTGCTTTTTCGTGATTTCCTGAGTTCCACCTTGGTCCGTCTCCATTCTCCAGTGGCTCCATCGGAAGGGCCGCGTGCCTCCTTAAGGGGGTCGAAAAGGGGCTCGGCTCGGAAGGTAGGAGCCCGCTTGCGGGCGATTTCGCCGCGTGTTCGCCCGGCGACCTCGCATCCAGCGCGCGCAAGCGCGCTCCTACCGCAGACCTTTTTTCGACGCCCGCTCAGAAATTGAGCTGGCTGGAGTAGAGATTGCGCTCCGCGGCCGACTGCAGTTCCCGCCACTCGGACAGCGTCCAGGCCTTGCCGGAGGTGCCGATGTTGCCGAGCGATTCGTCGTAGTGAAAATCCATGTGGCCGTTCGAGGTCACCGAGGCGCCGACGAACGCGCCGTAGAACGCGCCGCTGGTGCCGCCGCCGTTGCCGGTGATGGGGGCGTTGGGGGCGAAGAGGGCGCACTTGATGTTGGCGTTGCCGTTCAGCGTGATGCCGGCGGTCGTGCTGGTGTAGATCTGCAGCGCGCCGGCCCACGCGTTGTTCGTCAGCGTGCCGGTGATCCCGCCGTCCATGTGGACGATCAGCGAGCCGGTGGCGGGGATCGTGACGGTGCCGGTGATCCGGGTGTTGGCGCTGCCGACGATCGTGACGTTCTTGCCCGCGGCGATGGTGACGCCGGAGATCGGGGCGTTGACGGTGAAATAGTAGAAACGGTTGTCGGCCGCGGCGGTGTCGAGCACGCGCGGGAGTGTGGCCGGGACGGTCGCGCCGAGATTGTAGCTCTGCGAGAGCGCGCCCGCGGCCGGCGGCGTGGGCATGGTGAAATTGTAGGTGAAGTTCGTGACCTTCGTGCCGGTGTAGGAGCCGGTGTTGTCGTAGGTGGCGGTCGCGCCGAGGAGCAGGTTGCCCTGGATGTTGCCCTGGGCGCCGAGCCCGACCGGGCCGTTCAGGCTGGCGACGGCGGTCTTGGCGCGGGCTCCAGTTCCCGGATACGCCGCCCACGGGCCCGTCGGGCTGTTGGTCGGATTCGAGACCCAGCTGTCGGCGAGCGGGTGGCCGTTCCAGTTGATCGTGTTCTTCGCCACGACGCCGCTGGCGAAGAGCCCGGCGTTCTTCTTCAGCGTGACCTGGAGATATTTCACGATCGGCCGGCCCTCGAAGGGCGTGACGGTGGCCTTGGCGACGATGACGGGCGAGGGCAGCGTGCCGTCATAGCCGTTCACATACACCTTCACGACGGCGCTGGCGTTCTGGTCGAGGGCGAACGACGGGAGCGTGCGCTTCGCCGTGTTGGCGGTCTTGGCCCAGACGGTGCCGTCCCACGCGGTGTCCACGGGCACGCCGCTGCCGAGCTGGTTGAAGCAGAAGAGCGCGTCCTCGATGCCGGCCTCGACCAGGTGGTTGGCGGTCTCGGCGAAGAAGCTCCGGTGCGCGAGCTTCAGCGAGGTGGTGGAGACCTTGAGGTAACTGACGAGCGAAACGCCGATGACGGCCGAGAGGACGAGGGCGACGATGAGCACGGTGCCGCGCTCGGATTGGAACGCGGTGGCGCGGCGGTGCCCGGCGGGCTGCGGCGGGGGCCTCATACGTCCTTGTTGCGCAGGGTGAACGAGGCGGAGGCGATGTTCTCGGTGACGGCGGCGCCGCCGGCGCTGCGGCGCACGTTGAGCGAGAGCTGGAGCCGCTTGGTCGCGGCATTGGTCGTCGCGGCGGCGCTGTCGCGATCGTAGCGGGTGAACGTGGCGCTGACGACCTCGCGCACCAGGATGAGGCGGCCGGTGGTGGTGCTGCCGTCGCCGGGGATGAGCGAGAACCAGCGGTTCGCGCTGTCGTAGACATACGTGACCTGGTTGCCGGTGGTGGCGTAGTTGTTCGGGACGGTGAGGGTGACGGAGGAGGCGCTGTTCCACACGACGTTGCTGGCCATGCGCGCATCGATGCCGAACTGCTCGAACGCGCGGCGCGTCTGCGACTCCATCGTCGAGTAGTTGGCCGCGCTCGTGCCGCTGCGGAGGAGCAGCGTGTAGGATCCGAGGACGCCCGCCAGCACCATGCTGCCGAGCGCCGATCCGATCATGATCTCGGCGAGCGTGAAGCCGCGCCGGCGCCTAGCCCTGGCTGTAGACATAGTCGTAGAGGCCGTTCTGGCCGTAGTAGGTGGTGAGGCTGCGCGTGAGCGTGCGGCCGTCGTAGGTTTTCCAGGAGATCTTCAACAGGATCCGGGCCATGGCCTTGCCGGCGCCGGGATAGACGTCGCTCCGCGTGCGGGTGAGGGTGAAGCGCGAGCCGACATACGGGTTGCTCGTGAAGCTGCTCTCGAGCGTCACGGCCGTCTCGGTCGTGGGAAAGGCGGCGATCGTGGCCCAGCTTTGCAGCCGCATTTTCTCGAACTCGTTCTGCATGATCTGCGTCGCGTAGCTCAGGCTGCGCGCGGTATCGATGGTCGCGAGGGAGCGCTGGATGACCGTGATGGAGGTCGTGAGCGCGAAGGCCATGACGATGGCGGCCATCATCACCTCGGGGATGGTGAAGGCGCGGGCGCGGCGGCGACGGGGGGCGGCGATCGCGGTCATGGGCGGAGCGGGCGGTTCACCAGCTCAGGACCGAGGCATAGGCGGCGCGGTCGGCGGCGGAGGTGAGTTCCTTCCACTTCGAGACGCGGAACGGATTGCCGCCGCCGAAATTCGCGAGCGACTCGTCGAAGTGGAACTTGGCGTTGCCGGTCATCGTGATCGTGTCGGCGACGATCGAACCGGAGACGCTGCCGTTGCCGTTCACGGTCACGGCGCCCTGCGGGGCATAGATCACGCCGCTGAAGGTGCCGTTGCCGGCGACCTTGATGTCCTGCGCGCCCGCGGTCTTCGTGCCCCAGATCTGAAAGTTGATCGGCTGCTTGACTTCGGCGTCGGAGAGTTCGCCGTTGGCGTCGGCGTCCACGCCGTTGGCCACGCCCTTGCCGGCGATCTTGATGTCGCCCGCAGTGTAGATCTGGAGGCTGCCGGGGGCGGTGACGTTGATGATGCCGCTGCCGCCGCCGACATCGACGCTGATGCCGGCGGCATAGGTGAGGTTCAGGATGACCTTGCCGGTGACGCGCAGGTATTCGTTGACGAGGTCGACCCTGGTCGCGGTGTAGTAGTAATTGCCGTCGGCGTTGACCAGGCCCGCTGCAACATCGGCGGCGCGCGGGAGCACGGTGTCGCTGTTGATGGGCCCGCCGAGATCGATGTAGGTCTTCGCGGGGGGAGTGACGGGATCGAAACTTGCGGCGAAGTCGGTGGAGATGCGCGAGGGGTCGACGTTGGCCGAGGCCCACGTGGCGGGGTCGAAGGTCGAGCCGGAGCCGAGCACGGAGCCGCCGGAGCCGATCGTGCCGGTGGGATCGGCGCCGCCGGTGGAGACGAAGCCCCAGATGTCAGCCTGCTTCACGAGCACGGCGTCGACTCCGACGGAGATGCTGCCGACGCTGCCCTGGTCGTTGCGGACGCCGGCGCTGAAGGGAATCGGGGCGGTGCCGGGGTTGTTGTCGGGGTCGGAGTTCCAACTGTCGACGGCGGTGTTGGTGCCGTTGAAGACGATGCTGGTCTTGGCGACGAGGCCGTTGGAGAACTTGGAGGTCTTGCGCAGCGAGACCTCGATCCATTTTTCGATCGGGGCGGAGCTGCCGCCGCCGAGCGAGATGGTGGAGCGCGCGACGATCTTGGGCGCGTTCACGCCCTTGTAGTTGTAAATATGAACCCGGATCATGCCGCGGGCGTTCTGATCGAAGGTGAGGTCGCTCCACTTGCGCCAGGCGTTGGAGGTGGGGCCGACGCCGTTGTTCTCCCAGCCGCCCCAGGTGTAGGCCTCGTCGGCGACCATCTGGTTGATCGAATACATGGCCTCCTCGAGGCCGTTCTCGGCGAGGTTGATCGCGGCGTTGTTGTAGAGCGCGCGGTTGGAGATCGTGAGGCTCGTGCGGCCGAGGTGCATGTAGCTCACGAGGGAGATGCCGATGACGCTGCAGAGGATGAGCGCGACGATCAGCAGCGAGCCGCGCTGCGTGTGACGGTGGTGCGTGAAATGCATGGGGGAGGCCGGTTACGCGGTGACGATCTTGTTGCGCAGGATGAAGCGCGCGGAGAGCACGGTGTTCGTCGCGGCGACGACCGTGCGGTTGGAGCGGGCCGCCTCGAGGGAGATCTGGAGCTGCTTCGTGGTCTTGCCCGCGACGGCGAGGGCGGCGGTGGTGCTGAGATCGGTGATCTCGACGCCCGTGATCGTGTAGCCCTTGAACTGAAACTGGGTCACGCCGGTGAGCAGCGCCTTGGTCCCCACGGCGTCGCGGCGGTAGAACGTCTTGTCGGTCGCGCTGAAGGAATAGATGATGGACGACAGGTTGACGGTGAGGGTGAGCGTCTTGTTGTCGGTCCACACGATGGCGCTGGCCTGGCGCACGTCCTCGGCGAAATACTCGAGGGCCTTGCGGGCCTGGGCCTCCATGTCGTTGTAGTTTTGGACATTCACGCCGCTGCGCCCGAGGAAGAGGAAGGTCGAGAGGACCCCCGCGAGGATCATGGTCGACATGGTCGCGCCGATCAGGACCTCGACCAGCGTGAAGCCGCGGCGGCGGCGGGCCGGCTCAGTGCGCGACGGTGTAGTAATAGTCATAAAGGCCGTTCCTGGCATACATGGAGCGGAAGGAGCGGTCGTGCGTGCGCCCGTCGTAGGAGCGCCAGCGGACGCTGATCGTGATGTGGCGCACCTCGCCGGGCCGCGTGCTGTCGGCGGTCACGGTGCGCGTGACCTGGAACTTGGCCGCGAACTCGCTGGCCGAGGAGAACATCGCGGCGAGACTGACGGTCTCGGACGCGGGCAGTTCGCAGATGCTGTCCACGGCGACGGTGGAGGTGTTGTTCCAGGCCATGAGCCGGAGGCGCTCCATCTCGCTCTGGAGGATCTGCGAGGCGATGGTGGTGTCGCGGGCGACGTCGAGCGCCTTGAAGCCGCTCTGCATCGCCAGCAGGGACGTCCCGATTCCGAACGCCATCACGAACGCGGCCATCGCGACCTCGATGATGGTGAAGCCGCGGGTGCGGTGCGGCCGGGCGCCGCGGACTCTGCCGACGGGGGGACGAGGCGAAAGGGGGCGCATGGGACGCCGCATCCTAGCGGATCGCCCGCGCCGGAGTTAGGGGCGGACGGGCACGGATTTCAGGCCTAGGCGCGGCAGGCCGGATCGGTGACGGGCGCAGGGGCCCGGACTGGCAGTGCGGCCGCGGGCGCGGGTCTCACCAGCCCTTGAACAGGGCTTCGTAGCGGGCGCGGTCAGCGGCGGTGGTGAGCTCGCGCCACTTGGCGATGGAGAACGGCTGGTTGCTGTCGCGGGTGGCGAGCGATTCGTCGTAGTGGAACGCGGCGTTGCCCGTGAGCTTGATCTTGTTCGCGACGACCGCGCCCATGACGTCGCCGTTGCCCTTGATCTCGACGTTGGCGTTGGGCGCATAGACGACGGCGAGGAGCGCGCCGTTGCCGACGACCTCGATGTCCTGGCCGCCGGGGCTGGTGCTGACGCCGTAGAGCTGGCAGGAGATGGGCTGGACGTTGGAGTTGGCGAGGCCCTTGCCGGCGATCTTGATGTTGGCCTCGGCGTAGACGGTGAGCTTGGAGCCGAGGGGCACGATGATCTGGGCGGTGCCGGCGACGTCGATCGCGCTGGTGCCGGTGCCGGCGGTGAGGACGATCGTGACGTCGCCGAGGATGGTGAGGGTCTCCGCGCCCTTGAGGGCGATGTTGGCGATCCGCCATTTTGTCTTCGTGCCGGCGGTGCCGAGGGTCGGGCCGAGCTTCGTGAGGAGGGTGCCGTCGACGGGCGCGAGCAGGAGATCGAAGTCGGCATTGAAGTCGGTGGAGATTTTCTTCGGGTCGATCTTCACGTCCGGCGGCGTATCCGATCCGCGGATCGTGCCGTTGCTGCCGACCTCGGGCTGGCCGCCGCCGGTGGCGACATAGCCCCAGATGTTGGCCTGGTTGACGAGGATGGCGCTGTTGATGACGGCGGCGCTGGCGACGGTGCCGCGGTCGTTGCGGACGGCGGCGGAGTAGGGGATGGCGGCGGTGGCGGCGTTGTCGTCGGGGTCGGAGTTCCAGCTGTCGACCGAGGCGACGGCGCCGGCGAAGGCGACGGCGTCCTTGGCGACGAGGCCGTTGGCGAAGAGCGAGCGGCGCCGGAGCGTGACCTCGAGGAACTTCGTGACGGGCGAACCGTCGGGTGCGCCGATGGAGGATTGCGCGATGATCTTCGGGCGGGCGCTGGCCGCGGGCTGGTAGGTGTCGACGTAGACCTTCACCCAGCCGCGGGCGGCGGGGCCGAAGTTGAAGTCGGTGAACTTCCGCCAGGCGGCGGCGCCGTTGTCGGTCCACTTCGCCCAGGCGTCGGCGTCGCCGCGCTGGGTGCGGTTGAAGGCCCACACGGCCTCCTCGGCGCCGGCCTCGGCGAGGTTGAGGGCGGCGTAGCCGAAGAAGGTGCGCTGCGCGAGGCGCGAGGAGGAGAGGTTGAGGTTGAGGTAGCTGCCGAGGCCGAGCGCGATCAGCGCCGCGAGCAGCAGCGCGACGATCAGGATCGCGCCGCGCTCGCGGGGGCGGCGGCGGGAGCCGGAGGGGCGCGCGGCGGCGCGGCGGCGGAGAGAGGGCGCGAAGAAAGGCATCAATTGCTCACGCGTTTGTTCCGCAGGATGTAGCGGGCGGACAGGGCCGCCTGGTTGGCGGCGACCGTGGTGGTGCCGGCGCGGCTGGCGCGCAGGGTGACCTGGATCTGCTTGGTCTCGAGATCGGAGCGGGCGGTGTTGTCCGTGCCCGGGCCCTGCTCGAGCTTGAAGCGCTGGAAGGCGAAATCGGCGGCGACATTCCGGATCAGCACGCGGCGCGGCGCGGTGGACTTGGCGTCGCCGGGGACGCGGTAGAAGCTGCCGTAGGTCGGGCTCGTCCGGTCGGAATCGTAGGCGTAGGTCACCGGCACGGTGTGGCTGGTGGCCGTCGTCACCGAAAGGGTGATACTCTGGCTGGAGTTCCAGCTCAGGTCGGAGGACTTGCGGACGTCCTCGCCGAAGATCTCGAGCGCGCGGCGCGTCTGGCTCTCGAGCTCGCTGTAGCTGCTGGCGAGGAAGCCGCTGCGCCCGATCAGGAGGAACGCGCTCAGCACGCCGGCGAGGACGAAGGTCGAGAGCGACGCCGCGACCATGACTTCGACGAGGGTGAAGCCGCGCGCGCGGCGCCGGCGGGCGTCAGTGGGCGGTGTAGAAATAGTCATACAGGCCGCTCCGGGCGTAACGGGTGATGTAGCTGACGGTGTGGGGCCGGCCGTCGTAGCCGTTCCACACGGCGACGAGGGTGATCTCCTTCATGTCCGTCTTCAGATCGCGGATGGTGCGCGTGCAGCGGAACGAACCGGTGGCGCCGGTGAGGGCGGCCACGGTCACCGCGGTCTCGCCGGACTCCTGCACCGCCTGGAGCTGCGCCCAGCTCTTCAGGCGCAGGCGCTCGAGTTCCGACTGCATCACCTGCGAGGCGTAGGTGGTGTGGCGGGCCGTATCGAGCGCCTG
>CAZENI010000151.1:0-15690 GCA_964513055.1 uncultured Opitutus sp.
GCCACCATCCTCGGCGGCGACACGCGCGTCGGCGCGCACTCGATCATCGGCTCAAACGTGTGGCTGATGAAGTCGATCCCCGACGATTCCGTCGCCTACTTCAAGGGCGACAACCTCGTCATCCGCTCCCGCCGCAAGAAGGAATCCCTCCTCGCGAACCACGGCGCGCCCGCGCACGAGCACGACTGGGAGATCTGAGGCAGCAATCAGCCTTCAGCTTTCAGCGATCAGTAATCAGCTTCCGACGCCCGCAAGATTGAGTGGACCACTTGGTGGGAGCTGATCCCTGAACGCTGATCGCTGGCCGCTCTCCTCTCACGCGGCGACGTTCGGCGCCTTGAGTCCCAGCATTTCCGATACGCTGAGGCACAGGCCGACGAAGGTCTCCTCCGCCAGCGCCAGCCGGCGCCCCTTCAAATGCGCGACGCCCCACCGGCGCTTCAGCTTGCGCACGCCCAGCGGCAGCGAGACGAGCGAGCCGCTCTCGAGCTCGTGGCGCGCGATCCACGGCGCCAGCACGCCCGCGCCGATGCCGATCTTCACCAGCTCCTTGATCGCCTCCATGCTGCCCAGCTCGATGAAGTTGCTCAGCGTGATCTTCTCCTCGCGGAAATACTCGCTCACCAGCCGGAACGTCTGGCTCGTCTTGTTATAGAGCACGAGCGTCTCGCTCTCGATCGATTCGCGCGGCGCGCGCCCCGCCTTCGCCCACGGATGCAGCGGCGCGACGACAAAGCGCAGTTCGTCCTGGAAGAGCGGCACGAAGGCGAACTCCGTCATGCCCTGCGCCGGCGGCTCGAGCACCAGCGCCAGATCGATGTGCCCGCTGCGCAGCAGATCGAGCTGCTGGCCGTGATCGCCCGGCTCGATCCGGATCACGCACTTCGGATAGCTCTGCCGGAACTCGCGCAACACCGTGGGCAGGATGTGCTGGCACGCCGTGGTGCTCGCGCCGACGCGCAGCCGCCCGTGCCCCCACTTCGTCAGCGCCTCCAGCCCCACGCGGGCCGCCTCCATCTCGCGCAGGATTTTCTCCGTGTGCCGCAGAAACTGTTCGCCCGCCTGCGTCAGCAGCACGCGGCGCCCCACGCGATCGAGCAGCCGGCAGCCGACATCGTCCTCCAGCGCCTTGATCGCATGGCTCACCGCGGACTGCGTGAGAAAAAGATCCTTCGCGGCCAGCGTGAAGCTGCCGCGCCGCGCGAGCGCGGAGAAGGCGTGGAGCTGCCGGCTGTCGAGCGTCGGCTTCATGGATGAGTGGACTTCATTCCTTCAATGAAATGTTTGAACAGCAGTAATCGGGCCAGCGACCTCCGGTGGCACACGGGCGGCTCAACGGGCCGCACATGACAACGCCGACCTCGACTGAACCAGCCACCGCGGTGCGGCCCGCCCAACCCCTGCGCGTGGGGTTTCTTTCCCTCACGGACGCCGCCCCCTTCATCATCGCCGAGGAGCTCGGCTGCTTCGCCCGCCAGCACCTCCGCGTCGACCTCCGGCGCGAGATCGGCTGGGCCACGATTCGCGAGAAGATCATCTACGGCGAACTCGAGGCCGCGCACGCCCCGGCCCCGATGCTCTGGTCGGCCCAGCTCGGCCTCGGCTGCCCGCCCGCCGACGTGCTGACCGCCCTCGTGCTGAATCTCCACGGCAACGCCATCACACTGTCCCGCGCGCTCTGGGACGCCGGCGTGCGCGACGGCCCCACGCTCCGCGAACACGCGCGCCACCGCCGCGCACGGCAGCCCCTCACCTTCGGCGTCGTCTTCCCTTTTTCCTCCCACCACCTGCTGCTGCGCGACTGGCTGCGCACCGCCGGCTTCGACCTCGACCGCGACGTGCGCATCGTCGTCGTGCCGCCCGCGCAGATGTTCCGCAACCTCGCCGCCCAGACGATCGACGGCTTCTGCGCCGGCGAGCCGTGGAACACCCTCGCCGTGCGCGAGGGCGCCGGCTGGTGCCCCGCGTGGAGCGCCGCCCTCGAGCCCGGCCACGTCGAGAAGGTCGTGATGGTCACGCGCCGTTTCGCCGAGACGCGCGCCACCGAGCACGCCGCCCTCGTGCGCGCGCTCGCCGAGGCCGCCGCGTGGTGCGACGAGCCGCAGCATCGCGAACGCCTGGCCGAGATCCTCGCCGCCGCCAACTACCTCAACCTGCCCGCACGCGTCATCGCTCCCGCGCTCCTCGGCCGCTTCGACTGCGGCAACGGCCGCGTCGAGCACGTGCCCGACTTCCTCGTGTTCCATCGCCACGAGGCGGGCGTGCCCGCCGTGGAGAAGGCCCGCGCCCTCCAGCGCGCCCTCGGCGCTGCCGGCCTGCTGCCACCCGCCGCCGCGCGGGACCCCGAGTTACCCCGCCGTCTGTTTCGCGAGGATCTGCATCGCGCGATTCTCCCACCCAACCAACACCTCCATGAAATCACCACATCCTCAGACCTCCGCGGGGTCGGCAGCCAGCCTGGCTGACCGCCCGCTCCCCCGCCGCACGTTCCTCGCGCACGCCGCCACCGGCGTCGGCGCCGCCGCGCTCTGGTCCGCCCTCGGGCCGCGCGCCTGGGCCGCCACCGCCGGCAGTGCCAGCGACGCGCCCGAGGCGCCCGACGTGAACTTCGGCATGATCGCGCTCACCGACTGCTCGCCCATCGTGATCGCGCACGAGAAGGGTTTCTTCAAGAAATACGGTATCAACTCCAAGGTGACGAAGGGCGCCAACTGGGCCGCCATCCGCGACAACCTCTCCAGCGGCTCGATCCAGGCCACGCACATGCTCATCGGCATGCCGCTCGCCTCCACCATGGGCCTTTCCGGTTCCCCCAAGAAGCCCATGGTCATCCCGTGGATCCTCAACCGTAACGGCCAGGCCATTACGTTGAAGACCGAGTGGAAGGGCAAGGTCGCCGGCGACCCGAAGGCGCTCAAGCCCTTCGTCGATCAGGCGAAGAAGCTCGGCGAGCCGCTCACGTTCGCGATGACCTTTCCGCCCGGCACGCACGCCATGTGGATGCGCTACTATCTCGCCGCCGGTGGCATCGACCCCGACAAGGACATCACCCTCATCACCATCCCGCCGCCGCAGATGGTGGCCAACATGAAGATCGGCAAGATGGACGGCTATTGCGTCGGCGAGCCCTGGGGCGCCCGCGCCATCGCGGACAAGATCGGCTACACCTCCGTCACCACGCAGGACATCTGGAAGGATCATCCGGAGAAGGTCTGCGCCTTCACCGAGGAGTTCGCCACGAAGAACCCGAAGACCGTGAAGGCCGTCCTCAAGGGCCTGCACGAAGCGAGCGTCTGGCTCGACAAGATGGAGAACCGCGCCGAGCAATGCGAACTCGTCTCGAAGCCCACCTACATCAACTGCGACCCGAAGACGATCCTCGGCCGGCTCCTGGGCGAGCAGGACTACGGCGACGGCCGCAAGATCAAGGACGAGCTCTACATGCACTTCAGCAAGCGGAACTGCAATTACCCGCAGCCGAAGTATGCGACGTGGTTCCTTTCCCAATACCGCCGCTGGGGCATGGTCACCGGCGCGCCCGACTACGCCGGCGTCGCGAAACGCGTCATGCGCACTGACCTCTACGAGGAGGCGATGAAGGAGATCGGCTATGCCCACGGCGGCGCCGATCTGTCCGCCGAGACACTCTTCGACGGCGTAAAGTTCGATCCGGCGGATCCCGAGGGCTACGCGAAGAGCTTCGCGGTGAAATCACTGAAGGGCTGACCGCCACCATCACCGCCCGCGGCACACCCCGGGAGCACGGAGACCGCTCTTCGTTCCTTCCGCACCTTCCGGGTGTTCCGCGGGCCAACTGAATTCCCTATGAACCGCTTCAAACTCGACTGGCTTATCCTGCCGTGCCTCGGCCTCCTCGTCATGCTCGGCCTCTGGGCCTTCTGCAGCGCCACCTGGGCGAAGGAGCTTCCCTCCCCGGTCAAGACCTGGGAGGCGAGCAAGGACTACATCCTGAAGCCGTTCGAGAAACGCGGCGAAATGGATCAGGGCATCCTCCGCTTTACCTGGTATTCGCTCGTCCTCGTCGCCCAGGGCTACGCCATCGCCCTCCTCATCGGCACGCCGATCGGCTTCTTCCTCGGGCTCTCGAAGGTCTTCACGAAAACCTTCGACCCCATCATCCAGATCCTGCGGCCGGTCTCGCCGCTCGCGTGGCTGCCGCTCGGCCTCGTGCTCTTCCTCGGCACCGGCAAGGACGCCGGCACCTACGGGGCGCTCTTCACCATCGCCATCTGCTCGATGTGGCCGACCGTCCTCAACACCGCCGTCGGCGTGCGCGCCGTGCCCCAGGACTACCTCAACGTCGGCCGCGTCCTGAAGCTCTCGCGCTGGAAGACGCTCACCAAGATCCTCATCCCCGCCACGCTGCCCTACATGTTCACCGGCTTCCGGCTCAGCCTCGGCATCGCGTGGCTCGTGATCGTCGCCGCTGAGATGCTCACCGGCCGCCCGGGCGTCGGCGGCTTCCTCTGGCAGGAATACAACAGCCTCGTTTACGAGCACATCATCCTTTCGATCCTCACCATCGGCGTCGTCGGCTTCGTCCTCGATCGGGCGATGAGCCTCCTCGAGCGCCGGTTCAAGACCGCTTGATCGACATCAAGGCGCCCGCGCGCGCCCTTCCCTAAACTCCGCCCACGCTCCATGCCTTTCCTCGAACTCTGCAACGTCTCCAAGGCCTTCGGCGGCCCGCCCGTCCTCCACGGCGTCAACCTTGCGATCGAGCGCGGCGAGTTCGTCGCCATCGTCGGTTACTCCGGCTCCGGCAAGACCACGCTGATCAACCTGATCTCGGGCCTGCTCACGCCCGACACCGGCACCGTCAAGCTCAACGATCTCGAGATCACCGCCCCCGGCCCCGATCGCGGCGTCGTTTTCCAGAACTACAGCCTGCTCCCCTGGCTCACCGTCTTCGAGAACATCGCCCTCGCCGTCGACCAGGTGTTCCCGAACTACTCGCCGGAGAAGAAGCGCCAGCACATCGAGAAATACATCGAGATGGTGAATCTCACCAAGGCCCGCGACAAGAAGCCCGCGGAGCTTTCCGGCGGCATGCGCCAGCGCGTCTCCGTCGCCCGCGCCCTCGCGATGGATCCGCAGATCCTCCTGCTCGACGAGCCGCTCTCCGCCCTCGACGCGCTCACCCGCTCCACCCTGCAGGATGAGATCGAGCGCATCTGGGCCGTCGACAAGAAGACCGTCGTGCTCATCACCAACGACGTCGACGAGGCCCTGCTGCTGGCCGACCGGATCATCCCGCTCACCCTCGGGCCCGGCGCGCACCTCGGGGACTCCGTCACCGTCACCCTCGCCCGCCCCCGCGAGCGCAAGGCGCTCAACCACGACCCCGAGTTCAAGCGCCTGCGCGCGCTCGTGACGAATCAGCTTCTCGGTTACGGTGCGAAGCGGAAGTCGACCGTCACGAAGAAGCTCACCCTCCCCGACATCCTGCCCGAGGATCTCGATCTGCCCCGCACCGATCGCCGCCGGCCGCTCCGGCCGCACGAAATCAAGAAGGAAGCCGTCACCCTCACCACCTGATCCGCATGTCCTCCTTCCTCGAAATCTCCCAGCTCGGCAAAGTCTACCCGACGCCCTCCGGCAAGCCCGCCGTCATCGTCGAGCAGTTCGACCTCAAGATCCGCAAGGGCGAGTTCGTCACGCTCATCGGCCACTCCGGCTGCGGCAAGTCCACCGTCCTCTCGATGATCGCCGGCCTCACCGACGTCAGTTCCGGCGGCGTCATCCTCTCCGGCAAGGAGGTCACCGGCGCCGGCCCCGACCGCGGCGTCGTGTTTCAGGCGCCCTGCCTGCTGCCCTGGCTCACGGCGTTCGAGAATGTCATGCTCGGCATCGATCAGGTTTATTACACGGCCGACACTGAAGAACGGGAGCAGATTGCCGAATACTACCTGACCGTGGTCGGTCTCGCCGACGCCATGCACCGAAAACCCGCCGAACTCTCGCAGGGCATGCGCCAGCGGTGCGGCATCGCCCGCGCGTTCGCGCTTTCGCCCAAGATGCTGCTGCTCGATGAGCCCTTCGGCATGCTCGACTCGCTGACCCGCTACGAGTTGCAGGAGGTCCTGCTCGACCTCTGGCAGAAGGACCAGAAGACCGCGCTGATGGTCACCCACGATGTCGACGAGGCCCTCTTCCTCTCCGACCGCGTCGTGATGATGACCAACGGCCCCGCCGCCACCGTCGGCGAGATCCTCGAGGTGAAGTTCCCCCGCCCCCGCTCCCGCAAGCAGCTCCTCGAGGATCCGCTCTACTACCAGCTCCGCGCCCAGCTCATCGGCTTCCTCGAGGAGCGCTCCCATCTCCGTCCCGCTGCGGTCGCGCCGGCCGGCGGCATCCCGCCCCCGCCCGCGGCCCCGCCGCCGAAGCCGCGGCTCCCGCGCTTTTTCCGGGCGCTCACCCCGGCCTGATTCTCCGACTCCCTTCTCCCACCTGCCATACCACCGACCATGCACCACCTCCTCCGCCGCACGCTCGCCGCGCTGACCGCCGTCGTCGCGCTGCCGTCACTGTTCTCTCAATACACGCCGTCGCTCCCCGCCCGGCCGTTCCCCGGCTATGCCAACGAGAAGCTCCGCGCCTCCGATCCCTACATGTCCGCCTGGGACATCGGCGTGAACGTCCGCGGCCGCTTCGAGAACAAGGAGGGCGCCGGCTTCACCGACTCCGGCCAGAACTGGGACTTCTCGTCCAATCCCGGCTTCGACAACAACAACAGCTACACCCTCCTGCGCGTGATGCCGCGCCTCACCTACACCGGCAAGCGCCTCGCCGCCACGCTCGAGGGCCGCGCCAGCTACTCGTTCGACGATGAGCGCTTCGCCGCCGCCGGCCCCGGCAAGGGCCTCGCCGAGCGCGACGGCCCCATGGACGTCCACCAGGCATTTCTCTTCGTCGGCAATCACAAGGAGTTCCCCGTCTCCGTGAAAGCCGGACGCCAGGAGCTCGTCTACGGCGACCAGCGTCTCGTCGGCCATCTCCGCTGGAACAACAACGCCCGCACCTTCGACGCCCTCAAGGTCCGCTGGCAGAATCCCGTCTTCGGCGTCGATATCTTCACCGGCGGCCTCGTCTACAACGACCACCACAACCTGAATCGCTCCTACATCGGCAGCGACACGTTCTCCGGCGCGTATTTCAACTGGCCGACCCTCGCCACCAAGGCCGTCGTCGAATCCTACCTCCTCGCCCGCAACGTCAACACCGGCATCGCCGACCAGGACTTCAGCGGCGTCGCCGCGCCGTTCCGCCTGCCCGCGAAACAGGATCTCTACACCGCCGGCCTCCGCGTCCGCTCCAAGCCCGGCTCGTATGGCCCGTGGGACTACGGCTTCGAGCTGATGCACCAGTTCGGCAACCGCGCCACGACCGCGCCCGCCGCCACTCCCGCCGCCGTCCGTGCCGCCGCCCGTCTCGACCAGGACGCCTACAGCGCCGTGCTGCAGGGCGGCTACACCTGGACCGAGCACCTCTGGCAGCCCCGCCTCGCCGTTCTCTACAGCTACGCCTCCGGCGACAAGAGCGCCGCCGACACGAAGAGCCAGACTTTCCAGAATCTCTTCGCCACGACGCACCTCCACTACGGCTACATGGATTTCAACAGCCTCCAGAACCTGCACGACGTCCGCGTCACCTACGCCGTCAAGCCCGCGACCAACCTCAGCTTCGCGCTCGAGGGGCATATCCAGGCTTTGGCGACGTCCGCCGACTTCTGGTATAACGTCGGCGGCGTCTTCCGCAACGCCGGCGGCTACGCCACCCGCGGCACCAGCAACAAGCTCGGCACGGAGCTCGACCTCGCCGCGAGCTGGAACCCGATTCCCTCCACGCAGCTCGAGCTCGGCGTGAGCCGCTACTTCCGCGGCAACTACATCAAGGAGTCCCTCGCCGACAACGGCGGCTCCAAGGACGCCAGCTACGTCTACCTGCAGTTCACGCTGAACCTGTAGCCGTCGCGTCGGCCCGCTCCCGCCGCCGCCCGCTCTCGCGCGCGACCGCTTCAAGCCGGACATCCTGCTCGTGCTCCGCTGCCCCCGGAGCACGAGCTTTCGCGTGTCCGGTCCCGGCCACGCCGCGGGGCCCCCCGCGCCGGTTCCCGGACCCCCGCCCAGCCGCCGCGGGCTCCGGGCTGGCTGCCCCACGGCGAATGAACCCGATTCATCCGACCGCAGAATACAATTCACTCGATGAATCCGTGGCTGCTCCGCCGGTGGCACCACCCGTGCTCAAACGGCGGCGTGTCGAACGAGCCCGCCCTTCCTGCTTCCGCCCAGCCGCCGCAGCCCTTCAGCGCGGCGCAGAAGGAGTATCTCGCCGGCTTCATGGCCGGAGTCAGCGCCAGCGGCCTCGTCCCCTTTGTCGGCACGACAGCCGCCGGCCAGTTCGTTGCGTCGTCCGCCCAGTCGGCCACCGGCAACCTCGCGGCGCCCGCCGCCGAACCCACGGTCCACGGCACGCCGCTTTCCGAGCTCTGCAAGGAGGAGCGCTGGAAATACGACGAGAACCCGCTCGATGCCTGGGACCGGCTCCTGCAGCACGCCGACGAAAACAAGTTTCCCGATCCCGAGCACACCTATCGCTTCAAGTTCTTCGGCCTCTTCTACGTCGCGCCCGCGCAGGATAGTTTCATGCTCCGGCTGCGCGTCCCCGGCTGCGACCTCAGCGCCGCCCAGCTCCACGGGCTCGCCGACCTCGCCGCCGAGCTCGGCGGCGGGTATGCGCACATCACCACGCGCGGCAACCTCCAGATCCGCGAGTTCAAGCCCGCGAGCATCATCCAGGTCCTCACCCGCATCCAGGAGCTCGGCCTCACCTCGCGCGGCGCCGGCTGCGACAACATCCGCAACGTCACCGCGTCTCCGGACAGTGGATTCGCCCCGGACGAGCTGCTCGACGTGCGGCCCTACGCCCGGGCGCTGCACCACTACATCCTCAACCACCGCGACCTCTACGGCCTGCCCCGCAAGTTCAACGTCGCCTTCGACAACGGCGGCAGCCTCTCCGTCGCCGCCGACACCAACGACATCGGCTTCGTCGCCGTCCGCGTGACCGAAAAGTCAATTGCCGGGGTGGAGCGTGTTGTCCCCAACGCGCCCTCGGTGGCCCCCGGCGTCTACTTCCGGGTCCAGCTCGGCGGCATCACCGGCCACAAGGACTTCGCCCGCGACACCGGCCTCCTCGTCCGGCCTTCCGAAGCCGTCGCCGTCGCCGTCGCGATGATCCGCGTCTTCGGCGAGAACGGCTGCCGCACCGACCGCAAGAAGGCGCGCCTCAAATATCTTCTGGATCAATGGGGCGTGGAGAAGTTTCTCGCCGAGACCGCGAAGAAACTCGCCTTCCCCCTTGGCCGGCTGCCGCTCGCCGCGTGCGAGCCGCGCCGCCCCGTCGAGAAGCACGCGTGGATCGGCCCCCGCCGCCAGGCGCAGCGCGGCCTCAACTCCCTCGGCATCGGCGTCCCCGTCGGCCGCCTCTCCGCGCGGCAGATGCACGCGCTCGCCGATCTCGCGACGAGCTACGGGAAGGGCGAACTGCGGCTCACCGTCTGGCAGAACGTCCTGATCCCGCACGTCGCCGACGCCTTCGTCGACTCGCTCAGCCGCGGCGTGAAGCGCCTCGGTTTCTTCACCGAGGCCTCCTCCGCCACCGGCGGCATCATCGCCTGCACCGGCAGCCGCGGCTGCAAGTATGCCGCCGCGGATACGAAGGCGCACGCCCTCGCGCTGATGAAGCACCTCGGCCGCGTCTCGCTCGGCGCACCCGTCAACATCCACTTCACCGGCTGCCCGCACTCCTGCGCGCAGCACTACTGCGGCGACATCGGCCTCGTCGGCGCAAAGCTCGCCGACGGCGCGGAGGGCTACCACATCGTCCTCGGCGGCGGCATGGACCACGAGCAGGGCATCGGCCGCGAGGTGTTTCGCGGCGTCCGCGCGACCGAGGTCGACGCGCTGATCGAGAAGGTGCTCGTGACCTACGAGGCGAAGAAGAGCCGCGGCGAGACCTTCGTGCAATGGTCCCGCCGCCATTCGCTGAAGGAGCTGCAGGAATTCTTCTCCGCATGAGCAACGTCGTCCCGTTCATTCCCGACAGCGCGCCCTTCTCGCCCGAACAGCGCGCCTGGCTCAACGGCTTCTTCGCCGGCCTCTTCTCGCGCTCCGCCGTGAACTCCGCGCCGGCGGCGCTCACGCCGCTGACAATCCTCTTCGGCTCGCAAACCGGCACCGCCGAAGGCCTCGCCAAGCGCGCCGCCAAGGAGGCCGGCAAGCGCGGCTTCGCCGCCACCGTCCTCGACATGGCGCAGACCGATCTCGCGAAACTCGCCACCGAAAAAAACGCCCTCGTGATCGTCAGCACCTACGGCGACGGCGAGCCCCCCGACAGCGCCAAGGCCCTCCACACCGCCCTCGGCTCCGCCGTCCAACTCGCAACCCTCCCCGCTCCACTCTCAACGCTCCGCTTCTCCGTCTGCGCCCTCGGCGACACCAACTACACGCAGTTCTGCCGGTGCGGCGCCGATTTCGACGCCTTCCTCGAGAAGCTCGGCGCAACGCGCACCACGCCCCGCGTCGACTGCGACCTCGACTACGAAGAGAAATTCTCCGCCTGGCTGATCGCCGCGCTCACCAGCCTCGGCACCGCCACCTCCCTCGCCGCGCCCACTCAATCCGCGATCCGCAATCCGGAGTCCGAAATCGAAAGCGGCTTCAGCCGCACGAACCCCTTCCCCGCGCTGCTGCTCACCTCGCGCAACCTCAACGCCCCCGGTTCCGCGAAACAGGTTCACCACGTCGAATTCGATCTCGCCGGCTCCGGTCTCGCCTACGAGGCCGGCGATGCGCTCGGCGTGTTCCCGCACAACTGCCCGGCCCTGGTCGGCGACGTCCTCACCGCGCTCGGCTGCGATGGCGAAGAGGAAGTCACCACGCCCGAGGGGGCCACTATGTCGCTCCGCCGCGCGCTCACCGAGCGCTACGATCTCGGCAAACCCACCGCCGAACTGCTCGCCGTTTGCGCGCTCGTCCCGGCGGGCGACGCCACTCCCGCCCCGCGCGCCGCCGCCCCGCATCACGTCATCGACGTCCTGCTTTCCGCGCCCGGAGTCCGGCCCGCTCCGGCCGATTTCGTGCGCACGCTCAAGAAGCTCCAGCCGCGTCTCTACTCGATCTCGTCGTCACCGCGCGCGCACGCCGGCCAGGTGCATCTCACGATCGGCGCCGTGCGCTACGACCTGCACGGGCGCCCGCGCAAGGGCGTGTGTTCCACCTTTGTCGCCGATCGCGCCGTCCCCGGTGAGACCCGCGTCGGCGTCTTCGTTCACTCGAACCCGTCCTTCCGTCCGCCGCCCAGCGGCGACACGCCCATGATCATGGTCGGCCCCGGCACCGGCATCGCGCCGTTCCGCGCGTTTCTCCACGAGCGCAAGGCCACCGCCGCCAAGGGCAAGCACTGGCTCTTCTTCGGCGATCAGCGCGCCGCCACGGATTTTCTCTACCGCGAGGAACTCACCGGCCTAATGCACGACGGCGTGCTCACCCGCCTCGACACCGCCTTCTCCCGCGACCAGGTGGAGAAAATCTACGTGCAGCAGCGCATGCTCGAGCACGCCACCGAGCTCTACGCGTGGCTCGAGGCCGGCGCGCACTTCTACGTTTGCGGCGATGCCTCGCGCATGGCGAAGGATGTCGACGCCGCGCTCCATGCCGTGATCGAGCGCGCCGGCGGCAAGACCGCCGAACAGGCCGCCGCCTATGTGCAGGCGCTGAAAGCCGCGAAGCGCTACGCGCGCGACGTCTACTGACGTGGTCGCTTCCCGCGATAACTTCCCGCTGCTGGCCGAGCTTCTCGCCGAGCAGCAACGGCTGGATACGCCCGTCGCCCAGTTCTCCGCCGCGCACGATCAACTCCCGCCCGGCGTGACTTCGCTCGCGCCGCGCCTCATCCCCCTCACGGCCCCGCAGCCCGGCGAGCAATACGCCTTCGAGGTCGACCTCGACTCCTGCACCGGCTGCAAATCCTGCGTCGCCGCGTGCCACTCGCTCAACGGCCTCGACGACACCGAGACCTGGCGCGATGTCGGCCTGCTCGTCAGCCCGCGCCGGGCCCATCCGTTCACGCAGACCGTCACGACCGCCTGCCACCACTGCGCCGATCCGGCCTGCCTCAACGGCTGCCCCGTCCTCGCCTATGATAAGGACCCCGTCACCGGCATCGTCCGCCACCTCGATGACCAGTGCATCGGCTGCAGCTACTGCATCCTGAAATGTCCCTACGACGCCCCGAAATTCTCCGAACGCCTCGGCATCGTCCGCAAATGCGACCTGTGCCACGGCCGGCTCGCCGAGGGTGAGGCGCCCGCGTGCGCGCAGGCCTGCCCGACGCACGCGATCACGATCATCACCGTTTCCACCACGCCCGACGCCTCCGTCTCCGCGTCCGCGGCGCCGCCCCGCTTCCTTCCCGGCGCTCCCGACCCCGCCTACACGCAGCCGACCACGCGCTACGTTTCGAAGCGCCCGCTCCCCGAGGGACTCTTCGCCGCCGACGCCGCGACCCTCCGCGTTCAGCCCGCCCACTGGCCGCTCGTGATCATGCTCACGCTGATGCCCGTCGCCGTCGGCTTCGCCCTCGCCGCCGCCCTCCTCCCCGTCAGCTCCCCGGAGAGTGTAACGTATTACGTTACACTTTCCGCGGCGCTCGCGGGAGCGGCCGGGCTGGGCGCGAGCGTGTTTCATCTCGGGCAGCCGCTGCGCGCGTGGCGGATCTTTCTCGGCTGGCGCCGGAGCTGGCTCAGCCGCGAGGCGATGATCTTCGGCGCCTGGTTTCCACTCGCGCTCCTCTCCGCCATCGCTCCGTCCGTCGCTCCACGCTCAATCCTCAACGCTCAACTGTTCGCCACCGCGTCCGCCGCGATCGGCCTGCTCGGCCTCTACTGCTCCGCGATGATCTACATCGATACGCGCCGGCACTTCTGGCGCGCGACCCAGACGCTGCCGCGTTTCTTCGGCACCGCGCTGCTCGTGACGCTCGCTGTGGCCGCACCGAAGATCGCGGCGCTCCTCCTGCTTGTCAAAATCGCCTGGGAAACGCGCACGCGCCACGACGGCAGCATCTCCGCGCGACTCCAACGCGGGCCGCTCGCCTCCGTCGCC
Source organism: uncultured Opitutus sp. (assembly GCA_964513055.1). Lineage (GTDB taxonomy): Bacteria > Verrucomicrobiota > Verrucomicrobiia > Opitutales > Opitutaceae > ER46. The sequence continues at coordinate 13,188 of CAZENI010000151.1, forward strand.
GTCGCGCGCGACTCACTCGCGCTCGTCGCCATGGTTCTCCTGCTCGTCGCGCCCGGCTGGCTCGCGCTGGCCGTGCTCGTCACCGGCGAACTGCTCGAACGCACCCTGTTCTTCCGCGCCGTCGACGCGCCGAAAATGCCGGGGATGCCCGCATGAGTTCGGGCCTCGGCAATCTCCTCCACGCCCGCACCGGTCCGATGACGGCCGACATGGTGCTCCATCCGGCGGACTTCGGCCTCAGCCGCCTGCCCGCCCGCCTCAATCCGGCGGCCACCACCACCAGCGTCTGCGGCTTCTGCAGCACCGGCTGCGGCTTGAAGATCCACCTCAACGCCGCCGGCGAAGCCATCAACCTCTCCGCCGACCCGGCGTATCCGGTCAACCTCGGCATGGCGTGCCCGAAAGGCTGGGAGGCGCTCACCCCGCTCGCCGCGCCCGATCGCGCCACGATGCCGCTGCTCCGTGATCCCGCGCAACCCGGCGGCGAACTGGCCCCCGTGCCCTGGCCGCAGGCACTCCGCGCCTTCACGGAGAATTTCAAACGCATCCAACAACAACACGGCCCGCACTCCATCGCGTTCCTCAGCACCGGCCAGATCGTGATGGAAGAGATGGCGCTGCTCGGCGCGCTCTTCAAATTCGGCATGGGCGGCCTGCATTGCGACTCCAACACGCGCCAGTGCATGGCCACGTCGCATGTCGCCTACAAGCAGTCCTTCGGCTTCGATGCGCCGCCGTTCACCTATGCGGACTTCGAGGAGAGCGACGCCCTGATCTTCATCGGCGCCAATCCCTGCATCGCGCATCCGATCATGTGGCAGCGCGTGATGAGAAACCGCCGCCAACCCGAGATTGTCGTCGTCGATCCCCGTCTCACCGAGACCGCGCAGGCCGCCACGCTGCACGTGCCGCTGCGCCCCAAGTCCGACCTCACGCTCCTCTACGGCCTCGCGCACCTGCTGATCGCCCGCGGCGCCGTGAAGCGCGCGTTCGTCGACGCACACACGACCGGCTTCGACGCGTTCGCCGCGTTTGTCGCCGAGTTCACGCCTGAGCGCGTCGCCGCCGAAACCGGCCTCCCGGTCGAGACGCTGCACCAGCTCACCGCGATCATCGCCACCCGCGAACGGGTTTCGCTCTGGTGGACGATGGGCGTCAACCAGAGCCACGAAGCCACGCGCACCGCGCAGGCCATCATCAACCTCGCCCTGATGACCGGCAACATCGGCCGCCCCGGCACCGGCGCCAACTCGATCACCGGCCAGTGCAATGCGATGGGCTCGCGCCTTTTTGGCAACGCCACGTCGCTCCTCGGCGGATACGACTTCGCCAGCGCGGCCCACCGCGGCCACGTCGCACAGACCCTCGGCCTCGATCCCGCCGTCATCCCTGATCGCCATGGCCACGCCTACGACCAGATCCTCGACGCCATCGACCGCGGCGAGATTCGCGGCCTCTGGGTCATCGCGACCAACACCGCCCACTCCTGGATCAACCAGACGCGCGCGCGGGAGGTCCTCGGCAAGCTCGAGTTCCTCGTCGTGCAGGACATGTATGCCACGACCGAGACCGCGCGGATGGCGGACCTCGTGTTGCCCGCCGCCGGCTGGGGCGAGAAGGAAGGCATCCTGATCAACAGCGAGCGCCGCCTCGGCCTCGTGAAGAAGGTCGCGCGCGCGCCCGGCCAGGCGCTCAGCGATTTCGCCATTTTCCAGCTCGTCGCCGACGCGTGGGGCTGCGGCGGAATGTTCCGCGCCTGGAGTTCGCCGGAAGCCGCCTTTCAGATCCTCAAGCAACTCTCGCGAGGCCAGCCCTGCGATTTCAGCGGCATCCGCGACTACGCGGACATCGACAACGAGGGCGGGATTCAGTGGCCGTGGCCGGAAGTGGCGAATGCCAAGTGCCAAGTGCCGAATGAAAAGGCAGAGAGTTCGGCCCATTCGGCACTCGGCACTCGCCACTCGGCATTTTCAGAGCGCCGCCTCTTCGCCGACGGCAGGTTCTTCACGCCGGATGGCCGCGCCCGCTTCCTCTTCGATCCGCCCCGCCCGATGCCCGAACTGCCGGACGCCGACTACCCGTTCATCCTCATGACCGGCCGCGGCAGCTCCGCCCAATGGCACACGGGCTCGCGCACCGACAAGAGCGCCGTCCTGCGCAAGCTCGCGCCCACCGTCCTCACGGTGGACGTGCACCCCGACGACGCCGGGCGCCTCGGCATCGCCGCCGGCGACCGCGTCACGGTTCGCTCGCGTCGCGGTGCGGCCGAAGCCGTCGCCGTCGTGACCGCGACCGTGCAGCGCGGACAACTCTTCCTGCCGATGCACTTCGAGGCGGTGAACCGGCTCACCTTCGCCGCCTTTGACCCGCACTCGCGGCAGCCGAGCTACAAGGCCTGCGCCGTCAGCGTCGCTCGCGCCGAGGCGATGCGATAGGACCGCGGGTGTCGCGCGCGGCGCACCGATGGTCACCACTCCGGCCCGTTTCGATCGGCCGTGCACTC
>CAZENI010000152.1:0-15588 GCA_964513055.1 uncultured Opitutus sp.
GACGCGCTCAAGCAGCGGCTGAACGTCATGGACTCGACCGCGTTCTCCCTCTGCATGGACAACAACGTGCCGATCCTCGTGTTCGACCTGAACGACGAGCACGCCATCCGCAAGGCAATCTGCGGCGAGAAGATCGGCACGCTGGTGCGCAACTGAGCGCGCTCGCGCGCGAGTTGAAAGTTGAAAGGTGAAGGTTGAAAGCGACGCCTTCCGCTGCCTGACTTTCAATTTTCACCTTTCAACCTTCAACCCTGTCCACCCATGAGCCATCCTCTCCTCAACGACGCGCAAGCGCGCATGAAGAAAGCCGTCGATCACACGCTGCACGAGTTCAGCGCCATCCACACCGGCAAGGCGACCCCGCAGATGGTCGAGACCGTGATGGTCGAGGCCTATGGCTCGATGACGCCGCTCAAGCAGTGCGCCGCCATCTCCACGCCGGACGCCCGCCTCATCCAGATCCAGCCGTGGGACGCCAGCCTCACCAAGGCGATCGCCAAGGGCATCATCGACGCCAACCTCGGCTTCAACCCGATCGTCGACGGCAAGACCATCCGCGTGCCGCTGCCCGACATGAGCCGCGAGCGCCGGCAGGAGTTCGTGAAGAACGCCCACCGCATGGCCGAGGATGGCCGCGTGCACGTCCGCAATGTCCGCCGCGATGTCATCGAGCAGGTCAAGAAGGCCAAACTGCCGGAGGACGAGGCCAAGCGGCTCGAGAAGGACATCCAGGCCGCCACCGACAAGGCGATCGCCGACATCAATTCCCACCTCGCGCACAAGGAGAAAGATTTGCTCACGGTGTGACCGTGCGAAAGCTCCAATCGCCAGGATCCAAGCTCCAGAGAAACGACAAGTTTCAAATGAGAGGTTGGGACTTCTCTGGTGCTTGGAGCTTGAACCTTGGAGCTTAGCCAAGTGACGAAAAACAAAGACGGCGCGGAGACCCCGAAGCGCGTTATCATCAAGCTCGGCACGGGCGTGCTGACGAAAGGTGTCGGCCAGTTGGATACCGCGCGCATCGCCGCGGTGTGTGCCGAGATCGCCGCGCTGCGCGCGCGCGGGAGCGAGGTCATCGTCGTTTCCTCCGGTGCCGTCGGCCTCGGCATGGGCGCGCTCCGGCTCGAGCGCCGGCCGAAGGAACTCTCGAAGAAGCAGGCCTGCGCCGCCATCGGCCAGTCGCGGCTGATGCAGACCTGGCAGGCCGGCTTCGCGCCGCACGGTCTCACCGTCGCGCAGGTGCTGCTCACCCACGACGACCTGCGCGTGCGCACGCGCTTCCTCGGCGTGCAGGAAACGCTCCGCCAGCTCATCGCCTACGGGGCCGTCCCGATCATCAACGAGAACGACACCGTCAGCGCCGCCGAGATCAAGTTCGGCGACAACGACACGCTCTCCGCGATGGTCGCGAGCCTCACGCACGCCGATTACCTCGTGATTCTTTCGACCGCACCCGGCCTGATCGACATGAAGGGCACGGGGAAGATCGTCCCGGTCGTCGAAAAGATCACCTCCGAGATCGAGGCGATGGCCGGCGGCACGACAAGCGAGACCGCCGTCGGCGGCATGGTTTCGAAGATCACGGCCGCCAAGCTCGCGACCAGGGCCGGCTGCGGCGTCTTCATCGCGAGCGGCGCCGAGCCCGAGATCATCGCGCGCCTGCTCGCCGGCCGCGGCCCGGGGACGTTCTTCGTGCCCAGCGGCCTGCCGATGGAGGCGAAGAAACGCTGGCTCGCGTATTTCCAGCGCCCCGCCGGCACAATCTTTGTGAACGAGTGCGCCGTGCCCGTGCTGCGCGAGCAGGGCCGCAGCCTGCTTGCGGTCGGCGTGACCGGCACCAAGGGCGAATTTGCCGCCGGCGACATCGTGAACATCGCGGGCCCCGCCCGGGAGATCTTCGCGCGCGGCAAGGCCGCCTTCAGCAGCGAGGAAATCCCCGCGCTCGCCGGCAAGCACGGCGACGCCGTCGCCGCGCTCTATCCCTCGCGCAAGCGCCTCGAGGTCGTGCACCGCAACGACCTCGTGTTGCTGTGAGGTAGGGCGAGGCGTCCCCGCCGAGCCGTCACGGAAGGGACCTCCGAAAGTCTCGGGATTCTCGCCGTCGTCACGCGCGACGGCTCACCGGGACGGTTCGCCCTACCCGCGACCTGCCGGCCTCACTTCCACTCGTAGCGCACCCGATACGTCACGACCTTCTCCGCATCCGGCGGCACGGTCACGGTGAACTCGATCGTCTGCGCGTCCTTCTTCGTGAACGCGTCCGACTTCTGCGTGACGGCCCAGTTGCTCCAGCGGTAGAGATGCTCCACCACACGCACCTGGATCGCCTCGGGCTTCCGGTTGCGCACCTTGATCTCGAAATCCTCCTCGGCGAAGTCCAGCCGGCTGCTCGCGTTAAAGTTCGTCCGTATCCGCTCGCCGACGACATCGAACGCATCGCCAGTCTTCACGCGGATCAGTTCATTCTTCGCCGTGTGATCGAGTTCGTTCTCGCCGGTGAACTCGATCCGCCCGTCCGCATCGTCGCGCCGGTAGAAGCGCATCCGGCCCTTCGGCAGCGGCAGCCCGAGCTTGTTCTCCTCGCTGTTCTTGAACTCGCGCATGACCCACACCTTCTTGTTGCTCTGCGTGCCGTAGTTGGGGTCGCGATTCTGGTTGCCGTAGAATGCGCCGAACTGCGCCGCGCCGTCATAGACATAGATTACCGGCGCCTTCACGCCGGTCGCGCGCATGAACTCCACCTGCTTCGTCTCGCGGTCGCGCAGCGTCACGGCCCGCGGGAGCGTGTAGAGATGGAATTCGTCGAACGCCTTCTCGGTCACGGCCGCATCCATCGCCATCGCCGACATCATGACCTCGCGCCCCTTAATCGCGCGCATCGGCCCCTGCGGCTGCACGCGGTTCACGTCGCCCGCCATCAGTTTCACCGCGGCGTTTTCAAACAGCTTTCCGCTTTGGTTGTTCACCGTCACCCAGCCCACGACGTCGAGCGTGTCGCCCTTCTCCGGCGCAACGAGATTGTAGGCCGCATGCCAGCCCAGCCCGCCCGTGATGTAGCCCAGCTCGGCCTCGAACTTCGCCGCGACCGGCGCGCCGAGTTTCCACGTCAGCGTCGGCTTCAGCACCCCATCGCCCGGCAGCGCCGGAAACAGCGGCTCGCCCGGCAGGGAAAACCGCAGCTTGCCGTCGACCTCGATGATCGGCGTCGTCGGCTCGCCCCCGGGATTGTGGCCGCCGCGGATCACCTTGCCGCGCACCGCATACTCCTTCGCGTTTTGGTCGCGCACGAGAAAATCAATCTCCCGCCCTTCGTTCAATGTGAGCAGCACGCCCTGCGACATCACGTCCGCACGATAGCTCTGCTCGAGCACGCGGAGCTGCACGCGCCCCGCCGGATCGCGCAACACGACCGAGTCGGCCTCGACCTGCGCCGTGGCGCCGGCGAACGTCACCGCGTTTTCCCCCGCCTTGAGATCGAGCGGCACGCGCTCGCGCACGACGGCGAAACCCTGGTTGTAGACGGTGAGCGCGGGTTGCGCGCCCAGCAGCGAGGCGGTGGCGACGAGGAGGCCGAGGTGACGTTGCTTCATGGAAAAAAGTTAGCCTGCGGCGACGGACACGCCAGCCGCGAGTTTGTTAGCCAACAGGCGTGAAACGCGCGCGAAATGGCTCACCACCCGTTGTGCGCCACTTTCTCTTTGCGCCGCGGGCGCTTCTTTGCGGCCATCTCACCTTTCTTTCCCGCCGCCGCCCTTCATGGATTTTTCGCTCGACCCACACTCCACGCCGTCCGGCGTTCCGCTGATTGATTTTCGGGCGGCGCTGAACGACGAGCAGTTCGCCGCCGTCACCGCGGAGCCCGGCCCTCTCCTCGTGCTCGCCGGCGCCGGCTCGGGCAAGACCCGCACCCTCACCTACCGCGTCGCCTACCTGCTGTCCAAGGGCGCGCGCCCCGGCGACATCCTGCTCCTCACCTTCACCAACAAGGCCGCGAAGGAGATGCTCCACCGCGTCCACGAGCTCACCGGCGTCGAGCCGGGCCGCTTCTGGGGCGGAACCTTCCACAGTATCGGCCACCGCGCGCTCCGCATGCACGGCGAGGCGATCGGCCTGCCGCGCAGTTTCACGATTCTCGATGCGGAGGAGTCCGAGGGCGTGCTCCGCGACGCCGTCGAGGAGAGCGACAAGGCTTTCTTCAAGGACAAGACCCACCCGCGCGCCGGACCGCTCCACTCGATCATCTCGATGTCGCGCAACACCCAGTTGCCGCTCAGCGAAACCATCCAGCGCTTCTTCCCGCAGCACGAGGGCATCATCGAGCGCGTCCCGCTCTTCGCGAAGAAATACGCCGACAAGAAACGCGAGGCCAGCATCCTCGACTACGACGACCTGCTCGAGCACTGGCTCGATCTGCTCAAGCGCTCGGAGGAGACCCGCGCCTATTTCGCGCACCGCTTCCGGCACGTGCTTGTCGACGAATACCAGGACACCAACGTCCTCCAGTCGCAGATCGTCGACCTCATCGGCTCGCATCACCGCGTGATGGCCGTCGGCGACGACGCGCAGTGCATCTACACCTGGCGCGGCGCCAACGTGGAGAACATCCTCACGTTTCCCGATCGCCATCCCGGCACGGTCATCCACCGGATCGAAACCAACTACCGCTCGACCCCGCAGATCCTCGCCCTCGCCAACGGGGTGCTGCTCGCGCAGCCGAAGGGCCGCGCTTTCGAGAAGGAGCTGCGCCCGCACCGCGCCAACTCCGAGAAGCCGTATTTCGTGCAGACGATGGACGGCCGCGAGCAGGCGCAATTCATCGTCCAGCGCATCCGCGGCCTCGTCGACGAGGGCTGCTCGCTCGCCGACATCGCGATTCTCTACCGCGCGCATTTCCAGGCGCTCGACATCCAGCTCGAGCTCTCGCGACTCCAGATCCCCTACCAGATCACGAGCGGCGTGCGCTTCTTCGAGCAGGCCCACATCCGCGACCTCGTGGCGCTGCTGCGCTTCGTCTACAACCCCGGCGACAGCGCCGCGTGGAATCGCATCGCCGTCCTGCTGCCGAAGGTCGGCGACAAGAACGCGTCCAAGCTCCACGCCGCCGCGCGCGAACACGCGCAGTTGATGCAGCAGGATTTCATCGACGCGCTCGCGACCGACGACGTGGCGTCCAAGGTGCCCAAAGACGCGAAGGAGGAGTGGCCCAAGTTCGTCGCGTCGCTGCAGCAGGTGAAGGAAATGATGCGCACGATGAAGCCGCACAACGCCGTCGAAATCGCGATCGATGGCTGGTATGGCGACTACCTGAAGGGCGCGTTCGCCAACTATGTGTCGCGGCTCGACGACCTGAAATCGATGATCGGTTTCGCCAGCCGCTACGAGGACATGCAGGAACTGCTCGCGCAGGTCATGCTGCTCAACAGCGAGACGAGCGACCGCTCGGCCGATCCCGAGGCCGACGCGTTGCGCCTGACGACAGTGCACCAGGCGAAAGGCCTGGAATATGCCGCCGTGTTCCTGATCGGTCTCGCCGACGGCAGCTTCCCGCTGCGCCGCGCGATCGAGGCGGGCGATGTGGAAGAGGAACGCCGGCTGTTCTACGTCGCGGTCACCCGCGCGCGTGACGAGCTGTATCTGTGCTTCCCGAAAGTAAACACGAAGGGCGGCCCGGCCATGCTGCAGACGCCGAGCCGCTTCCTGCAGGAACTCTCGCCGGAGTTATATCAACCGCTGCGGATGAAGCGGTCGTATGGCTGGTAGCGGAACCCGTGAGCGTTTCGTGACGGTCAAAACGCGAAACGCTCACGCGTTCCGCTACAGGTCACCCTTGTCTTCCTCCGTCGTAGCGGAAGCCGTAAGGCTTTCGCCGTCCTTGGCCAGGCGATCGTAGATCCGCCAAAACCGCTCCCAAAAATCCGACTGGCATGGATCCAGATTGGGATAGCCGGGCAAGAGTGCACCTAGGTAGGGATAACCTTTCCAGTCTTCGGCGAGCCGGGCGCGCACCGGATTCTCAAAAACATAGTGTGCGACGGCGCCAAATGCTCCGCGTGCCCGCTCTTCTTCGCGCAGCACATGGTCGAATGCTTGTCGCTGCAATTTGCGGCCGCCCTTGGCAAGTTGGTGATTCCAGGCACGACGAAAAAGGACGGCCGATCGCTTTTGATCACTGAGCGGACACCACCCTACCCAAAGAAAATGCGCGTGTTCAGGCATCAGACAATATGCCGGGCATAGCAGGCGATATCGCCCGAGCGCGTGACACAGCGCCTCACGAACTTTCGCGTGATGGCTTGCATCGAGCCAGCCCGTCGAACGGCACTCCAGAGTCATCGACCAATGAACGAAAGAGCGTCCGCGGTAGTGATTCTCATCCAGCCGCGAAAGTCGGCCACGATGAACTTCCGGATCGTAGTTCACGCTGGCAAGGCAGCCAAACGGGAAGCCGGCCCGCAAGCCCGCGAAAGCCTCACGGCTTCCGCTACGCGTTCTGACCGTAGCGGAACGCCACAGCTTTTCGCCGCTTAACGACCCGCCTGCGACGCCGCCGCGCGCAGCACCCGCAGCGTGTTCCCGCCCCACAGCTTCGCGAGGTCCGCCTCTTTCCACCCGCGGGCGACCAGGGCCCGCGTGACGTTCGGATAATCGCTCACATCGCGCAGTCCCTCGAACGCCCCGCCGCCGCCGTCGAGATCGAAGCCGATGCCCACGTGGTCGATGCCCATCACCGCCACCGCATGCTCGATGTGCCGGACCACGTCGTCGAGCGTCACGACCGGATTCGGGTGCCGCGCGCACACCACATCGTAGTCGCGGTTCTCCGCGGCGCGCATCGCTTCCGTCGGCGGCTGCTCGAGGTAGCGCAGGATCACCGCGGCGATCTCCTCCGTCCGCCGGTTGCCGGGATCGTCGCGCAACGAGATCGGCAGCGCGTTGATCTGCAGCACGCCGCCCCGGGCCGCAAGCGCGCGCAACAGTTCGTCGCCGACGTTGCGGGGGTGGTCGCACACGGCGCGCGGTCCGCTGTGCGAGAGCACGACTGGGGCGCGCGAGAGCGTGAGCAAATCCCGCAGCGCGCCGTCGCTCGCGTGCGACGCGTCGAGCACGATCCCGAGCCGGTTGCATTCCGCGACGACTTCGCGGCCCAACGGGCTGAGCCCGCCCCATTCCGGCCCGCGCGGATCCGTGGAGGCATCGGCCACGTCATTGTTCAACATGTGCGTGAGCCCCAGCATGCGGACGCCGAGCCGGTGGAATTTCTCCACGTGCGCCGGGTCGCGGCCGAGCGAATACGCGTTTTCGATGCTCAGGTAGATCGCCCGACGGCCCTCGCGTTTCAGACGCAGGCCGTCCTCGGCCGTCAGCGCCAGCCCGCACTCCGCGACATTGGCCGCCAGGACCTCGCGCGTGCGCTCGAAGCACGCCACCGCGCGCTCGTGCGCCACCGCCAGCCCCTCCGGCGCGCGCGACGCCTGGCCCACGTAGACGGCAAACATCATCGCATCGACGCCGCCATCGCGCATCCGCGGGAGGTCGCACTGGGTGCCATCGACCGCGTAGTCATGCCGCGCCGCGAAGTCCCACGCCCGGTTCATCAGGCTCGCCGTCGGGGTGTCGATGTGCGTGTCGAGGGTGAAGAGGCGTTCGTGCAACTCCGCCGCATGGTCGTGAGACATCGCGTGACGCTGGGCACCGCGCCCCGGCCCGGCAATCGTGTTTCCGAGCGGTTACATCTCCGGAGTTGCAGTCTGGAAACTCCGCGGCTCTGTGTTGCCTCCCTGCTTCCCATGTCCTCCCCTTCCGTCGAAAACGTCGTCATCATCGGCACCGGTTGCGCCGGTCTCACCGCCGCCATTTACGCGGGCCGCGCGAGCCTCAACCCGCTCGTCCTCGAAGGGCCGCTCCCGGGCGGGCAGCTCACGACGACGAGCGAGGTGGAGAATTTCCCCGGCTTCCCGCACGGCGTCGACGGCTTTCAGCTCACGCAGAACATGCGCGAACAGGCGACGCGCTTCGGCACGCGCTTCGAGCAGACGCTGGTCTCGTCCGTCGATTTCACGTCGATGCCACGCAAGCTCGTCACGGCCGAACGCACCATCCTCGCCAAGACCGTCATCATCGCCACCGGCGCGTCGCCGCGCATGACCGGCATCCCCGGCGAGAAGGAACTCTACGGCGGCAAGGGCGTCACGACCTGCGCCACCTGCGACGGGGCCTTCTATCGGAAGATGGAGGTCGCCGTCATCGGCGGCGGCGACAGCGCGGCCGAGGAGGCGCTGTTTCTCACTCGTTTCGCCAGCAAGGTGTATCTCGTGCATCGCCGCGATGCCCTGCGCGCCTCCAAGATCATGGCCGACCGCGCCACCTCGCACGAAAAGATCCAATGCGTCTGGGACAGCGTGCCCGTCGCCGTCGAGGGCGTCGCGCAAGGCGCCGTCAGCGGCCTGCGAATCAAGCACGTGAAGACCGGCGTCGAGAGCGTGCTGCCGGTGAAGGGCATCTTTGTCGCGATCGGCCACATCCCGAACACCGGACCCTTCGCCCCACCGCTCGACGTCGACGAGGGCGGCTACTTCAAGCCGCTGCCCGGATCGCAGGTGCAGACGAAGATCCCCGGAATCTACGTGGCTGGCGATTGCTCCGATCACGTCTACCGCCAGGCGATCACCGCCGCAGGCATGGGCTGCGCGGCCGCCATCGAGGCCGAGCGGTGGCTCGCGGAACACGGCGGATAACCCGCGCCGGTCCGGGCCGCACGTTTCCTCCCGACGGATACGCCCCGGCTCGCCACGGCCGCGCCATGACCGTCTTTCGCTACTCGCTTCCGCTCGAGGCGGACGATGAGGTGTCCGCGCGGCGGTTGAGCCTGGCCCCACGCCGTTCGCTGCAGCGAATCCTCTGGTGGTGGGGCGCAGTCTTCACCGCCGTGTGCGCCTGGCTGACGTGGTTCGGCTGGGTGCGCGGCCGCTGGCACCCGCTGCTGCTTCCCCTCTTCGGCGCCGGACTCTTCCTCGCGTTCTACCTTTTCGTGGTTCTGCCGCGCAGCACGCGCCGGAATTTCCAAGCCCAGTTGGCCGAGGGCGAGATCACCGAACAGGGCTTCACGGCCGCCGCCACCGGCACGGTCCCGTGGGCGCGCCTTCACCACTGGCGGCACAACCGCCGCGTCATCCTGCTCTATGTCACCGACGATCTCTTCACCATCGTCCCGCTGCGCGCCTTCCCCGCCGGCGAGCGCGCGGCCGTGTTGAGTTTCCTCACCCGCCAAGTGGGCCCGCCGCACGCGTAGGTCGGGCGAGGCTTCCCCTATCCGCTTCGCTCTGCGGCCGGCGCACCCGCCCCCATCAGCGACCCGCCACGGAATCGCGGCGGACTGTCAGCCGCACGTCCCGTGGCGGCCGCCCGCTTTTTGCGTTGTGCTCGCCTTCGGCCGGCTTAGGACACGTGTCCGGCGGCCTCCGCCACCCCTCCCCAATCAAACCCCCGTTTCGCCGCCGGCCCCCCGCGTTGGGCCTGCGCGCGCGTTTCCGCCTTCACAATGAAGTCCACCCCAAGTCACCCGCCGGTCTCCCGACTGCTCGTCGTCGCGCGCGTTTGTGCGCTGGCTTTCCCACTCGCCGTCACGTTCGCCCAGGTCGCCCCGGCCGGCGCCGTCGACGCCGCCACGCTCGCCCGCTACGACACCAATCGTAATGGAGTCCTGGATGCAGGCGAACAGGCCGTCCTCGACGCGGATCAACGGCGCAACGCCACCGCCGCCACCCGGGGCGCCGGGAACGCCCCCAGGTCCGGTGACGACATCGTCGCGCTGTCACCCTTCGAGGTCGTGGCCGACAACAACAAGGGCTACTACGGCGCGAACACGATGTCCGGCACGCGCTTCAACTCGAAGCTCGAGGACCTCGCCTCGTCCATCACCGTGATGACGAAGGAGCAGATGTCGGACTTCGCGATGCTCGATATCAACGACGTCTTCCTCTACACCGCGAGCGCCGAGGGCACGGGCAACTACACCGACTTCGAGGTGAACCGAAACGGCGACGTGCAGGAGAACGTCAGCCTCAACCCCACCGGCGCCAACCGCATCCGCGGCATCGCGGCGGCCAACGTCTCCCTCGGCAACTTCGAGACGATGGGCCGCGTGCCCGTCGATCCGCTCGGCATCGACGCCGTCGAGATCAGCCGCGGCCCCAACGCCAGCGTCTTCGGCCTCGGCAATCCCTCCGGCACGCTCAACATGGTGCCCGCCTCCGCCAACCTGTCGCGCGATCGCACGCAATTCCAGGCGCGCGCCGACAGCTACGGCGGCTACCGCACGAGCCTCGACGCGAACCGCGTGCTCCTGCCCGGGAAGCTCTCGCTCCGCGCCACCGGTTCCTTCCAGCACGACGGCTTCATCCGCAAGCCCTCCGGCGTGAACAGCGTGCGCTACGCCGCGCTCGCCCGTTTCCAGCCCTTCAAGAAGACCTCCATCACCGCCTCCTATTCCGTCTACCGGATGAACGGCAACCGCCCCAACGCGAGCCCGCCCCGCGACAACATCTCCTACTGGATCGCCAACGGCCGCCCCACCTGGGATCCCGTCGCGCAGGTCGTGCACGTGAACGGCCAGACCCTCGGGCCGTTCGCCAACGAGACCGCCGCCGGCTTCCCCGACTACTTCAACCGCAGCTTCACGGGCAGCGGCCGTTTCTACGCCTACATCGGGCCCTCCGGCCTCGAGCTGCTCGGCACCAGCGGCTCGACCCTCAACAACAACCCCGGCACCGGCTCCGGCACGCTCCGCTACATGTCCGTCAGCGCCGGCAGCGGCATCGCCGCCGGCCGTTTCACCGGCCAGCCGCTCTTCACCACCACGCCGTCGGTCAGCAGCAAGTCCCTCTACGACTGGTCGGAGCAGAACCTGCAGGCGATGAACCGCATCATGGACCGCACGTTCACCAGTTCGGTCCTCGTCGACCAGAACGTGATCGACACGCCGATGCACCGTATTGACGCCCAGTTCGGCTTCTTCCGCGAAGACTCGCAGCGCTACACGCGCAACATCATGGGCGAGCTCAACGCCAACGGCCAGTCCGGCCAGCTCCTGATCGACCCCAACGAGCGCCTGATCGATGGCTCGACGAATCCGTTCTTCCTCCGGCCCTACATGGGCGTCGACCAGCCGTTCACCACCTGGCAGCCGCAGAAATGGGACACCTACCGCGGCCAGCTCGGCTACCGCCTCGACTTCACCCGGGAGAAGAGCGCGCTGCGCTGGCTCGGCCTGCACCAGTTCTCCGGATACGACGAATACAAATACCGCATCAACCGCCGCTACGCCGCCAAGGACGGCATCGCGAGCAGCCACCCCTGGATCGCCGCCGGCATCTCCCGCGTCAACCAGGGCGCGATCAACGGCGGTCCCGCCGCCGCGCCGAACATCACCCGCGGTTACTACCGCTATTATCTCGGCGACAACCAGGGCAACAACATCGACTACGCCCCCGCCGAGTTCAAGTTCGGCACGTATCCGTTTTTCTACGGCAATCCGACCACTGGCTTCGTCCGCGAGCCGACGCTCATCAGCCAGATCGCCACGACCGACCGCACCGGCGCCGGCAACAACTCGAAGACGATCCTGAAAACGCTCGGCGGCGTCGTGCAGAGCCATTTCTTCGACAGCCGCATCGTCACCACCTTCGGCAAGCGCACGGACAAGCAATACGTGAAAAACGGCTCCACGCCGCAGCGGCTCACCGCCGACGGCCTGAGCCTCGACTACGAGTCGGTCAACCACTGGGCCGTCGGCGACTATCGCTTCAACGAAGGCGACACCACGCAGAAGGGCGCCGTCGTCCGTCCCTTCCGCGGCTGGAGCCCGATCACCAACATGGCGCGCGCCAGCGGGCCCGAGCGCTTCCTCGGCCAGGCCCTCAACGGCCTCTCCCTCACCTACAACGAATCCGACAGCTTCCGCCCGCAGGATCCGCGCGTCGATCTCTACCTCAACCCGCTGCCGAATCCCTCCGGCGAGGGCAAGGACTGGGGTTTCGCGCTAAACCTGTTCGACAACAAGTTCGTGCTCCGCGTGAACAACTACGAGACGCAGCAGATCAAGACGCGCGGCGGCGATGCGGGCACGATCGCCCAGCGCGTGACGCGCACCGACGTCGCCTCCACCGCGGCGTTCCTGCTGCAGACGCAGGCCCTCGCGTGGGTCACCGCCGCCAACCCGACCTGGACGCAGTCGCAGATCGAGGCCGAGGTCGGCCGGCAGATGGGCATCCCCTGGGAGCGCCAGGTCGCGATCGAAGCGGCCTTCGACGCCGGCCTCATCTCGTCGACCAATGACATCGTCGCGAAGGGCACCGAGATCGAACTGAACTACAACCCGACGAACTACTGGACCGTCGCCGCCTCCGTCACGAAGAACGAGTCCACCAATGCCAACGTCTCGAGCGACATCGCCAAGTGGATCGGGGAGCGCATGCCCATCTGGACGACGATCCGCGACCAGCGCACGAACGCGCTGTGGTGGAACACCAACTACGGCGGGTCGCAGACCGCAGCGCAGAATTTCGCGGTCTTTGTCGGCTCCCCCTACGCCGTGGTGCAGCAGTCGGAGGGCACGCCCAACCCGCAGATCCGGAAGTATGCCGCGCGGTTCAGCTCGAACTTCAAGTTCAGCGGCGTCACGCAGAACGAATGGCTCAAGAAGTTCGAACTTGGCGGCGCGCTTCGCTACCAGGACAAGGGCTTCCTCGGCTACTACGGCAGGCAGCAACTCCCCGCCACCATCACCGAGCTCGATCGCTCGAGGCCGATCTGGGACAAGGGCAGCTTCTTCGGGAAGACCACGTCCGGCCACTACTCGCTCGATCTCAACTTCCGCTACCGAATGCGACTCTGGTCGAACAAGGTGGGCACCAGCCTCCAGCTCAACATCCGCAACGTGCAGGAGGCCGGTGACCGCTTGCAGGCCATCGGCGCCTTCCCCGACGGGACGCCGCACACGTATCGCATCGTCGATCCACGACAGTTTATTCTCACCGCAACCTTCGATTTGTAGCGGCACCCGCCCTGAACTCCGAGGTGGAGCGGCTTGACCCCAAGCCGCTCTTCCCGGGGACCCCACGCGTAGGGCGCGAAAGCGCACCTCCTGAAGCGGCTTGAGGTCAAGCCGCTCCACCTGCGATCCTCCCGGCCATCGCATGCCGGCCCCACGCATCGCCCCCAACCCACCGCCACGCTCCGCGGCGCTCGTTTGGTGGCTGGCGCTTTTCGCCGCGACGCTCGTCGCCTACCTCCCCGCGCTCGGCGCGGGGTTCATCTGGGACGACCAGCCCGGGCACGTCACCAAACCGGAACTACGCTCACTCGCCGGCCTCGCACGGATCTGGTTCGAGGTCGGCGCGACGCAGCAGTATTACCCGCTGCTGCACTCCGCCTTCTGGTTGGAGCACAAACTGTGGGGCGACTCCCCGTTCGGCTACCACCTGCTGAACGTCCTGCTCCACGCGTGGGCCGCCTGCCTTGCGGGCACGCTCCTGCGGCGCCTCGCGGTGCCCGGCGCCTGGTTCGCCGCGGCGCTCTTTGCGCTGCATCCGGTGTGCGTCGAGTCGGTCGCATGGATCGCCGAGCAGAAGAACACGCTCTCGACCGTCCTCTATCTCTCGGCCGCGACGGCCTGGCTCCGCTTCGATGCGTCCCGCCGTCCACGCGACTACGCGCTCGCCACGCTCTGCTTCGTCGCGGCCCTGCTGACCAAGACCGTCACCGCCACCCTGCCCGCCGCGCTGCTCGTCGTCGTCTGGTGGCAGCGCGGCCGGATCGACGGGCGCCGCGACGTCGTTCCAGTCGTGCCGTGGTTTGCGGCCGGGCTCGGCGCGGGTGCGCTCACTGCGTGGGTGGAGCACGCCCACATCGGCGCGCAGGGCGGCGACTTCGCCCTCGGGCCGATCGAGCGCACGCTCGTGGCGGGCCGGGCCGCGTGGTTTTACCTCGGGAAACTGCTCTGGCCCGCCGACCTCAGCTTCATCTACCCGCGCTGGACGATCGACGCCAGCCAGGCGTGGCAATGGCTTTTTCCCGCCGGCGCGCTGGCCGCGCTCGGCGCCGGCTGGTGGTGGCGCCGCCGCGCGCGCGGACCGCTCGCCGCGCTGCTCTTCTTCGGCGGCACGCTGTTTCCGGCCCTGGGCTTCGTGAACGTGTTTCCCTTCGTCTACTCCTACGTCGCGGATCACTTTCAATACGCAGCCTGCCTCGGCGTGCTCGCCCTGGCCGGCGCCGGGGCGGTCCGCGTGACCCACGCCTGGCCGGCCGCGGCGCGCACGGCGGCCGGGCTCAGCCTTCTGGTCACACTCGGCGTGCTCACCTGGCGGCACGCCGCGATTTACCGCGATGTGTTCACGCTTTATCGCGCGACGATCGCGCAGAATCCCGCGTGCTGGATGGCGCACAACAATCTCGCCATCGCGCTGGTCGACGCCGGACGCGCCGCCGACGCCCTGCCGCACTATGAAGAGGCGCTCCGCCACCGGCCCGACTATGCCGAGGCCGAAAACAACTTCGGCTACGCGTTGACGCAGCTTGGCCGGCCCGCGGAGGCGCTGCCGCACCTCGATCGCGCGCTCACGTTGAAACCGCGCTACGCCGAGGCCCACAACAACCGCGGCGCCGCGCTGATGGCTCTCGGCCGGACCGCGGAGGGCATCGCGGCGTTTGCCGAGGCTGCAAAGCTCCAGCCGAATTTCGCGCTCGCTCATCTCAACCACGGCCGCGCCCTCGCCGAGAGCGGCCGGCTCGAGGATGCCATCGCTCCCTTGCGCACGGCCGTCAGCCTGCAGCCGGGATACGCGGAGGCGCATTTCTATCTCGCCGTCGCGCTCAAGCAGACGGGCCGCGACGCCGAGGCGGATCGCCACCTGGAACTGGCCGTGAAACTGGGCTTCCGGCGGTAGGGTCGCGCGTCTCTACCGAGAGACGCACCGGCGCCGCGACCGCGCCGCCGCACCTCGAACGCGCTCGCGCGCCCGGCTCAGATCGCCGGCTCGCCGCGCTCGTCGGTGCGGATGCGGATGACCTCGTCGAGCGGCAGCACGAAGACTTTGCCGTCGCCGATCTTGCCGGTCTTGGCCGAAGCCACGATGGCATCGATCGCCTTCGCCGCTACGCCGTCGGACACGGCGATTTCGATCTTCACCTTGGGCAGGAAGTCCACGGTGTATTCGCTGCCGCGGTAGATCTCGGTGTGGCCCTTCTGGCGGCCGAACCCCTTGACCTCGGTGACCGTCATGCCCTCGATGCCCACGGCGCCCAGCGCCTCCTTTACCTCGTCGAGCTTGAACGGTTTGATGATGGCGATGATGAGTTTCATGTTTGGTAGGTGTTAAGGGTTAGCCGATGTAGCCTTCCTCGCCATGTTCGGTGATGTCCAGGCCCTGCGACTCGACCTCGGTGCTGGCCTTGAGGCCGATGACGGCCTTGACGATGTAGGCGATGATCGCGGTGGCGGCCACGCTCCACACGATGGTCAGGCCGACAGCCTTGAGCTGGCTGACCAGGAGGCCCTCCTTGAGCGGGCCGACGACGGAGTTGACCGCCGGG
>CAZENI010000153.1:0-15576 GCA_964513055.1 uncultured Opitutus sp.
CGCCGGCATGATCCTCTTCGCCGGCGGCGTCGTGAGCTTCGCCTTCGCCGACTACACGCACCGTCCGCGGCTCGCGCTGCGGGTGGTCGCTCCCGTTGCGTCGCGGCCGGTTCGCGCCGTCCGGGTCGAACGGGAGTCGGCGGTCGCGGCCCTCGTTCGCACCGCCTCGCCGTTCCAGACGATGTCGGCCTGAGTTACTTCGCCGCCGGCTTCTCGCGTTTCGCCACGATGTCGTAGGCGGCGATGTCGCCGACCTTCCGGTGCAGCTTCAGTTCGTCGCCGGCAAGTTTGCCTTTGTAGTCGATGACGATCTCCTGGTCCTGAAACTTGAGCGTCTCGGTGAAGGACACTTCATCCTTCGTGACCTTCCCGTTCTTGAGCTCAATCTCCGACTTCTGCCCCTGCCGCTCGGCGGAGGCCTTGCCGGTGAGTTTGCCGTCGGCGCCGGCTTTCAATTCGAAAACATATTTCTGCCGTCCGATCTGGCTGTCGAATTCGGCGCGCCACGTGCCGTCGATGTCGGCGGCGAAGGCGGACGTGAATGAGGCGAGGGTAAACGCGAGGGCGGCGAGGAGCTTGGGGGTGGTTTTCATGTTGGGGTGGAGGATTGGAGAGACTCGGAGCAGGCCAAATGCGGCTAGAGGAAAAGCGGGAAAAAGACACCGCCAATGACGTCTGCTGGATCGTTTTTCCGCTTTCCTGCTTTCCACATTTGTCCGGCTGGATTTCGGCGGATTTCCTAGCGCAACTGCACGTCCCACACTTTCGAGCGCCGCGCGGTGGAGCCATCGACCGTGGCGATGTCGAGGATCGTGACGTAGTTGCCGGGCTTGGCGAACGTGTGAATCGGGTGCTGCTCGTTCGACGTTGTGCCATCGCCGAAATCCCATTTCCACGCGGTGATCGTCGCGGGCGCGGCGGCGACCGATTCATCCTTGAACGCGACCACGCGGCGCTCGGGATCCGCCACGCGGAAGGACCAGCGCGCCTCGAGCGCTGGCGTGAGCGCCGGCTCCAGCGGCATGAGCTGGAACGCACACAGCTCCGACGCATGGCCGAACGACGTGCGCTGGCGCGCCAGCGTCCAGAATCCGTTGTTCCCACGCCCCTTCACGTCGTCGTAATCGATCACGATGAAGCTGAGGCCGATGATTTTGTTCTCGCGCAGCACGGATTCGATCGCGCGCTGCGGGCCCTCGGGGCCGGCGTAGTCGAAGGGCGTGATCCAGAACTCGAGCACGAGCCGGCCGGGCTGGCCGGGCTGGAAGTCGTAGCGCGTCTTCGCGTTGGCCCAGGGAAACTCCTTCGTCCACGTCGCGGCGTTCCACGCCATCGTCCAGTCCTTGCCGGCGGCCGGCGTGAACACGTGGTAGTTCTGCGCGTGCGCGCCCTGGATCGCCCACTGCGCGTCCGCGATGCTGATACGCTCGTCGCGCTTCGCGGCGGGTGCGCCGACGCGCGCGGCGTCGAAGCGCGCGTTGGCGCCCGGCGGAATCAGCGGACCGCCCGACGCATCGCCGTCGACGATCACCTCGAGGGTGTCGTTGTGCAGGCCGGGATCGGCGAAGTCCCAGTAGTTGTCCGTGGCCTCGTAGAGCACGTAGAGGCGGTTGAGCCCCTTGACCCAGCCGACGCGGATCCGCACGTCGAGATTTTGCGGATCGCGGGCGCGGTTGGGTTTCCCGTCATCGACGAACTGGTCGAGGCCGATCGCGTAGGCGGCCGGCACCATCGCCCAGTCGCCCGGGTCGCCGTCGATGCGCGGAATCTGATCCGCGGGAAACTGGAAGACCTTGAACGTGATCTCGGGCCGCTCGAGGGCACGGAGCAGGGGGAGCGAGACGCCGAGCGCCGCGAGCACGGAGATCCCGAACCAACGACGAAGGGGCGGCGTCATGCGGGCACCGTAGCGGAAGACACTCGCGGGGAAACGCGGCGTGGCGCGGACAGTTCGGAGCGCGGGAGCGCCCGCTTGGTAAATGGCCGTAAAAAACCCCGTTTCGCCAGCCGTCGCTGGACGCCGACGGCGGTTCGCCGTGAGTGAGAGGCGTCATGGAAGCCGGAAACCTTTATCTCGATGAATCGCTGATCGCCGTGCGCTGCACCGGGGCGGCTCGGGGCGCGTCGGCGCGGGCGCTGGTTTCGTCCGAAGGCGACGAGGACGAGTTTCTGCCGCGGATGTGCTGCAACGACGCGAGCCTGACCGGCTCCGGCGGGGATTTTTCCTTCACCGGACCGGAAGGCGGCGCGAAGCCGCCGGAGTCCGCGCCGTAGACGTCACGCGGCCGTCGGATGCGGCGCGGGTGGGCGGACACCTCTAGCGCGCCGCGTCGGGGTGCGGGACGCCGAAGTCCGGCGTGCCGTCCGGGCGCCAAGACAGCGGCTGGATGCGCGTGTGGCGGTTCGGATCGTGCAGCGGATCGCCGGGGATGTCGCGGTAGCTGCGGGCGTGATACACCAGCAGGTCGGTCCGGCCGTCGGGGGTGGTCGTGAAGCTGTTGTGCCCGGGGCCGAAGACCCCGTTGCCCTCGTGGGTCGTGAAGACGGGCTGAGCCGATTTCCGCCACGAGGCCGGATCGAGAAGGTCGGCGTTTTCATCCGCGGAGAGCAGACCCAGGCAGTATTCGGCCCCGGTGCCGGCGGCGGAATAGGTCAGGAAGATGCGGCCGTTCCGGATGATCACCGCGGGGCCCTCGTTCACCCAGTAGCGGATTTGCTCCCAGGAAAACTCCGGCCGCGAGAGCAGCACCTGTTTTCCGGTGATCGACACGGGCGAGTCCATTTTCGCGAGATAGAGATTCGTGTTACCGCGAATGTTCTCCGCCTTCTGCGCCCAAGCCAGGTAACGCGTGCCGCGGTGCAGAAACGTCGTCGCATCGAGTGCGAACGACTCCCAGTTGGTTTTCAACTGGCCGCGCTCGATCCATTCGCCGTCGAGCGGGTTCGCGGCGGGGTTCTCGAGGACGTAGATGCGAATGTGCCAGACGTTCTCCTTCTCGGCGCCACCGGCGGCGAAGTAGATGAACCACCGGCCATCGATGTGATGCAGCTCCGGCGCCCAGATGTGCGAGCCCATCGGGCCGGTGGCGTGCTGGCGCCAGATCGTCTTCGGCTCGGCAGCGGCGAGCGCGGCGAGTGTCCGGGCGCGGCGCACCTCGAGCCGGTCGTATTCCGGGACGGTCGCCGTGAAGTAATACCAGCCGTCGGTGTGCCGCGTGAGGTGCGGGTCGGCGCGCTGGCGCACGACGGGGTTGGCGATGGGCGTGTCGGCGGCGCGCGTGAGCGAGAGCAGCAGCCACAGCAATGAGCAGAGGGTGAGGTGCCGCATGAGGTTTCAGGGCTTCGGTGAAATGGTGCCGACGACCGGCCAGCCGTCGGCATCCCACGTCAGCGGGCGCAGCGCGTAGGTGGGCCGGCCGTTCTGCGTGGCGTCGTAGAAATGGCAACTGAACCACTCGCGGCCGTCGACGGTCGCGATGCCCGCGTGGCCCGGGCCGATGAACGGTCCCTCGCTCTCGAGCAGCAGCGTGCCGCCGCCCTCTAGGAGTTTGCGGCCGTCGCGATCGACATACGGGCCGGTGATCGCGGTGCTGCGGCCGACGCGGATGTGGTAGGTGCTGTTGATCCCGCGGCAGCAAGTGCCGTAGTTGACGAAGAGGTAATAGTGGTCGCCGCGCCGGTGGAGGAAGACCGCCTCGATCGCGCGATCGTGGGCGAGCGCGACGGGCGGTGCGTCGGGCGCGAGGCGGCGGCCCGTGACGGGATCGAGCTCGACGAGTTTCAGACCGGACCAGAACGAGCCGAACGTCATCCAGAGCCGGCCGTCGCGATCGCGAAACAGCGCGGGGTCGATCGCGTTGTAGTTCGTGTCGGTGCCGGAGCGGACGACGATGCCCTCGTCGCGCCACTGGAAGTGCGGGCTGGCGGGATCGAGCGTGGCGTTCGTCGCGAGCGCGATGGCGGACACTTTCTTGCCGAAGGACGAAACCGAATAGTAGAGCAGGTAGCGATCGCCGGCGCGGATGATGTCGGGCGCCCAGAAGTGGGTGTTGCGGTTTTCCGGCACCGCCTCCGCGACCCACGCGGGCGACTGCTCGAAGACGCGCGGGCCTTCGCGCCAGGTCACGAGATCCTTCGATCGCCACGACGGCACCCCGCGGCCGGTGTGGAAGATCCAATACTCGCCGTCGCACGCGATCAGCGTCGAGGGATCGTGCGTGCGGATGTCGCGGCTGCCGAGCGCGCGGAGTTTCGCGGCGTCGGCCGGATCGCGCGCGGTGGCGGCGGCGGGCGCTGCGGAGCGCGGAGCGTCGGGCGGCGTGAGGGCGATGGCCGTCGGCGCGTCGCGGTCGGCCGTGAGCCAGCCGTCTTTCTCGAACAGCTCGACGACGTGGATCGAGCTGCGGCGGAGTTCGAGCGAGTCCTTGTCCTGCGGCGTGATCGTGCCGGCCCGGCCGGGATGCGTGAAATAGAAACAGAATACGCGGCTGCCGCTGACCACGACGCCGGCGTGGCCGCCGTTGACGCCGTCGTCCACGCCCTGGCCCGGCTGATCGAGCAGGAGCGACGGCTGCTGCGTCCAGGTGTGCAGGTCAAGGGAGCGGTAGACCGCGAGGCCCTTCCAGGTGTCGACGAGCATCCAGTGGCGTCCTCGCCAGGTGAATACGACCGGGCCCTCGCCGCGCGCGCGGAGCGAGGCGACCTTGCCGTGGTCGGTCCACGTTTTCAGATCGCGGCTGTCGGCGTAGTAGACCGATTTCCCGTCGCGCTCGTTGTTATACCACAGCCGCCAGCCGCCGCCGGGGAGCGGGGCGACGCAGGCGTCGATCACGCGGTCGGCGGAGAGTTTCAGCGTGGAGGCGTAGGTCCACGCGCGCAGGTCCGGGCTGGTGAGGTGCACGAGCTGGCGCGGGTGCTGCCAGTCCTCGAAAACGCCGGGCACGACGCTGAGGAACATGTGGTGCGTGCCGTCGGGCGCGGTGAGGACCTCCGGCGCCCAGTAGGTCGGCGTCGGGCCGGCGCCGCGCACGGACTCCGGCAGATCGATCTGCGCGTCGCCGAGGCGCCGCCAAGTCGCGCCGTCGGAGGATTCGGCGATGCCGATCGGCGTCCCGTGGACCCAGGCGACGCCGGAGAGGCCGGGGACGTTGGCGCGGCGGTTGGTGTAGAACATCCACCAGGCCTTCGCGTGCGGGTTCCAGATCACGACGGGATCGGCGGCGCCGTCGAAGACCGGATCGCGGTAGAGCGGTTTCGGGGCGAGCGGGACGGCGGCGTCCGCGGCGATCATCGGCGCGGTCGTGCCCACGGCGCAGAGCGCGAGGAGAAACACGGTGGCGGTTTTCATGGGCGGTCGGCGCGAACGGGACATTGAACTCCGGCGGGCGGTGCAAGGCGGTGCTCTTCCGCGCCAGACAGTCCGTTAGCGCGTGGCGAGCTGGTGCTGGAGCGCGGCGGCCCGGGCGCGCGAGGCGTCGTCGTCGGCGAGCTGGGCGGCGAGTGCGGCCAGCGGCGCGGCCTCCGCGGGGAAGCCGTGGCGCAGGTGGAGCTCGGCCGTGCGCAGCACGAGCGCGGTGCGGCGCGGGAAGAGCCGCACACCCTCGTCGAGCACGGCGAGGTGCGCGCGCCGGGGCGACGCGGCGCTTTCAGCCCACACTTCGCCAATCAACTCGTAGACTTCCGGGAGGGGCGGGCGGTCGGCGCGGGCGGCGAAGAGCGGCTGGAGCACGCTGGCGGTCTCGTTGACGCTCAGGCGTCCGTCCGGCTGCTCCGGCTGCGCGCGGGCGGCGGCGAAGCGGAGCCGGGCGAGCTCGTAGTTGGCACGCGGCCGAATCGGGCCGATGGCCGCGGCGGATTCGAGGAACTCGCGCGCGGCGGCGGCGTTGCCGGCGTCGCTTTCGCACAGGCCCAGCGCGGCGAGGAGCCGCGGGTCGCGGTCGTCGCGATCGTAGGCGCGGCGGAGCGTGCGGCGCGCCTGCTCGAGATACTTGGGCGCCAGCTCGGGGTAGATCACTTTCACATAAGCGATTTGGAGCCGTTCCCAGTCGCCCTTGATCCGCGCGATCTGGCCGTCGGTGGCGGGGCGCAGGGTGTAGGGCGGGAGCTTCGCGAGTTTCTCCGGCTTGAAGACGATCGGGCGGCGGACCGCGCCCGGCAGGTAGGCGGTGAGCTGCGCGTGGGCCGCGGCGTAGTCGAGGCCGAGGCACTCGCGGAAGAGCGGCTCCGAGACGCCCTCGCGGGCGGCGCGCTCGACGAAGCGCAGGAACGCGGCCTTGCGCAGGCCGCCCGCGGGATCCAGCCCCCAGCGGATGAAGAGGCGCGACATCGCCTGCCAGTGCGGGAATGGCTCGACGCTCCCGGCGGGATCGCGCGGCGGAGGGCGGTGCGCGAGGAAATCGTCGAGCGGCAGCACGCGCGGCGCGGTGGCGGGATCCTTCTTCAGGGCCGCGGTGTGCGCTTCCGAGATCCACTCCAGGGGCTCCAGGTTCAGGCGCGTGCCGGCGTATTTGATGTCTTGATATACCGCGAGGAAGCCGTGGATGAACCAGGGCGGCAGCGCCGGCACGCGGCCCTTGAGCAGGTAGGAAACGTAGCTGTGCGTCAGCCCGACGGTGTCGGCGTCGAAATCGCCGCGGCGCACGATCATGAAGACCGTCATGGCGTCGCGGTCCCACAGCCGCAGGTTGGGGAGGAAGCGGGCGGGGCGCGGTGGCGGCGGCGCGCGCACGCCGCGGAAGCCGTTTTGCAGCTCGAGGTCCGGCAGCGGCGGCGCGGAGGCGTCGCGCAGCAGGCGCGACACGACCTCCTTGGAGGCGGCCGGCGTGAGCTCCTCGTCGTAGAGGATGAGGGTCTTGGGCAGCGTGAACTCGAGGCGCAGCGCCGGCGGCAGGATCTCCGCCAGGAGTTGGTAGAGGAGGAAATGCACCTCGAGCACGCGCCGCGTCGACGCTTCGTCGCAGCGCGCGAGGATCTCGTAGCCCATCGCCTCGGTGTGGCGCCAGGGCGGGCCCTTGGCCACTTCCTCGACGAGGAACGGCGGCAGCGCGACAGCCTGATCCTCGGCGGCCCGCAGGCGTGCGGTCGTGGCGAGCAGGACCGCGGCGCCGGCGATCGCGGTGGCCCTGAAACGGTTCATGGCGGCGAGGCTCCGGGCGTGGTCGGAACGACGGCGCGGCGCGGCGGGTTACGCCGGACGGGAGAGGTCCGGAACGACGAAGGGCGCGCGATACTGGCGCGTGAGCAGCGGAGTCGCCTGCGCCGCGAACTCGCCGGTGAAGCTCTCCTTGCCGGCCGCGAGCGTGAGCGGCGCGCCGAGGGTCAGCGGCGTCTTGGCGAGGTCGACGCCGTTGACCTTGAGGTGCTCGGTCATCCGGCCGCAGGCCTCGGCCAGCGGGGCGTTGCCCTTGATTTTCTCGCGGAGCACGCCGGGCGCGGCGGCCCGGCCGAGCACGTGCGAGATGTTGCCGAGATGACAGAGGGCGCTCGAGAGATGGCCTTCCAGGATCGGGCCGTAGAGGTCGGCGGTTTTCCGGCTGCGGACCACGTCGATGAAGTTCTGCATGTGGCGGTCGCTGCCCTTGAACTCCTTCACGACGGCACCGGCCTTGTCGTAGGCCGTCGCGGTGAAGTAATTCGTCGTCACGACGCTGCCGCCCTCGCAATCGATCACGTTGCCGACGCCGACGCCGCGGTAGTTGTCCATCGGGCTGCCGCCCTTCCTCCCGCCTTTCTTGCCGGCGCCCTCGTCATCGTCGCCGCCGCCCGCGGCGCCGGGCTTCGCCGGCAGGCCGCGCACCTCGAAAATCAGCGGGGCGCTCGCGTAGTCGTGAATCACGACCTGCGTGTTCGGCGTATCGCCATCGTCGATATAGCCGAGCCGGCCACCGACGCTGAGGGTGGCCCGCGGCAGCCCGGTCTCGCCGAGGAACCAGCGCGCGACGTCCATCTGGTGGATGCCCTGGTTGCCGACGTCGCCGTTGCCCGTGACGTGCACCCAGTGCCAGTCGTAGTGCAGTCGCTTGCGCTTCAGCGGATCCAGCGGCGCGGGGCCGCACCACAAGTTGTAGTCGACGCTGGCGGGCGTCGGCTGCGGGCCGTCGACCTTGCCGATGCTGTCGCGGCGTTTGTAGCAGAAGCCGCGCGCCGCGGTCACCTTGCCGAGATTGCCCGCGCGCACCCAGGCGACGGCCTCCTGGAGGCCGGCGCCGGAACGGATCTGCGTGCCGCACTGCACGACGCGCTGGTGTTTCGCGGCGGCGGCGACGAGCTGCCGGCCCTCCCAGACGTTGTGCGAGACGGGTTTCTCGACGTAGACATCCTTGCCCGCCTGGCAGGCCCACACGCCGGCGAGCGCGTGCCAGTGGTTGGGCGTCGCGACCGTGATGGCGTCGATTTCGCCGGAGGCGAGCAGCTCGCGGAGATCGGCAAACGTCTTCACGCCGCCGCCCACGCGCGTCTTCGCGGCGGCGAGGATGTCGGCGTCGGGATCGCACAACGCGGCGACGCGCACGCCATTGATTTTTTGGAGATTGCCGACGTGGTAGCCGATGCCGCGGCTCTTGAGGCCGACGACGGCGACGCGGATGTCGCCGTTGGCGCCGGCCACCTGCGCCCACGAACGCGCCGAGAGCGCGACGCCGGCGGTGACCAGGGCGGAGGAGTGCAGGAAGCGGCGGCGGGTGAGGGCGGACATGGTCGGTTGGGGGTTGAGACAAGCTGTCGGCGGGGCGCCCTCACCCTGCGAAATTTCAGTCTGGTGGCGCGGACCGGCGCGGGGCGAGGGCACCACGCACCGGCCGGTTCACCGGGCAAGGATCACTTGCCGGCGACGTAGTCCTTGTAGCGCTCGGCGACCTTGCCGGCCTGCTCGTCGCCTTCGTGGAAATAGAAGCGCCAGCGGAAGGTCGTGCTGCCGCCCGCGGGGATCGTGAGGTTGCCCGAGCCGGGCGCGGTGATCTTCTTCTTCGTCTTCGGATCGACCTCGAAGTCGTGCTGGCCGAACGGATTCGCGGCGAACAGCGCATACGAGCGCACGTGCCACCAGGTCGGGTGCCGCGGATTCTTCGGGTGGTCGAACATCGCGATGCCGTAAACCTTGCCGTCCTTCGGCGCGTGGTAGTCGACCCACGTCGAGCGCTTGCCCCACGTCTCGTCATTCTTGATGCCCTCGGCGTTGACGATGGTGCCCTTGCCCTCGTGTTTGTGCTTCTGCTTGTTCGCCGTGTAACTGTGCGGAGGCGTCATCCAGAGCGGCACGCGGATGGCCATCGAACCCTCCTTGGTGTCGCCGAGGACGGCGGGTTTGCCGGCGGGCGCCTTCAGGGTGACCTCGTAGTCGAGGAAGCGGGCGTCGGCCGTGCCGCGCACGCGGATGACCGTCTCGTCGGTCAGGTGCACCGTGCCGTCCGGGCCGACCCACTTGTTGCGCGCGCGGATCTCGCCGGCGCCGCCCTTGATCGCGTGCTCGACGCTCTCGCTGACGATCTTGCCCTTCTGGTCGTTGTTCTCGGCCCAGAAATCGACGCCGTTGACCGCGCCGTGCGTGAACCAGAGCGAGCGGTGATGCGGGTGATCCTCCACCTCGCCGGCGACGCCCTGCTTCATCGGGAAGTGTCGCATGAGCTCGGTGCCGTCGGCCGCGAGGACTGGATAAAGGAAGGGTTTCGGCGTGCCCTTGAACACGTATTCGGTGAAGAGCTTTCCACCGATTTCGACGCGCACGCGGTCGTCGGCGCGCGTGAGTTTGACGTCGTTGGCGGCAGCGGCATGCAGCGCGGCAACGGGCGCAAGCAGGCTGGCCAACACGAGCAGGGGCGAGACACGTGTCTTCATGGGTGATGAAGAGACGAACGAACCCGGAAACGGGAGCAACTGGAAACCGGCCGCGCGCGGGCGCGGCCGTTCTCAGTGGAGGGGAAAAGGCAGAGAGCCGACGGGCCGCCGCGCGCGGCGCCCCGCTTACCGCCAGTTCAGCACCAGCCGGCTGAAATACGCGGTATCGAGCTTCTTCACGCCGCGGCCCGGCTGGCTGTTGTAGTCGTTGCTGAAGCCCAGGCGCAGCTTCCAGCTCGGCGCGGCCAGCGGCAGTTCGTAGAACGACTCCTGGTTGAGCCGGTAGACGCCGAAGTCCTCGAAGGTCGGGACGAACGACACGCGGTTCACCAGCTTCGAGGCCGTGAAGGTCACTTCCTGCGCAAGCCCGAAGTCGAGACCGGCGCTCTTCACGTCGGTCGTGAATGGGTTCTTGTAGCCCTCATAGCGGAACGACAAACCGGCGCGGGTGGTGAAAACGTGCTTGGGCTGCTTCACCACGTCGTAGCCGAAACCGACGGCGGCGACGTTGTAGAGCTCGATGTCCTTCACGCGGTCGAAGCCGCCTTCGTCGCGCGCATACCACGAGGTTTTGCCCGAGAAGTTGTTCTGGTAGTCGACGCCGGCCTTGAACTGGTCGGCCGATTTCGTGCCATCGGTGACCTGCCGGTCGTAGGCGGTGTAGAACTGCAGCGTGTCGAGCTTGGTCTTCAGGACCGCGCGCAGCGAGGCGGCGGTGCCGAGCTGGTCGCGATTGCCGCTCTTGCCGCTGACGTCGACGGCCGCCTCATAGCTCCAGTGCCGCTCGGCCGCGGCGATCTCCGGATCCTTGCCGCCGACGGCCCAGCTCGACGCGAGCTTCCCCACCGTGGTCGTGATCGTGCCGTCCGGGCCCGCGATCTGCACCGCGCCGCCGGCGCCCGTGGAGATCTTGCCGTCGAACCGCGTGCCGCTCTGCAGGCGGATCGCCAGCGGCGTGTCCGTGGAAATCGAGACGACTTCCGCCTGCTTGACCGCGAGCATGCCCGCAAAATCGGTTTCGATGGCGATCGCGTTGTCGGCGATGCGCACGACCTTGCCGACGATCCGGGCGCCATTCTTGGTTTCGATCACGTCAGCCGTGAGCGGCAGGGCCGTCAGGGCTGCGAAAAGGAGGGCCAGGGAGCCCTGCAGGAGGGAGGTTTTCTTCATAGGGTTGAGGGTGAAGGTTGAGCCTCAAAACGCCGCTCGGGCGAGTCAACGATTTCCTAGTGGTTTCACCCTAGATCGTGGCCGTGGCCGACGCCCGGCTCGACAGGCGTGCCGGTCCCGGGCTTCGTGGGCGGGACTCGTTCACCGCATGCCTGCCGCCTCCCTCCAACGTCCCGCGCTCATTGTGGCCGATCACTGGCGCGACTATCAGTTGATCGATTGCGGGGACGGCATGAAGCACGAGCGCTGGGGCGACTACACGTTGGTGCGCCCCGATCCGCAGATCATCTGGCCGCGGCACAGCGCGGACGGAAGGCCGGCGGCGCGCTGGGAAGGCTGGGATGGCTTCTACCACCGCAGCGAGCAGGGCGGCGGCAAATGGGAGTATCGCCGTCCGCTGCCCGATCACTGGAAGATCGGCTATCAGCCGCTGGGCCTCACCTTCAAGATTCACCCCACCTCCTTCAAGCACACGGGGCTCTTCCCCGAACAGGCGGTGAACTGGGAGTGGATGTCCGCGAAGATCGCCGCCGCCCGCCGGGCCGCGCCGGAGGGCGCCGGGCGGACGATCAACGTCCTGAACCTCTTCGGCTACACCGGCGCCGCCACCGTCGCCGCCGCGAAGGCCGGCGCGGCCGTCTGCCACGTCGACGCCGCCGAGGGGATGGTCAAATGGTGCCGCGAGAACGCCGCCCTCAGCGGCCTGGCCGACGCGCCGATCCGCTACATCGTCGACGACTGCCTGAAATTCGCGCGCCGCGAACAGAAGCGCGGGCGCACCTACGACGCGATCATCATGGACCCGCCGACCTACGGGCGCGGCGCCACCGGCGAAATGTGGAAGCTCGAGGATCACCTGTGGGAGTTGCTCACCGAGTGTCGCGCGCTGCTCACGCCGCAGCCGCTCTTCTTCCTGATCAACGCCTACACCGCCCGCCTCTCGCCCACCGTCGTCGCCAACCTGCTCGCCGAGCTCATGTCTTCCGCCGGCCGGTCGCGCGGCGGCACGATCACCGCCGGCGAGGTCGGCCTGCCGATCCAGCGCGACGGCAAGGTGCTCCCCTGCGGCATCTACGGCCGGTGGGAGTCGGGCCCGTGAACGCCCGGCAAATCCTCTCGATGCTCGCGCTCGCGGGTGCGGTTGGGGCCGCCGTTCCCGGGGCGCGTGCCGCTGAACCCGCGCTCACGCCCACCCCCGCCGAGACGGCGGAGACGCCCCCGCTCTTCGGCTCGTTCACGCTTTACGTGGAGAACGACAAGTTCTTCGCCGGCACCGACCGGCACTACACGCAGGGCCTCCGCGCGACCTGGCTCTCGAACGATCTCAGCCGGTTCGACGACCCCGTGAACTTCCCCTTCGCGACCTTCGTCGCGAAGCGCTTCCGGCCGTTTCTGGCCGAGAATTTTCCCGGCGTGTCGGCGCTGCGGCGCGGTGTGTCCTTCGGCCAGAACATCTACACGCCCGCCGACACCAGCACGGGCCAGCTCCAGCCCGCCGACCGGCCCTACGCCGCGTGGCTCTACCTCGGATGGACTTTCCACGTGCTGCGCGATGGCGACGCCACGAATCCGGCGCGCACGAGCGTGTTCGAGGTGACGACCGGCATCGTCGGGCCCAGCGCGCTCGGCAAGTTCGCGCAAAACGGCTGGCACGATCTCATCGGCGTGCCGCCGGCCGAGGGGTGGAAGCACCAGTTGCGCCACGAGCCCGGCCTCAACCTCGTCTGGGAACGCAAGCTCCGCTACAGCTCCGACGAGACGCGCGACACCCACGGTCCCGAACGGCAGGGCTTCGCGGCCGACTTCATTCCCCACTACGGGCTGAGCCTGGGCAACGTCAGCACCTACGCCAACGTCGGGGCCGAGGTGCGCGCCGGGCTGCGGCTGCCGCGCGACTTTGGCACGCCCGTGATCCGGTCGAGCGCCGACACCGCGATCGAACGCGAACCCGGCGCGCTGGGCGTGCACCTCTTTGCGAGCTTCGATCTGCGCTTCGTGGCGCGCGACCTGTTCCTCGACGGCAACACGTTTCGCTCCGGCCCGTCCGTGCGCCGGCGGCCCGGCGTGGCCGACTGGCAGGCGGGCGTCGCGGTCAATTTCCGCCAGTTCAAGATCAGCTACTCGCAGGCGGCGCGCACGAAGGAGTTCTACGGCCAGGGGCGGCTGCAGGTCTTCGGCTCGGTGAGCTTCACGTATTCGCGGCCGCTGGAGGCCAGGGCGCCGAAGGCCCGGTAGCGGCCGCCAGCGATCGACCGCGACCCGCCGCGTCACCGATACTCCGCCAGCTCCAGGATCACACCGTCGGGGTCGAGGAAATACACGAGGGTCTTGTCGCCGGCGGCGAACTTCACGACGCCCGCCGGCACGAGCACGGGATCGCTGAACAACGTGACGCCCGCCGCGCGCAGCCGCGCCGCCATCGCGGCGATCCCCTCGACGCGCAGCGCGAGGTGGCGCACGCCGAGGGTGTTGGCGCGGGAGTTTTCCGGCAGCGCGACGCCGGCCGGCGACACGTATTGCAGCAACTCGATCCGCAGCCCGCCCCCCGGCGGCTCCACGAACGCCACGAGACCCTTCACGCCGCGCAGCCCGACGATCGCCTCGATCCAGTCGCCCTCCATGTAAACATCGTGCGTCTTCCGGAAGCCCAGCACCTCGGTATAGAAACGCACCGACCGCGCCAGATCGGCGACGACGATGTTGATGTGATCGATCCCGCGAATCATGGCCGTGACATCGATCGAGTCAGCGGGTCGAGCGGCTTGACCTCAAGCCGCTTCATCCGCCCGCTCACACCCGCGGCTTGAGGTCAGGCCGCTCCACCTTCATTTCAAACGATCATGTCTCCGCTCGCCTCTGACTACTACGATCGCGCCCTCGCGATGCTCGCCACCGCCCGCGAGCAGAATGACGCGACCATCGCCGCCCTCGCGCCCATCCTCGGCGCGTCCGTCGCGCGCGGCGAAGTCATCCACACCTTCGGCTCCGGTCACAGCGAGATCATCGCGCGCGAGATCGTCGGCCGCGCCGGCGGGCTCGTGTGCATCACGAGCATCAACGACCCGACCGCCGGCTTCATCGAAAACCTCGTCGGCTACGGCACCAAGCTCGTCGAGCGCTACGATCGCCAATACGAACTCCGCGCCGGCGAGGTCGTCATCGTCATTTCCAATTCCGGCAAGAACGCCTCCCCGCTCGAGGTTGCGCTCCACGCCAAAAAGAAGGGCTGCGTCGTCGTCGGCCTCTGCTCGCTCGCGATGTCGACCACCGCGAAGACCGTGCATCCCGGCGGGAAAAACCTCCACGCGCTCGCCGACTACGTGCTCGATAACGGCGGCGTCCCCGGCGACACTGTGATGAAGCTCACCGACGAGGTCATGACGGGACCGACGAGCACGTTCATCGGCGGCTCGCTGCTGAACTGGCTGATGCTCTCCACCATGGAGTGGCTGAAGCAAAACGGCCACGCCCTGCCCGTGCTGCGCAGCCAGAACATCCCCGGCGCCATCGACCACAACCGCGCGGTCGGCGCGCCCTACAAACACCGCCTGAGCAAGCAGCTCGCCTAACGACATGACCGCCCACGGAACACACGGAATACACGGAAAATAAAATTCCGCTCGTCCGGCTTCCGTGTATTCCGTGTGTTCCGTGGGCACTTCATATCGGATCGGCGTCGATGGCGGCGGAACCAAGACCGAGTGCATCCTCGTCGATGACTCCGGCGCAATCGTCGCGCGCCACCTCGCACCCGGCTGCAACCCGAGCGTCGTCGGCCCCGAACAGGCGCGGCTGATCGTCACGGACGCGCTTTGTGCTCTGGTGATTTCGGCCATCGGCAATCGGCAATCGGCAATCTCCCACACCCACATCTACGCCGCGGGCAACCGCACCTTCTGGCGCGAGATGGGGGCGACGCTGACGGACTTCGGCCAAGTTTTCACGGCCGACGACTCATGGCCGGTGCTCGAACTCGCCACGCTCGGCCGGCCCGGGCTCGTGCTGCACGGCGGCACCGGGTCGTTTGTCGCCGCGCGCGGGCTCGACGGCAGCGTCCACTACGCCGGCGGGATCGGCTGGCGCTTCGGCGATCCGGGAAGCGGATACGATCTGGGGCGGCGCGCCATCGGGCGGGCGCTGCTGGAGCTGCAGGGCTGGCAGACACCCTCCCGGCTCGGGCCCACCGTGCGCGATCACACACAGCTCGGCGAGGCAGCCGATGCCGCCGCCATCACGCGCTTCTTCTACTACCACGCTGATCCCAACCGCCAGATCGCGGGCCTGGCGCCGGCCCTGCTCCGCCTCGCCAGCGAGGGCGATCACACCGCGCACCAGCTCGTGGTCGACTCGGCCGCCGACCTGCTCGCGCTCGCCGCGCGCGTCGCCACGAAGCTGTTTCCCGGCGTCGCGCTCGACACGCTGCCCGCCGGCCTCAGCGGCCCCATCCTCACCCACCCGGTCGTCGTCGCCGCCCTCGCCACGCGCTCGCCGCTGGCGCTCGCGCCCGTCGAAGGCGCGCCGATCAAGGGCGTGCGCCGGCTGTTGCTGCGGGCCTGAGCCGCACCGCCCCCTCGC
>CAZENI010000154.1:0-15547 GCA_964513055.1 uncultured Opitutus sp.
CCAGGCGTCCACGCGCGCCGTCATCTCGGGCTCGATGACGGTGGTGGTGTCGGACTGCTCGACCACGGCAGGCCCGGTGAAGTGGGCGCCGGGCGTCAGGTCCTGGCGCGCGTAGATCGGCGTGTCGAGCCAGCGGCCGGCGGCTCGCGTTGCGCGACTTCGTCTATCGCCGCGACGAGGTCGCCGAGATGGAGCAGGCCATCGCGCACAGCCCGGCCGATCTCGCGATCATGACCAAGTCAGTGCCGCACGACTGGCAGCCGTTCTATCCGCCGAATCCGCTGCTCGGCGCCGTCGGCGGCCGCGAGCAGTGGATGGAACTCGACTTCGGCCACGAATACGAAGGCCAGCACCTGTATCCCTACGCTGAGGTCGAGGCCAACCTGTCGCGCCTGCGCCACGGCCACCGCTGCGGCGTGCGCACGTTCATCGCGCGCCTCGATCGCGCGGTGGAGTTTCGCGGCGTGTCGGCGCTCCACTGTCCGTGGGGCCGCGTCGAGTTGCTGACCTTGCAGCGCTTCGCCGAAAATCCCGCCGTCTCCGCCGACGAAATCTGGGCCGAGTGGGAACGCGGACAGTTTCCGGGTGCGCGGCGCGCGGTCGAGGCAGCCACGCTGGCCGTCCAGTCGCTCCTGTTTCCGCAAAATTTCTGGTATGCCGATCACAGCCGGTTGCCGACGTGGGACTACGCGGCCTCGCACCTCGTCGACGGGAACGCCGATCGCCTCCCGACATGGACCCGGCGCGCCGAGGATTTCGAGCGCGATCGGCAGTTTCGCGAGATGCCGGCGGCATGGCTCGGCACGCTGCTCGCCGAAGCGCAGCGCGGCCGGGCGCTCGCGCGGGAGAGCGCCGAGATCATTCGCGCGGCCGCACTCCCACCGGGAGATCGCGCCGCGTGGCTCGGGGCGGCCGAATCGCTCGAGGCATGGATGGAACTCTTCGCGTTGCACCGCGCGGTGTTTTTCCCGCTCGAGTTTGCCCGCCACCATCCGAACCAGGCGTCGCATTCCGACATCGAGGGGGCCATCGAGGCGCTTGGGCGCGCCTGCGCGAAGTGGGCCCCGCGGCTCGCGGAACAAAGATTGGAAAACGAGGGCGCCACGGCCCATTTTCCCCGGGCCGTCGCCAGTCTGCGCGCCGCCCTCGCCGACGTCGCTTCCCGGCAGCCCGTCTCCCCTTAGCCGCACCCCTATGAATGCCTTCCCCGGTCCGCTCGCCGCGATCCTGGCTCTGAGCACCGTCCTCGCCGCGGAACCGCGGCCGCCTCGCGTGCTCTTCGATTTCGAGTCGGGCACGTTTGCCGGCTGGACCCAAATCGGCGAAGAAGCCTTCGGCACCCGCCCCGTCGATCCGAATGCGGAGATGCTGCAGAATCAGGCGCCCAACGGCCGCTACCGTTTCACCGGCTGGGAGGGCCGCTATCTGGTCTCGCACAACATCACCCTTTCGAAACGCTTCGGCACCCGCGTCACGCAGGTTCCCGGCGGCCGGCTCCTCAGCGATCCGTTTGTGATCGATCGGGATTATCTGACGTTCCGCTTTGGCGGCACGCTCAACCCCGGCGTCTCGATCGCGCTCGTGCTCGAGCCGGAGTCGAAACCCGCCGCCGCTGCGGCCGCTCGCGCTGCGGCCGAAGAAACCAGCGCTCCGCCGGTGCGCGTCAGCTACGCCAACAACAAATTCGATCTCGTCCTGCGCGGTTGGAGTGTGCGCGACCTGCTCGGCCGCCGCGCCCGGCTCCAGCTCTCCGCCGAAACCGGCGAACGCGTGATGTTCCGCGCCGATCAGTTTGTGCTCACCGACACGCCGGTGCCCGACGATATCCTCTACGCGCGCACCCACTGGCTGGATACGACTCTGCTCGCCCCGGGGAAATATCACCTGATGTTCGACACGCGCCGGATCGGGCCGGCGTTCTGGCATGCCTCGGTCGTCCGCGGCCACGACGGACGCTGGCACTTTTTCGCCGAGGAATCGAAGCACAACAACGGCTACTTCGGCGAAGCCAACAACCTGATCTACCACGCCAGCGCCGCCGATTTGCGCGGCGAATGGTCCCGTCCCGAGCCCGTGATGTTTCGCGATCGTGCCCGCGGCGAGGCGTGGCTCCGCCATCCGACCGTGATCTTCGACGAGTCGTCGCGTCGCTACGTGATGACCTACTGGGGCACCGGCCGCGATCGCACCACCGGCCCGTTCGGCATTCACCTCGCCACTTCACGCGACGGCGAGCACTGGGAACGCGACCCGCGCAACCCGATCTTCACGCACGAATTCGCCCCGCTCAACGGCGCGCTCGTGCGCGACGGCACCCGCTGGGTGATGCTCTACAGCAACGCTGGCGACGAGGCCGTCCACGTCGATCGCGTTCGGATTTTCGCGCGCACGAGCGAAAACCTCCGTGACTGGAGCGATGCCCGCGAACTCGCCGTCACGTCCTCGAAAGGCCAGGAACTCGGCCATTCGCGGCCCAATGCGTTCAGGCGTGGCAATGAATGGTTTCTCCTCACCAACAACCGCACCAGCCAGCAGGGCCGCACGCGTTTTCTGTTCACGCAGGTTTATTCCGGCCCCGACCTCTTCACGTGGAACGTCGAGGAAGACTACCGCGGCAACCTCAACGTCTTCGATTCGAGCCCCGTCGTCATCGACGAGGCCGGCAACTGGAATCTCGTCCACCACCACGTCACGTCCGGCGGCCCGTGGATCGCGCGCCTGCGGTTCCACGACGATGCGCCGCGGGTCGCGTGCCCGGTCGACTGGCCCGGCATTCCGGTCGCCAAGTAGGCATCCAGGCGCCAGTCTCCCGCCATGACGCCCCGCGTGGCCGCCATCCTGCTCCTCCTCGCACCCGTGGCGCGGGCCGCCGAGAGACTGCCGTCCGCTTGGGAACAGGGCGCGCAACTTTTCTTCAACGAGGCCGAGCGCGCGTTTCGCGAGCCCGCGACGCGGGCTGATGCCGCCGGACGCGAGGCTCGCTTCGGTCGCGCGGTGATGTTGCTCGGCGTGCAACCCAAGACGGGCGCCAACCTCGCGGAGGCGCGCACGCTGCTCTCCGCGTTGCGCGTGGAAAAATCCGACGATGAATCCGGCATCGCTGCGCTCTTTTATCTGGCCCGGCTCGCGCAACTGCACGAAGCGAAGCCGAATCTCACCGAGGCGCGGGCCCGCTTTCGGGAGCTGGCGGAGAAACACCCGGACCATTTCTTTGGCCAGCTCGCGCGCCTGAAGCTCGCCATGCTCGCACTCTACGATCCGGATTCAGGGGCGCTGCCGGCGGCGCGGATCGCAGAAGCCGAGGGGTGGGGACGCGGCATCACCCTGCCTTCGCTCGCAGGGGATTTTCACTGGCTCATGGCCGAGGGCATCCTGCGTTTCTCGACCGATCACGCGCCGGCGATTGAACACCTCCTCGCGATGGAGCGCATCGGGACGGCCGTCCGCGATCAGACGCGCTCGAATCTTTTTGTGACGCTCGGCGAGCTCGCGCGCATCGCGGGCCGGCGGGAGCTCGCCGACCGCAGCTACCGGCAATTTCTGGAGGCGTTTCCGCGCGACGCACGCAGCGGCACGATTCGCCGCCGACTCGCGGAAGTGGAAGGCGGAGGACCATGAAGCTGCCGCGTCCTTCGTATTTCGCGGCCGGTCTTCTCGTCGCCGCGTGCTTCGGATTTGCGCTCGTGCAGGTGGCGCGGCGGGAGACCGCGGCCGCCGATCCCTCGCGCATCACGCTCCGCTTGGCGCACTGGCAGCTCGAGGCCGGCGTGCGGGAGGCGTTCGACCGGCTCGCGCGCGACTACGAGCGGCTGCACCCGAACGTGCGGGTAATCCAGATGCGGATACCGCAGCGCGTCTATCCGCAGTGGCTGACGACTCAACTGATCGGCGACACCGCCCCCGACTTGATCGAACTCGTCGCCAACGCCGACACGTTGATCCTTGGCCGGCACTTCGAACCCCTTACACGGTTCATCGAGGCGCCGAATCCCTACAACCGCGGCACGGCGCTCGAGGGTGTGCCGTGGCGCAACACCTTCATTGACGGACTGGCCAGCGCCTACAACGAGAAGCTCGCGGACTACTACGGCATCCCGTGTTTTTACGCGACGGTGCGCGTGTTCTTCAACGAGACGCTGCTCCGCGAAATCACGGGCGCGGCGACTCCGCCCGCGACGCTCGACGAGTTTCTCTCGTTGTGCGTGCGCACGCAGGCGTTCGCCAAACAGGCCGGGCGCCCGATCGTGCCGATCGCCGGCTCACGCGACAACGCACCCTATCTGCTCGACCAGTTGTTTGAGGCGGTGAGCCAGAAGCTTTCGCATCGGTTCACCGTCGCGCGGACGCTCCAGGCGTCGCCCGATTCGTTCTATCAGGCGCTGCTCGCCGGTCAATGGACGCTGCGCGATCCGGCGATTCGCGCGGGACTCGAATTGATGCGCGAGGTGGGGCGGCACATGCAGCCGGGCTTCCTGCAACTGCGCCGCGAGGACGCGATGTTCGCTTTCACGCAGGGCAAGGCGCTGATGCTCGCCGCCGGCAGTTGGGAGACGACCGGACTGCGCGCGCAGGCGAATTTTCCGATGGGCGTGTTTCAACTGCCGCGGCCCGGGCCGGAACATCCGCGCTTCGGCGCCTTCACCTGGGGACCGCCGGCCGAGACCGGCGGCCGACCACTGACCGGTCCGTTTGGCCTCTATCGCGGCTCGGCGCATCCGGAAGTCGCGTTGGATTTCCTCAAGTTCATTTCGAGCCAGCGTGCGCATCAGGAGTTCGTGAATCTCAGCCGCTGGCTGCCCGTGGTTGCCGGGGTGAAAGAGCCCGAGGCGATGCGTGGCTTCGAGCCGGACTTCGACGGTCAATTGCAGGGAGTCAGCCTGCGCTGGGGCACCGAGATCAAGCGCATCACCGAGAATTGCTGGCACGAGTTGTTCGCCGAGAATGGCGGCGTCGACGCCTTCATCGCCGCGGCGGAACCGCTCATGCCCGCGGCGGCGCTCGGTGACATGGTGCGTCGCGACAAGCGCTCGCAGCAGCAAATCCTCCTCTCCGATCCGGCCCTCGAGGCGGCGCGTCAGCTCGCCGTGCGCCACCCCGACGACGCGCTCGCGAGCCTCAAGTTCCGGTCGTTGCTTGAGTCGCAGAACGACCGCGAGACCTACTATTACCAGACGCATTACCGGCTCGCCGAAGTGACGCGTGCGCCGCGCTGACCATCGCGCACTCCCCGCCATGGCGCTCTCCATCAGCCGAAAAAAAGCCCTGCGCGAGTGGCGGCTTTATTTCTTCGTGTTGCCATCGCTCGCGATGGTCGCGGTGTTCAGCTATTTTCCCGCGGCCAGCGCGATCTACCACAGCTTCTTCGACTGGTCGGGCGGCACGACCAAGCAGTGGATCGGCTGGCAAAATTTCACGCGGGCGTGGCGCGACACGGTGCTGTGGGACTCGTTTCTCACGGTGGGCTGTTTGATTTTGTTCAACCTCGTGAAGATGCTTCCGTCGATCGCCACTGCCGTGGTGATCCACCGGCTGCGCAGCGAGCGCTGGCAATACTGGTATCGCGTCCTGCTCGTCGTGCCGATGATCGTGCCGGGCCTCGTCACGCTGTTCATCTGGAAATTTTTCCTCGATCCAAATTTCGGTCTCCTCAACCGCCTGCTCGACGCCACCGGCCTCAAGTCTGCGCTCGTCGGCGTCGATCGCTTCTTCGGCTGGGGCGTGTTCCTCGACCAGGTCCCCATCGGCTGGCTGGCGCAGCCCGAACTCGTGTTGCCGTCGTTGTTTCTCTGGGGCTTTCCCTGGATCGGCGCGGTCGGGGTGTTGATCTACCTGGCCGGCCTGCAATCGATCAGTCCGGAAATCTACGAGGCGGCGGAACTCGACGGCGTGGGGCCGATCGGAAAATTTTTTCACATCGAGCTGCCGCTCATTCTGACGCAGGTGCGGCTCAGCCTGACGCTCCTCGTGATCTCGACGCTGCAGGGCTACGGCCTGCAACTCCTGCTGCTCGGCGACTCCGGCGGGCCCGCGGGCCGGGGGATGACGCCCGGCTTGTGGATGTATAACCGCGCTTTCATCGCCGGCGAGTTCGGCTACGCGTGCGCGGTCGGGATGATCCTCTTCGTCTTCATTCTGGCCCTTACGCTCATCAACAACCGCTTCGTGCGGGTCGAAAAATGAGCGCGTCTCCCCCGATCAAACCTCGCGCGCAGGGCCGGAGCGACTGGCTGAATCACGCGTTCATCCTCGTCGTGCTCGGGATCGAGTTGCTGCCGCTCTACATGATGGCGCAAATCAGCGTGAAGGATAACGCCGGCTTCATTCAAAGCCCGTGGCTGCCGTCGTCGCCCTCGACCTGGCATTGGGAGAACCTGGTCTTCGCTGTGAAACTGGTCGGGCCCAATATCGCGAACACCGTGTTTGTCGCCGTGTCGGGCACAGTGGTGTCGATCACGTTTGCGCTTCTCGGCGCCTATTTTTTCGCGCGCTATAAGCTGCCGTTTTCGGGCGTGCTCTGGAGCGCGTTCATCCTACTGATGCTCCTGCCCGGCATCGCGAACATCGTGCCGCTCTTCTCGCTGCTGAAGGGGCTGAATCTGCTCAACACGCTTTATGCGTTGATCGTCGTCGGCGTCGCAGGTGGGCAAGTTTTCAATCTTTTCGTGCTGCGCGGATTCATCGAGGACCTGCCGAAGGATTTGTTCGAGGCCGCGGAGATGGACGGCGCGTCGCACCTGCAGCAGTTGCGGCACGTTGTCATCCCGATGTCGGGCTCGATCATTGGCACGCTGGCGATCCTGGCGTTTCTCGGGAAGTGGAACGAGTTCCTGCTTCCGCTGGTAGTGCTGCGCGATCAGGAGCTGTTCACGCTCGGCGTCGGGCTGATTTACCTCGATGGCGAATACGTCAAGCAGTGGGGCCAGATCATGGCGGCGTATGTGGTCGCCGCGCTGCCGCTGCTCGTGCTGTTCCTGTTCACGATGCGGCTCTTCGTCAAAGGCCTCGCCCAAGGCGCGGTGAAAGGATGAGTCCGCGATGACGACCACCGAGACGAAGTCGACGGCGGCGCGCTGGCTTTGCGAGGAACTCGAGAACAAACTGGACTTCTCGACGGCGGCGCAGGCGCTGAGTCCGTTCTTTTCAAACGTCGGCCTCGGTTTCGCGAGCCGGCCGGGCATCGACGAACTGCACTTCTACTATAACCGGCGTGCGACGACGCTTGGTCCGGGCTGGCTCAC
The DNA here is from genome assembly GCA_964513055.1 of uncultured Opitutus sp. Classification (GTDB taxonomy): domain Bacteria; phylum Verrucomicrobiota; class Verrucomicrobiia; order Opitutales; family Opitutaceae; genus ER46. Next base: position 7,239 of record CAZENI010000154.1, read on the forward strand.
GTTTGCTGGCGAGCGGTGCGACGCACGCGCGGGCGTGCTCGGCGTGTCGCAGCGCGACCCGGCGGGTTCGGTCGAGTTCGCGTTTTTCCGTCGTGACTCATGGATGGTCGAGGCACGCTGCCGTGGTGGGGCGGTGCTGCGCCTCGGCGGACCCAGCCTGCGCGACTCCTGGGTCGAGCTTCGCCGCGCCGAAACGATCGTCTGGCGGCTCAACGTGAAAACGCCCGATCCGCGCGACCCCGATGCGATGTTTCCGGTCTGGCTGGGGGCAGCGGTGCAGCGCGGCACGATCGTGTCGCATTCCGCCGACACCGGCGAAATGGCGATCGAAGCGGACGGTGAGGGGAGAATCGTTCTGGGTTTTGCCGTGCGCGTGCTGGAAGGCTCGGCCGAACGCGTGGCGGCGGACTTGGGCGCGGTGCCGTCCTCGTTCGAAGTGGCCCGATCGCGGACGGCGGAGTGGATTGAGGAGATGCTGGGCGGATGGACGCCGCCCGACGCCGACGCACCGCTGTCGCTGGTGCTGGCGAAAGCCGTGCACGGATTGTTGTCGAACGGTGTGGGGGCACCCGGTCTGCTCGGGGGCCGGGTCGCGGCGTTTCCGAACCGCGCGACCTATGCGTGCCACTATCTTTGGGACAGCTGCTTTCAGAATCTCGCCTGGGAGGCGCTCAATCCCGCCGTCGCCGCCGACTCGCTGCTGCTGCTCACCGAGAATCTGCGCGCCGACGGCAAGATGGGAATGTTTGTCTGCTCGACGTGGCAGCGCCCGGGCGAATCGCAGCCGCCGCTGGTCGGCTGGGCAGCCGCGCGTTTGATCCGGCGGACGCGTGACGTCGCGCTGGCGCGTCGATTGTTGCCCGCGCTTCGGCGCAACACCGCGTGGTGGCAGGCGCAGCGGGGCACACGCAACGGACTCGTCGCCGGCGCCGGTCCGATGGAGACAGGATGGGACGACACGCCGCGCTTCGACGGTGGCCCCGTGATCGCTGTCGATCTCAACGCCTATTTGCTCATGCAGATGAGGGCGGGCGCGGAACTCGCGGCGCTCTGCGGCGAGGATTCTTCCGGGGATTTGCGCGCAGCCGAATCCTTCGCGACGCTTCTCGTCGAACAACTCTTCGATCGGGAGCGCGGACTGTTCTTCGATCGCTCTGCGACGACGGGTGAATTCGTGCGATTGGAAACGCCCGCGTGCTTCCTGCCGCTGCTCGCCGGCGTCGCGCTGCCCGCGTCACGGCAACGGCAGATCATCCAGGAGCATTTGTTGAATCCGCAGAAATTCTTCGGCCCGTTTCCTTTTCCCTGCGTGGCCTACGACGAGCCGGGCTACCAGCCGGGTAAATGGTGGCGCGGGCCGGTCTGGCTGCCCGTCGCCTATCTCATGCTGGATGTGCTCTCCGCGCAGGGCTTTCGCGACGAGCGCGAGGAGGCCAGCCGGCGTCTGCTGGCGATGCTCACCGCCGACGGAAATCTCCGCGAACTCTTCAACTCCCGGACGGGCGAGGGCTTCGGCAGCCATCAACAAGGTTGGACCGCGGCGGTTGCGCTGCGCCTCGCCGACGAATTGGGCGGCGGCTGAATTTCTCTTTCCAATCCTCAATCCACCTTTGCCCCATGGCCCGCGTCGTCCTCCAGAATCTTGTCAAAACCTACGCCGAAAAATCCGGCGCGGGCGTCACCGCCGTCAACCGCATCGACCTGACAATCGAGGACCGTGAATTCATGGTGCTGGTCGGCCCGTCCGGTTGCGGCAAGAGCACGACGCTTCGCATGATTGCGGGACTCGAGGAAATTTCCGGCGGCACCATCACGATCGATGGCCAGATCGTAAACGACGTGCTGCCGAAGGATCGCGACATCGCGATGGTGTTCCAGAACTACGCGCTTTATCCGCACATGTCTGTCTTCGACAACATGGCGTTTGGCCTGAAGCTGCGGAAATTCCCCAAACCGGAAATCGACGCGCGCGTGCGCGAGGCCGCCGCGATGCTGGGGCTCACGGACTACCTCGACCGCCGACCGAAGGCGCTCTCCGGCGGCCAGCGCCAGCGCGTCGCCGTCGGCCGGGCCATCGTGCGGAAGCCGAAGGTGTTTCTTTTCGACGAGCCGCTCTCGAATCTCGATGCAAAGATGCGCGTTTCCACGCGCGCCGAGATCTCGAAACTCCACGCGCGCCTCGGCGCCACGATGATCTACGTGACGCACGATCAGGTGGAGGCGATGACGATGGGGGACCGCATCTGCGTGATGAAGGATGGCGTCATCATGCAGGTTGCGACGCCGCTCGAACTCTACAATCGGCCCGCCAATGTGTTTGTCGCCGGCTTCATCGGCTCGCCGCCGATGAACTTTTTCCGCGGCGAGGTGCATCGCGCAGGCGGGCGATTGTTTTTCAGCGAGACCAATTCCAAGGCTCCGCCGCTGACCCTCGCGCTACCGCCGCCGCTCGCCGAGCGGGCGGCGCTTCATGTCGACCGCCCGATCATTCTAGGCATCCGGCCTGAGCACGTGCAGGACACCCGCTCGTTGACCGTGCCCGATCCCGACCGAACGGTCGAAGTTTCGGTCGAGGTCGCCGAACCCATGGGATCGGAGACGCTGCTCTATCTCGACTCAGGCGCGACGAATTTCGTTGCCCGGGTGCGCCCGACGGACCGATCCACCGCGAACCAACGGATCAGGATCACATTCGATCTGGAGCGGGCTCATCTCTTCGACGCGACCAGCGAGCAGGTAGTCGCATGACCGTGAACGTGAAACCCTGAAGGGACGTCCCGGAGGTGCTTCGGAACGCGGGGTGTTCGAAGAAGCGATCTCTAATATGAGTTGCCGATCTTGGAGGAGGGGGGCCGGAGGTTCGGTGAAGACCACCTGCGCCGCGTGATTGTTGAGTATCTCGAGTATTACCATCACGAGCGAAATCATCAGGGACTTGCTGGTCGCATCATCGAACCGGCTGCCGAGAGCGCCACCGCGACCGGGAAAGTCCGTCGACGGCAACGGCTCGGCGGCCTGCTCAACTATTGTTACCGCGATGCGGCGTGAGCGTTTCAATTTTTGGACAGGACGGGGTGTGAGAATTCACGGAGCTTCTCGGTAAGGTCTTGCACGTCCAATCGCCTGATTTGGCGAAAGTCGGTGGAGGACCGCACGCCCCAGGCGCCGGTCCGTGCACGATCAGCGGCCCACGGAAGAGACCCCGTCATCCTTACACCGACTTCGGCATTCTGACACCTGCCGTGTGAACAAGTGAATAACTTGTCCCTGCTTCGGTGGGTTTTGGTTTGACCGTTTGGGGTGAAAGTGGGTTGAAATGTGGCGTTGTGGGGCGTTTTGGTGGCCCCCTTCCAACGTGGCAGCAAACAAAACAGTCTATACGGGCCTTTTCCGGCACTCGATGGACGACAAGGGTCGGATTACGATCCCGTCGGATTGGCGCGCTGCGCGTCTGCCCAAGGCGAAGAAGAAGACGGAGGAGGGGGAGAAGGCGGTGGAGGCTGAGAAGACCGAGGAGACGGAAAAGCCTGAGACCTTTCTCGCGACGCCGCATCCGGACGGCTACATCGCGGTGCTGCCGCCTGGCGAGGTCGACAAGCTGCATGACAAGATCTCCGCCCAGAAGCTGAGTGACGCGGCGGCGCAGGCGTTCAGCGCCCGCTTCTTCTCGCGGACGCTGAGCTTCACCTACGACACGGCCGGCCGCGCCGGACTCACCCCGGAACTGCTGAAGCACGCGGGCATCGAGAAGGAGGCGGTCCTCGTCGGTTCGCTGACGAAGTTCAATATCTACAGTCCCGCCCGCTGGGCGCAGGAGGAGGCCCGGACCGCCGGGGAGAACTTCGGCGACCTCATGCGCCGTCTGGATCTTTGAGCGCGTGCTCAACGTGCCTTCTTCCATTCCCGTCTTTCTTCAGCGCGTCAAACCCCAACCCGTCCCGCCATGCGCCGAGTCGTGAAAATCAAAGCCCTCGCCACCCGTGTCCCGCTGCGGAAGTCCGCCCTCAGCGCGTCGGCGGCTTCGCGCCGGCCGTTCCCGGCATGGATCGTGGCCGACGAGGGCGGGGTGGCGTTTCCCGCCCGGGCGGCGGTGACACCGCGCGTGCGCGACGGCCTGGTGCTGCGCACGGTGGCCAAGCGCAAGGTTGCCGGCGGCAAGGTTCCCGGATCGAAAGGCTTCTCCGATGGTCACGCAGCACGGTGAGATTGCAGGGCCTGTCATGACTTCCGGCCACGAACCCGTGATGCGGCGCGAGGTGCTGGCGCTGATCGCGCCGGTCCCGGGCGGACGCTACCTCGACGCCACGTTCGGCGGTGGCGGGCATGCGCGTGCGCTGCTCGAGGCGGCGCCCGGGGTGGAGGTGATCGCGCTCGATCGCGATCCCGCGGCGGGGGAGCGGGCGGCCCGGTTCGGCGAGGAGTTTGGCGCGCGCTTCACGTTCATCGATCGCGATTTTGGCCGGCTGGCGGAGCTGGCGCTCGCGGGACTCAGCGGGGCGCTGTTCGACTTCGGCGTATCGTCCTTCCAACTCGACGATGCATCCCGCGGGTTTTCCTTCCGGCACGATGCGGCGGCGGACATGAGGATGGATGTTCGCACCGGCGTGCCGGCGAACCGGTGGCTGGAAACAGCGACGGAGGAGATGCTGGTGCGCGCGATCCGGGATCTCGGTGAAGAGCAGCACTGGCGCCGCGTGGTGCGCGCCCTCATGGCCGCCCGCGGCACCGGCGCCCTGGCGCGCACGGCCACGCTCGCGGCACTGATCGCGGAGGCGATTCCGGCGCGCGAGCGGCACGCGATGCGGATTCACCCGGCCACGCGGGCCTTCCAGGGGATCCGGATTGCGGTGAACAACGAAATCGAGGCGATTGAAAGCGCCCTGCCGGCGGCGTTTGCGGCGCTCGCCCCGGGCGGAGTGCTGGCCGCCATTAGCTTCCACTCCCTCGAGGATCGGCCGACGAAACAATTTTTCCGCCGCCTGTGCGGCCAGCCCGAGAGCGCCGCCGATGGCACGCCGCAGGATTTGCGCGTGAAACTCGCGGAGCCGCTCACGCGCAAGCCCGTGACGCCGGGCGACGACGAACTTTCCGTCAACCCCCGCAGCCGCTCCGCCAAGCTGCGGGCGCTGCGCAAGCTCTGAGCGATTCCGCTCCGGGCCCCCACTCACTTTCCCCTCGCTGCGATGAAGAAAAACTCCTCCGCCTTTGTGAACCAGCTCGTGGTTTGCCTGCTCGTGACGTTCACGGTCGTCGGTGCGACCGGGCTCGGCACCGTCTGGATGCGTCACCAGATTTCCACTACCGCCAACGCCAACCGCCTCCTCGCCGCCGAGCTCGTGCGCATCGAGCGCCTGATCGACGAGAAGCGCACCATCATCGAAATGGAGCAGGCGCCCGACAAGCTCCGCGCCCTCAACACCGCGATGGGCCTCGGCCTCGTGCCGTGGAGCCAGGTGCACGTCGAGCACGTGACGGAAAACCCCACCGACCGGCTTGCCCGGCGCAGTGGCGGCGGTCTCGACACCGACCGGGGCGTCCCGTCCCCGGCGGTCTCCATCCGGTTCGCGTCGCGCTGACTCCGATGTCCAAGGGCTTCGCCGCCAATTCCCGTCTCGTCCTGCTCGCCGGCGGACTCTTTCTCTGCATGGGCGTGCTGGTCAGCCGCCTCGTGTGGCTGCACGTCATCGACCGCGAGGCGCTGCTGAAGACGATTTCGGAGACGCGACAGCATTTGATCGTGGAGCATGCGAGGCGCGGTGACATCCGCGACGAGCGCGGCGCGATTCTCGCGACCAGCCACTCCTCGATTGTCCTCGGGGTGGATCCGCACGCGCTGGTGGCGGCGGAGTGGGTGAAGTGGCCGCGGTTCTCCCGGCTCACCGGCATTCCGCTGGAGGAACTCCGGCAGCAGTTCATTCCCCGCTACCAGGCGCGCGCGACCGCCGTGGCCGAGCCGTCCATGGCCCTCAATCTCAGTTTCGGCGACGCCCCCGCCGCGGCGGACCCCGTCGTCTTCACGCCACCCGCCGCCAGCGCCCCGGCCGACGACGAGCGCGCCGACGAGATCACGACCGACGGCAAGCGACCCGGCCGGATCCGCTGGGTAAAGCTCAAGGAGGGCATCTCCGAGGAGCGCTACGCCATCATCCGCAAGCTCAACCTCAAGGGCATCGTCGGCGAACGCGTCTTCAACCGCTCCTATCCCAGCAACGAGCTCGCCGCCCACATCATCGGCTACGTGAACAAGCAACAGGAGCCGGCCACCGGCATCGAGGCCGTCGCGGATTTCTATCTCCGCGGCCAGAACGGCTGGCGCGTCGGCGAGCGCGACGGCCGCAAGCGCGAGCTCGCGCAGTTCAACACCCGCCGGGTCGCGCCCTCCGACGGCTACAACGTCTACCTCTCCATCAACGCGATCGTGCAGGACATCGTGGAACAGGAACTCGCCCACATCGCGCGGACGTTCCAGCCGCTGAAGGCCTCCATCATCGTGAGCCGTCCGAGCGACGGCTTTATCCTCGGGATGGCGAACTACCCGACGTTCAATCCGAACGAATACAACAAGGTCCCCGCGGAGGAGCAGGCGCGCATGAAAAATGCCGCCGTCGCCGACATCTACGACCCGGGCTCCGTGTTCAAGATCGTCCCCGCCGCCGCCGCGCTCGAGGAGCGCCTGGTCTCCGAGCGCACGCGATTCGACTGCGCGCTCGACAAGGCCATGCACCGCGGCCGCTTCGTGTCCCTTCCCTCCGAGGATCATCGCATGGGCGATCTCACCGTCGCTGAGATCATCAGCCACTCGAGCAACAAGGGCGCGGCGCAGCTCGGCATCCTGCTCGGCGAGGAGCGCCTGCACCGCTACGCGCGCGCCTTCGGCTTCGGCGCCAAGCTCGGTTTCCCCGTCGGCGCCGAAGTCAGCGGCATCCTCAATCCTTGGAAGGAGTGGTATCCGATCGACATCACGCGGATCCCGATGGGCCACTCCATCTCCTCCACGGTGCTGCAAATGCATCAGGCGATGTCCGTGATCGCCGCCGAGGGCATGCTGCTGCGCCCGCAGGTCGTCCGGGAGGTGCGCGACACGAATGGCGACGTCGTCTTCCGTTATGATCGTCAGGAGATCGGCCGCGCCGTCTCGGCGGGCACCGCGCGCATCGTCGCGGCGATGCTGACGGGCGTCACGCGCAAGGGCGGCACCGCTGTCGAGGCCGCCATCGAGGGCTTCGATGTCGCGGGGAAGACCGGCACCTCGCAGAAATTCATCGATGGCGCGTGGTCGAAGAAGCACCACATCGCCTCCTTCGTGGGCTTCTTCCCGGCCGGGCAGCCGCAGGTTGTGATTTCCGTCATCGTGGACGATGCTGATCACCGCGCGCCGAACGGCGTCGCCTACGGCCGGACCGTCGCGGCGCCCTCCTTCAAGCGCCTCGGCGAACGACTCATCCCTGTTCTCGACATCCAATCCCACAGCCAGCCGTCGGCCGGCCCCAGCGTCGTCGCTGACACCCAAGGAGGCCGCCGGTGATCGGTTATCTCTCGCAAAACTACTCGCTCATCCACGCGTTCGCCCAGCCTGCGCCCGTCCGGCGCACCCGCCGCGAGACGCTCGCCACCAACCGCATTTTCAAGATGGCCCCGAAACTCTCCGACTACTTCCGCGACGGTGAGACCCTCGCCGTGAAGGGCTCGCTCGAGCGCCCGATTTCCGGGCTCGCGATCGACAGTCGTCGGGTGGTGCCGGGCACGCTGTTCTTCGCGCTGCCGGGCCTGCGCGCCGACGGGGCGAGTTTCATCGACGAGGCCGTCAGCCGCGGGGCCGTGGCGATTGTGACGCAGAAGATGCCGGGACTGCCGCCGGCGAAGGTGACGTTCATCCAGGTCGCCGACGCGCGCGCCGCCCTCGCGAGCGTGGCGCAGCGATTCTACAAGTTTCCCGATCGCGACATGACCGTCGTGGGCGTCACCGGCACCAACGGCAAGACCACGGTCACGCACCTGCTGAAGCATTTCCTCAACGGCGATCAGCGCGTCGGCCTGCTCGGCACGATCAACTACGATCTCGGCGCGCGCACCGTGCCGTCATTCCGCACCACGCCCGAGGCGCTGGACATTTACGGCATGATGGCGCAGATGCGCGATGCCGGCTGCCGGCACGCCGTGATGGAAGTGAGCTCGCACGGCATCGATCAGCAGCGCGTGCGCGGCCTGCAGTTCGGCGCGGCGGTCTTCACGAACCTCACGCGCGACCACCTCGATTACCACGGGACGCTCGAGGAGTATTTCGAGGTGAAGACGCGCCTCTTCACCGG
>CAZENI010000155.1:0-15474 GCA_964513055.1 uncultured Opitutus sp.
CGCCGCCGCGCCGGCCGCCGAACCGCAGATTCCCAGGGACGAGATCACGTCGGCGCAACGCCAGGACCTGGTCGAGCTGTTCGATCGCCATCTCTTCATGGGCATGATCGAATGGCTGGGCGATCATGGCCTGGGCGCTGGCCGAGTCGGGCGGCCTGCTCGGCGGCGTGCACTTCCTGCTCACCGGCGTGTGGCACGCCTGGGCGGTGGGCACGCTGGTGCTCCTTGCCGCGCTGATCCTGGTGCCGGTGCCGCGCCGCGAGTGAGGCTGCGGCCTTCGCACAGCCACGCGATCGCCGGGCTGCTGCGAGAGCGCGTCGGAATCGGGATTGGACATCACCGTGCCCGCGCCGGCGCCGTAGCCGTTGAGCATCTCCTCGATCGAGGTGGCGCTGATGTCGCGCATGAATTCCTCGGTGAAGATGTCGGCGGAGACGGGCGTCTGGTTGAGCGCGGTGTTGAACTGCGTGAGCGAATTCGAATTGAGCGCGCCGTAGCTGTTGTCGGCCTCGGACTTCACCTCGAACGGATTCAGCAGGACGAGGCCGTCGGCCGGTTTCTTGGCGCCCGGCGCGGGGGTGGTGACGGAGGGAGCGGCGACGGTCTGGGCGGAGAGCTCGGAGTTGAGGGCCAGCACAAGTGCGAGCGCGGGCGCGACGAAGCGACCGGCACGAACGGCGAGGGAGGGGCGATTCACGGGGAGGTCAGGGTTTCGGGGTAAGGCGGGACAAGCTGCGACGGGCCGGCGCCGGCCAGGAGAATCCCTGAGCGCACGGTCCAGGCGGGGCACGGGGTCGGGGTCGCACGGATCCGGTGATCCGCGTGCGCGGTGTGCGGGGAATTTCCGCGGATGTCGAACGCGTTTTCTGTGCCGCCGCGTCAACGCGCGTGAGGATCATCCCCAGTCCGTCGCGCTGAAATTCCCGGTGGCGGCCGATGCCTGGCCTGGATCGAATGGCGTGACCGGCACTCTTGCAGGGCGGCAACCCGTGGCACTACAAACGCGGGAGTAATGCTCGCCGGCGATTTCGCCGGAAGGCTGGATGTTCATCGTCCCGTTCCGGCTCGCAAGGATCACCCCGTTTCTTCCCCCACCATGAAAGCCACCGCCGCCGTCCTTTATGAACCACGCACGCCGCTGCGCATCGAGGAGGTCGAGGTCCAGCCGCCCGGCCCCGGCGAGGTCACCGTGCGCATGAAGGCCGCCGGCGTCTGCCACAGCGATTACCACGTGATGTGCGGCGATCTCGCGATGCCGCTGCCGATCATCCTGGGCCACGAGGGCGCGGGCGTGATCGAGGCGATCGGCGAGGGCGTGAAGACCGTGGCGCACGGCGACCACGTGATTCTCATGTGGCGCGGCTCGTGCGGCCGCTGCGAATACTGCGCGAGCGGCCGGCCTGCACTGTGCGAACTCGGCACCGCGATGCGTTTCAATGGCACGATGCCCGACGGCACGATGCGTTTTCGCAACGCCGCCGGGCAACCGATCCGCCACTACGCCGGCGTGTCCGCGTTCTCCTCGGTGAGCACGATGCCCGAGGCCTCGGTCGTGAAAATCGATCCGGGGTTCTCCTTCGAGAAGGCGGCGCTCATCGGCTGCGGCGTGATCACCGGCGTCGGCGCGGTGACGAACGCCGCGCAGGTGCGCTACGGCTCCACCGTCGCCGTGTTCGGCTGCGGCGGCATCGGGCTGAACATCGTGCAGGGCGCGAAGTCCGTGGGCGCGCGGCAGATCATCGCGGTGGACCCCGTCGCGGCGAAGCTGGATCACGCACGCCGCTTCGGGGCCACGCACACCGTCGACGCCCGCGCCGGCGACGTGGTGCAGGCGATCAAGGATCTCACGGGCGGCAAGGGCGCGGAGTTCACCTTCGAGGCCGTGGGCCGCGGCGACACGATCGCGCAGGCGTTCGACGCGACCCGCAAGAGCGGCAAGTGCGTCGTCGTCGGCATCGCCCGCGCCGACGCCCGCGCGCCCATCAACGTGAACCAGCTCGTCTACGCCGAAAAATCGCTCATCGGCAGCCTCTACGGCACGGCGCGCCCGCGCACCGATCTGCCGATGCTGATCGAGATGCACCAGGCGGGAAAGCTCCAGCTCGACGAGCTCATCACGCGCCGATACCCGCTCGATCAGATCAACGAGGCCTACGAGGCGCTGATCAAGGGCGAGGTGGCGCGGAGCCTGATTGTGTTTTGAGCAGCCGGCGGACTTCGCGCGCGCGAGATGGCGCGTGCCATCGAACTCCGCCCGGCAATTTGACTGGCAGGTCGCGGCTGCCACGGCACAACCATCACGCGCTGCCTCCGTCGCGGCCCCGCCAGGCGGCGGCGACCCCACTTCATGAAATCCCGCGTTCTCCCTCTCCTTGTTTTGCTATTGGTTCCGATGGCCGGTTCGCACGCGGCTGCGGCGGCGCAGTCGTCGAAGCCCAATTTCATCGTCATCCTCTCCGACGACCAAAGCTGGGTGGGCACGTCGCAACAGATGATCCCGGGCAACCCGGAAACAGCCAGCGACTACTTCCGCACGCCGAACATCGAGCGGCTCGCGAGGCAGGGCATGGTCTTTAGCAACGGCTACTCACCGGCGCCGTTTTGCTGTCCCACGCGGCGGAGTCTGCAGGTTTCGCAGACACCCGCGCGGCACGAGTATCAGGCCGACCGCGAGGGCTGGCCCGCCGTCTATCGCCAGCAGCTCAACATCCCGCGCATGCTCAAGGCGGCCGATCCGCGCTACCGCGCGGCGCACTTTGGCAAATGGGATCATCGCTACGACAACGTGAGCCCCGCCGATCAGGGCTACGATGCGAGCGACGGCCTGACGGGGAATGCCACCGGCACCGGCCGCGACGCCGGCGATGCCATCGTCCACGACGATCCCAAGCGGGTCGTGAGCGTCACGGATCGCGCGTGCGCGTTTCTGGAGGAGCAGGCGCGCGAGGCGCGGCCGTTCTATCTGCAGGTCTCCCATTACGCGGTGCACCTCGCGATCCAGCACAGCGCGGCGGCGATGGAGCGCACAAAATCGCTCGCGCCGGGCAAGAAGCACAACCTCGCTACCTTCGCCGCGATGACCGACGACCTCGATGCGGGCATCGGCCGGCTCATGGAAAAAATCCGCGCGCTCGGGCTGCTCGAAAACACCTACATCTTCTTCCTCTCCGACAACGGCGGGCGCACGAGCCTGCCCGGCAGCAAGGACCTCGGGCTCGGCCTGAATCACCCGCTGCGCGGCGGCAAAGCGGGGATGTATGAAGGCGGCATTCGCGTGCCCTTCATCGTGCTCGGCCCCGGCGTGAAACCCGGCAGCGTGAGCCACGTGCCGGTGACGGGCCTCGATTTCCTGCCGACGATGGCCGAACTCGCCGGCTACCAACCGACGCTCCCGGCGACCATTGACGGCGGCAGCATCACCGCGGTGCTGCGCAACGCGGGCGTGGGTGAAGTGAAACGCCAGCGCCCCTACCTGATCTTCCACCAAGCCTACGACCGCAACGCCCAGTCCGCACTGCGCTGGGGTGATTTCAAATTAGTGAAGACGTGGAAAACCGGAAAACTCGAGCTGTTCGACCTCTCCAAAGATCTCAGCGAGGCGAACGACCTCTCCGTCAAGATGACGGAGAGGACCAAGGAATTGGATCAGACGCTGACTGCGTTTCTCGCGCAGGTGAAAGCGACGACCGTGCAGACGAAGGTCGGGAAGGACGAGTGATGCGTGCTCACTATCCCCGAATTTTCCCGCAGATTGAGAACTTCCCCGCGGGTCTTTGGCGTGCCAGATTCCCCCTTATGAAAACACCCCTGCGCGGCGTCCGCCGCTGGCTTCCCCTCGTCGCGCTCATCGGCGCGTTTCTTCCTGCCGTCTCGGTCCGTGCGGCTGAGGCCGGCTGGGTGAGTCTCTTCGACGGCAAGACGCTCGATGGCTGGGAGCAGCACAGCGGCAAGGCGCTCTATCGTGTCGAGGACGGGGCCATCGTCGGGAAGACCGTGATCAACACCCAGAACAGTTTCCTGTGCACGAAGAAGACCTACGGGGACTTCATCCTCGAGTTCGAGTTCAAGGTCGCGCCCGACATGAACTCCGGCGTGCAGTTTCGCAGCGAGTATTACACGAAGGAGACCGAGACGGTGATCAACGGGACGAAGAAAAAGAAATTTCCCGCCGACCGCGTGTTTGGCTACCAGTATGAGATCGATCCCTCGCCCCGCGCCTTCACCGGTGGCGTCTACGACGAAGCGCGCCGCGGCTGGCTCTCCGATCTCAAGGACAACAAGGCCGCGCAACAGGCCTTCAAGAAAGGCGAGTGGAACCTCGCCCGCATCCAATGCAAGGGCGACCACATCCAGACTTGGATCAACGGCGTCAAAGCGGCCGACCTCAAGGACAGCATGACCCTCCGCGGCCTCATCGCACTGCAAGTGCACCAGATCGGCGACGGCACGAAGAAGCCGGCCGGCGAGGAAATCCGCTGGCGGAATATTCGCATCAAGGAGCTCTGAACCTGCGCGCGGCCCCATGCCGGAGCGTCGCGCTTCCCGGAAATCTCCGGCGGTCAGATCGATTTCTTCGCGCGCTTTCTCACGCGTTCGGGCGGCGCGGCGAGTTGACCGGAAGCGGGTTTGGCGTCGGGCGGCGGCATGGCCACGGGGACGCCCCGGTTCACCTCGATGATGCTGAAGATGTCGTCCCGGTCGTCCGTGTTCACCACGGCGAGATCGCTGCCCCGGGTGCCGCCGCGTCGCATCACGGCATCGTGCAACGTGACGGTTTGATCGTGCCACTGCCGATCGCCGGTGCCGGTGACCGCGAACGCGGTTTTCATGGCGGGCTCGCCGGCGTCGTAGGTCAGCTTCCACGTCGAGCCCGGCTGGGCGTCATACCAGACCACGCGGATCGTGACGGTCCTGGGCGTGCGATCCTTGAAAAAATTTTCGTGGAGCCGAAAAAATAGTGCGTCGCGGCCGGAGGCGTGCTCGAAACCGCGCGCGAACCGCGAGTAGATGGACGATGACGGAGTGATGGGGCCGCCGACGCGCCACCGGGGCACCGACGTCTCATCCGCATCGATTTGCTCCAGGAACCGGGAGTAGTTGTCCGGCCAGATTTGCCAGCCGACGTCGTTGAAACCCTTCTGTTCGCGACGCTGCCCCACCTGGCCGATCGTCAGGGCGTCGGGGTCGTCCGCGTTGGCGCCGAAGCGGGCGAACTGCGCGCAGATTTTCAGCATGCGCTCGAGGTTCTTGGGCGTGGCTTTGCCGAAGTTGTCCTCAGGATACGCCTTGGTGTCGGCGGCATCGAGGCCCTTGTGCAGGGCGCAGAACGCGGCGGTGGCGGTCTCCGGATGGATCTGGCCGGCATACTTGTTGAAGAAATAGAACGAATACTCGAAGCCCCCGGCCTTGGCTTCCTCGATGGCTCGCTTGCTGATGTCCCAGACGCTCTGCCCGCTGTTGAGCGCATTTACGGCGCCCCAATAGAAATTCAGCGGCAGGTTGAGCTGATACCAGGGCCGCGTCCAAGTCTGGTCCATCTCAGAGCGGCGAAACAAGGTGAGCCCCTTCGGATCGATGAGATAGGGGTTCCATTGCTCGACCAACGCGCGTTCGCCGCTGAGGTGGTGGCCGCGGGAAAGCGCGCCGTTCTTGATGCCAAAGCCGCCCTTGAGATGCGCGGTGACCCATTTCCATTCCTCCTCGAAGCCGTCGCCGCCAAACGCGTCGCCACCGACCGAGTTGAAGAGCAAATCGATTCTCGGGCCGGAGCCTTCCTGAAACAGCTTCACAAACAGGGCGAACGTATCGAGGCGGAACTCGCGCCACGCCGCCGACGTTTTGGGCAGCGTGTATTTGCTGTCCTTGGGCTCACCCTTGTAGGCGGCCTCATCGCCCGTGCAGCCCGTCTTGACCTGAACGAAGGCGATGCGCCGCTGCTTTTCCTCGGGGTAGCTGCGAATGTGTCTGCCGAATTCCGTGATGAGCCGCGTGAAAAAAGCCCGGTAGGCGGGTGCGAGGTAATAGGGATAATATTCCCATTTACCCAAATGCCGCTCGTCGTCGGTGACCACCTTCGGGACGCCGTTTTGGTAGATCCACTCCGGTGCCTCCGGTCCGGCGCCCAATGACAGATACAGGTAGACTTTGTTTTGCAGCGCCTTCTCGAGCGCCTGATCCAGCCGGATCCAGTCGAAGGCACCCGGCTTCGGTTCCACCTCGGACCACGAGGCGTTGAACGACAACCCGCGCAGAAAGGGATACTGCCTGGGGTCGAAGGTGTCACCTCGGTCCCAGACGCCGAAGGAACTCGGCGGCGGCTCGGCTCGGACTCCGGTGAGACCGCATGCGACGAACAAGCAGAACATCAGCCGACGGGGCGTGGCCTTTTGCGAAACGATCCTCATGGATGCGAAGCAGCAAGGGCTTCGACGGACGACAAGTTGAATCTCGCCGAGCGCGCGACCGCGAAACTGTTGCGCAGGTAAACGTAGCGGTCGTCGGTCACGCGGCGGACGAGATCGTAGCGCTCGTCCATGCGGCCGCGGAAGCCGCAAACGCAGGGTTGGGCGGGCGCGATGACCGTGCCGAGGAAGGCATGGCCCTGCCTCCACTCCGGCGGCCTGATGCCGGCGAGGCTGCACCTCGTGGGCGCGAAATCAGCAACGCTCACGGGGCGGGCGGTGGTGCCGCCGGCGACATAGCTGGCGGGGCGGCTCTTCCGGGGAGCGGAAGAGTGACAGGGCGGGAACTGACAGATCCCTTGGTCTGGATGTTTCGATGTCCGCAGGGACGCGGAGCGTGGGCGACGCCATGCGGAGTGAAGCGGCCGCCCGCGCGCCGCGGTTCAGCGATGCTTGGCGTCTCGAGGGCCGTCGGCACCGTCAGAGTTCGGGTCGCCGCACGGCCCGGACCGAGGCTGGATTTTTCCCGGCTGCACGGGGAGACTGGCGGCGATGAAGGCGCGACGGCTTTTCCTGGCGGCAACGATGGCGGTGGCGGCGTTGCGGGCCGCCGCGCCGCCGAACTACGACGAGAGCAAGGTGGGCAATCTCCCGCTGCCCGATCCGCTCGTGTGCGCCGACGGCTCGCTCGTGCGCGACGCGAAGGCCTGGCGCGAGCGGCGCCGGCCCGAGCTGATCGAGCTGTTCGCGCGCGAAGTTTACGGCCGCACGCCGTCCGGACGCCCGGCGGAAACGCGTTGGAAAACCACGTCCGTCGATCACGCGGCACTCGGCGGGCGCGCGACGCGCAAGGAGATCACCGTGTGGTTCACCGCGCGCGACGACGGCCCGAAGATGCACCTGCTCGTCCACCAGCCCAACGGCGCGGGCGCACCGTGGCCGGCATTCCTGGGCCTGAATTATTTCGGCAACAGTTCCGTGCACGCCGATCCCGGCATCGCGATCTCGACGGCGTGGATGCGCGCGAGCCCCGAGCAGAAAATCGAAAACCACCGCGCCACCGCAGCCGGGCGCGGCGCGCATGCGGGCCGCTGGGACATCGAGACCGTGATCGCGCGCGGCTACGCGACGGTGACGCTTTACTACGGCGACCTCTGCCCCGATCGCGACGACGGCATGGAGGAGAGCGTCGGCGCGATGTTCGCCTCCGGCAGCGTCAACCGCCGCGCGCCCGACGGCTGGGGCTCGATCGGCATCTGGGCCTGGGGCCTCAGCCGCGCACTCGACTGGATCGAGAGCGATCCCGAGCTGGACGCGAAACGCGTCGCGGTCCACGGCCACTCGCGCCTCGGCAAGGCCGCGCTCTGGGCCGCCGCGCAGGACGAGCGGTTCGCCCTCGTCATCTCCAACAACTCCGGCGCGGGCGGCGCCGCGCTCGCCAAGCGCATCTACGGCGAGACCGTCGCAATCTCCAACAGCCGGCACAGCACGCCGTGGTATGCGCTCAACTACCGGAAATACGACGACAACGAGGCCGCGCTGCCCGTCGACCAGCATGAGTTGCTCGCGCTCGTCGCGCCGCGCCCGCTCTACGTCGCGAGTGCGAGCGAGGATCGCGGCGCGGATCCGAAGGGCGAGTTTCTCGCGCTCGTCCATGCGCAGCCCGTCTATCGGCTCTTCGGCGAACGCGGCCTCGGCACGGATCAGTTTCCCGTGCCCGACCGGCCGTTGCGCGGCGACCGGCTCGGCTACCACCTGCGGCCGGGCGCGCACGACATCACGCCCTACGACTGGGCGCAGTATCTCGAGTTTGCGGACCGCCACCTGAAACGCGCGCCGCGGGTGAAGGACGCGCAACCATGACGGCGGTCGTGCGCCTGATGAACCGCCGGAGTCAGTTTCCCGCGCCGTGAATCGCGTCGCGGACCGACGTGATGCGGGCAAACGGTAACTGGCGCGCGGCTTGACCGTGCGGCGATTGCAGCGGTGGATGCCCCGTCCCGTCCGTGAAGTTTCTCACCCGAGCTTTCGCGGCCTTGATATTGAGCACGACTGTCGCGGCCGGTGCCGAGAGCATCCCCGCCGCCGACGGCGAGATTCAGCTCGAAGCAGCACTGCAGCTGGAGGAAACTTCGGTTTCCCCGACATCCCCTCCCCGACCATGACTCCGCTGCGCTTCGCGTTCTCTGTCTTCACCTGCGCCATTGTGTCCGCCACGCTCACCGCCCAGGAGCGACGCCTTCCGCTTGATTCGACCAACGGCCTCGCGCTCCACCACGCCCAGGCCGCACCGGCCACCTTCAAGGGCCGCGCCGCCCTGCGACTCACGGCGGCCCCCGCCGCGTCCGGCCCTGCTTCGGGCGCAGCTGCGGCGAAAAAAGGCGCGGGGAAAAAGGGCGGCGCCGCGGGCGAAGCCAACCGCACGGACCACCTCGCGATCGTCGAGGGCCTCGAGTTTTCCGACGGCACGATCGAGGTGGACATCGCCGGCGAACCGGGCGCCGGCGCCACGGGCGGCGCGCGCGGCTTTGTCGGGATTGCATTTCGCGTGGGAGCCGACCGCCGGACCTACGATTGTTTCTACCTCCGCCCCACCAACGGCCGGGCCGAGGATCAGGAACGGCGCAACCACACCGCGCAATACATCTCCCACCCCACGCACACCTGGTTCGCGCTGCGCGAGGCGACACCGTCACGCTACGAGTCCTACGTCGACATCCAGCCTGCGGAATGGATCCGCGTGAAAATCGTCGTCGCGGGCGACAAGGCCCGGCTCTTTGTGAACAACGCCGAGCAGCCGACGCTCATCGTCAACGACGTGAAGACCGGCGCGACGGGCAAGGGCGCCGTCGCCCTCTGGTTCGAGGGCTCCACCGTCGCGCACTTTGCGAACCTCCGGATCACTCCCGCCCGCTAATCCAGCCATCACCGATGAAACCGCTCCTTCGATCTTGTTTGGCCGGCGTCGGCGTCGCCACCGCACTTGCCGTCTCGGCCGCGCCGCGGGCGTCCGCGGCCGCAGCCGGCGCGCGACCCAACATCATCCACATCGTCGCGGACGAGCTCGGCTACTACGAGCCGGGTTTCATGGGCGGGAAGAACATCCGCACGCCGCACCTCGATCGCCTGGCGGCGGAGGGCATGGTGTTCCGCCACATGTTCGCCGGCTCCTCGGTCTGCGCGCCCACGCGCGGCAGTCTCATGACCGGCAAGCATGCCGGCCACGCCTCGATCCGCGCCAACGGCGGCGGCACACCGCTGCGCGCCGACGAGACGACCATCGCCGCGATGCTCAAGCCGCTGGGCTATGCCACGGGCGGATTCGGCAAATGGGGCTGTGGCGGCCGCGGCTCGACGGGCGTGCCGGAGAAGCACGGCTTCGACGTGTTCTACGGCTACTACGATCAGGTCCACGCGCACACCTATTACCCGCCGTATCTCATCCGCAACAGCACCGAGGTGCCCATCGCCGGCAACGACGGCAGCGATCGCAACCACGCGCCCGCCTACGCGCAGTATTTGATCCACGACGCCGCGAAGCAGTTCATCCGCGACAACGCGCGCCGGCCGTTTTTCGCCTACCTCCCCTACACCCCGCCGCACGGCAACTTCACGATCCCCGATAGCGACGCCGCCTGGGCGCTCTACCGCGACCGCACCGACTGGCCGATGGAGGCCCGCCGCTACGCCGCCATGGTCACGATGGTCGATCGGCAGGTCGGCGAGCTCCTCGCGCTGATCAAGGAGCTCGGCCTCGACGAGCAAACCCTCGTCTCTTTCAGCGGCGACAACGGCGGCAACGACTACTTCGTCACGCCGCAGCACAACCGCGGCGTCCACTCCGCCAACAAGCACCCCGAAACGGGCGCCGAGTGGCGGGGCCGGAAGGGCAACCTCTACGAAGGCGGCCTGCGCGTGCCCTTCGCCGCGCGCTGGCCCGGCAAGATCCCGCCCGGATCGCGCACCGATCTGCTCGCCTATTTTCCGGACATCATGCCGACCCTCGCCGCCGCCACGGGCGCGACCGTGCCCGCAGGGGTCGATGGTGTTTCCCTCCTCCCCACTCTGCTCGGCCGCCCCGCCGAGCAAAAGATCCACGACTACCTCTACTGGGAAATCAACGGCTGGACCGCGATTCGCCAGGGCACGTGGCGCGCCGTGAAGCCCGCCAACGTCCGCGCGTGGGAACTCTACGACCTCGCCGCCGATCCGAGCGAGTCGCGCGATGTCGCCGCCGCGCAGCCTGCCGTGCTCGCGAGGCTCACCGCGCTCGCGACCGCCGCCCACGAGCCGGTGCGCGAGGGCACCTTCGCCCGCACCGATCTCCACGAACGCGACCGCCGCGCGAAGTTCGGCAAGCAGGACGACCCGGCGTTTAACCCCGGCGCCGCAAGAAAGGCGGCGAAGAAAAAGCAGTAGCGGTCCGCAGGTCCTGACTTCCGCCAGGCGGAGGTTCCGTCGCGCGTCACGGCGGTTCGCCCTGCCGGCCCTCGCGTTCGCCGAGGCCGCGGCGGCAGGAAACCTCTGAGTCAGCCGCCAATCTCTGTGGTCGCTCAGCGCACCTCGGTCTGCGCGAAGGTCTTCTCGAGGTCGGCGATCAGATTGATCACGGAGGCGACGCCCCATTCGAGGAGCTGCTCGCCCTTGGCGGCGGTCGCCTGGCGTGCGTCGCCCCACGTGCCGGACTTCGTCGCGCGCCACACGCTGCCCGGCGACGAGAAGAAAAACGCCGTGTGCAGCGCGGGCGACTTGGTGATCGTGTCGGGGAAGTTGAGATACTCGACGTTGGCGAGCGTCATGTCCACGCGCGTGGGATCGATCGCGAGCAGCATCGACGTCTCCGCCTCGCCGGCGTGCATGCCTTTGCCGCCTTCGCTCATCACGCCGAATTGCTCGGGCGTGAGGCCGTCCCAGTAGTTGAAGGGAAACGCGCGCGTGCCCGCGGGGAGTTTCTCCGCGACCTGCGCGCACGCGTAGGCGAGGGCGTAGGTGTTGTCGTAATGGCCGTTGAGAAAAACGATCCGCTTGAAGCCGGCCTTGGCGAAGGACTGCGCGAGATCGCGCACGACCGCCATGAACGTCTCGATGCTCAGGCTGAACTCGCTCGTGAACCCGCGGTGCGGGTAGGAGAGCGTGTAGGTCAGCGGCGGGGCCACGAGGGCGTCGCCGCGCTGCACGCACACGCGGCGCGCGATCTCCTGCGGGAGGAAGATATCGGTGCCGATGGGCGCGTGCGGGCCGTGCTGCTCCATCGCACCGACGGGGACAAAGACGGTGCCGTGGGTGCGGAGAAACGCCTCGATCTCGAGGTTGGTGTTCTCCGCGAGGAAGACGGATTTTTTCTTCATGAGTGGGTTTGGACGCCAGCAGTGTGCCCGGCAAACGAGCGAGGTCGACGTCAACGTCGCCGCCGCTTCAGCGCGCCACGGCCGCGGGCAGGCGCTCGCATTCGGCGATCAACTGCGCGAGCAGGCCCATGCCCATCTGCGCGAGCACGCGGTAGTCGCTGCGCTGGAGCGCCTCGCCGCCGCGATTGCTCTGCGCCACGCGGCCGCGCAGGCCGTCGGGCGTGAGGTGCGCCTGCACGCCGGCCAGCGCCCGCCGCGCGGCCGCGCCGGCCTCGGGCGGCAGCACACCGAGCCGGGCGCCGCACGCGAGCGCGGTGGCGATGCCGGCGCTGCCCGAAGTGTCCGGCACGGCGCCGGCCGGGTCCTCGAGGAAGCACGACCAGAGGCCGTCGGGCCGCTGACGCGGCAGGACCCACGCGGCGATGCGCCGGAGCTCGGCTTCGATCTCCGCCGTTTCGCCGAGCTGACGCAGCGGCTCGATCGAGCGGGCGACGCCGAGGGCGTGCCACGCCACGCCGCGAGCCCAGCCGCGGAAGGTGTGCGTGTTGTTGTCCATCCGCCGCAGCCAGAGCGCCCCGTCGTGCCACAGGCGTTCGTGGCGGAGGCGGAGTTGCGTGCGCGCAAGGACAGCAAGCGCGGGATCGCGGCGCTCCGCGGCGATCGTCGCGAGCGGATACGCGATCGTGTAGCTGCCCTCGGCGGAGAGCGTGCCGCCATCCTGGATCGCACCGTCGGCCCGCGTGTGCTGGCGGGCGAACGCGACGAAGCGATCGACGAGCGGACTCGCCGGATCGCGGCGCGCGAGATCGGCGAAGGGCAGGCAGGCCTCGATCCCGTAAATGCGATCCGCGATCGGCTCGCTGCGCGGGCTCTCGTAGATCAGGCGATCGCCGGCCGGCGTGAAGAGCCGCCACTGGGCGTCACGGGCGGCCAAATACGGACCGGCCGGGTCGCGCCCGGCCAGCGCGTGCAGACCCTCGAAGACGCAGCCCTGCATCCAGCCGAAGGTCTGCACCGAGGCGACCGAGGCGAAGCGGCGGTGAAACTCGGCCACGCGATCGACGCCTGCAGGCGCCGTCATGAGATGCGGCTGCAGTTCGACGGGGACGCCGGAAGCGGCACCGAAAAACCACAGCGGCTCGCCCGCACCCGCGAGGCGCAGCGCGAGCCCGCGCGAGCGCACCTCGGCGAGCACGGCGGCGGACAGCTCGAATTGAAAAATCTCGATCGCATGCGCGAACCGCAGGTCGAGCCGGCCGAGCGCGCGGCCGCCCGGCCCGCCGAGTGCGATCTCGACGAACCGCGGCGAGCGATCGTCGACGGCGGTGGTGAGCCGCAGCCAGGCGGAGGCCCCGGCGGCAGGATCGGGCGCAGCTGGCGGCAGTCGCAGCGTCACGGCTTCCGCGCCGACAGCGAAGGCGGGCCAGCCAAACGGCACGCGCTTGCCGGCGGGCAGCGGACGCTCCGGCGCGGCGATGGCGAGCGGCGTGTGCTGGGCGGTGGACGCAGCGCGGAGCGCCGGAGCAAAGCCAAACGCAAGGGCAAGGGCGCACATGCCCCACGCAATCGTCCCGACGCTCACGCCCCGGGCCACTTCGCGCGCGGCAGGATGACGGGAGGCGCGGGGAGACGGGCGAGGGACGAGGCGAGGGATGGGTGCGGCGCGCATGGGCGGAAGTGTTCGGGCCGTGAGTGTCCGCAAAGCGCGTCGGGTTGGCGATGCTGCGGATCACGTGGTCCGGCGCGGGACCGCGCGCAGGTTGCAACTGACGCGAGCGTCCGAGCCCTCCCACCCCGCGCCTCACCCCGCCATCGCGCCCCAGGGTTCGATTTGGCGGAGCTGTTTCGCCGCGAGCGCGTGGTAGCAGTCGGGCAGATCGAAGGTCTTCAGCACGTCCGGCACGAGGCACGAAAGCGGCCACCGGTAACTCTCGCTCTGCGCGATGTCGTCGTAGCTCGTGAGCGCGTTTTTCAACGTCACCTGCGTCACGCCGGCCGACAGCACCGCCGCGAACGTCCCCGGGATCGCGCCCCAGCCGCGCGCGACCAGGTGCACTTCGTCGTGGCCCGTCGCCTTCAGCCAGTCGATCACGCGCAGCACGTCGTGCGTCTTCTGACCGGCGTAGGGCGCGTCGAGCATCAGCCCGTGGACCGCGTAGAAGTAGTCGCTGCCGTAGGCGGCGGTGATCCCCTGCCCCGTCGTCGTCGGCTGCGATTCGCCCACGCCGCGCACATCGCACGCGAACACCGCGGACGCCGGCTCGGCCTGCATAAGCTCCGCGATGAGCGGCTCGCTGCGCAGCTCGGCGTCGGCCGAGTGGTGCGCGAGGTAGAGGATCGCGCGCCGTGCGTCGCGCGGCGGACGCGAGAGCAGGTCGACGTCGCTCAGGCGATATACGATCGCGTGGATGCCGGGCTCGGTCTCGACGGCGTAGGTGGCGGCGAAGCGCTTCGGGTAACGGCGGTTCGGGCTCGGGCGCAGGATGCGGTAGTCGGGGGCCGCGGTGCTGTCGCGCGCGAGCAGTTTCAACGCAGCCGCAATCGCCCGCTGCAACCCCGCCCCGTCGAGCGGCGCCCGCTGCGCCGCCAACGCGCGCGCCCGCTCGCGCGTGAACGAAAACACCGTGGCCGGCGCGTCCGCCGCCACCTGCCCGCGCGGCGTGCACTGGAGCGTCTCGTCCTTCTCAATCGTGAGCGCGGGCTCGGTTGAAGCGGCGGACACCTTGGTCTGCTGGTGGAACCAGCCATACATCGCCTCGCGGTTCGGCTGGTGGTAGCCGTGGGTGTTCGGGCCGATGAAGCGCGCCACGTTCTCCTCCGCGCCGAGCAGGCGGTAAAGCTGCTGCAGCCGGCCGAACGCCTCGTCCAGGCCGCGCGCGTCGAAGTAGTCCCGCTCCTGCCCCAGCAGCATCACCGGCCGCGGCGCCATCGCCGCGATGAAGTCCGCGTGATCGAGCCCGAGCGCGAGCGTGTGCGGCGGGCACTGCTCGGTGTCGGCGGGCAGTTCGTTCTCCAGGTTTCGCCGCAGGGTCGTCACGAAGCAGCTCGGCGCCGCCATCGTCCAGCGCGGCTCGAGCGCGCAGAGCCACGTCACCTGCGTGCCGCCGCCGGAGTTGCCCGTGACGCCCACGTGCCGCGGGTCCACCTCGGGCCGCGTGAGCAGGTAGTCGAGCGCGCGGATGCCATCCCACGCCATCCAGGAGCCGACGAATTCGCCGACGAGAAACTGCTGGTTGCCGACGTGGAGATGCTCGCTGACGCCGACGCCGTGCTTTGGCTTGAGGTCGGGCCCGACGCACTGGAGTCGCTCGCCCTGGCCGAAGGGATCATAAATCAGGCAAACGTAACCGAGCCGCGCGAGCCCCTGGGCAAACGACTGGTAGGCCTCGGCGGCCTTGCCGTTGGCCGAGTGGCCGCAGGTGCCGACGACGCCCGGCAGCTTCCCGCTGCGGCCCTTCGGCACGTAGAGATTGCCCGTCACCGGAAACCCAGGACGGCTCTCGAAGATCACCTTTTCGATCGTGTAGGCGTCGCGCTCGACGATGCCGGTCACGCGCGCGTGGAGCGGCGTCTTCGCCGGGAGCGGCCCGAAGCAGCGCGCAAGCTTCTGCCGCACGTCGCGCAGATACGCCTCGGCGTCGGCCTTCGTGCGCAGCGCGGCGCGGCGCGCGTTGGCCGCTGCCTCCACCGCGCGCACGCGCGCGACGTAATACTCCTGCACCATC
>CAZENI010000156.1:0-15408 GCA_964513055.1 uncultured Opitutus sp.
CATCTGCTCGCCGAGCCGCGCCAACATCCTCACCGGCCTGCAGACGCGCGCGCACGGCATCGTCGACAACACCGACCGCAGCGCGGCCAGCCACAAGCTGGCGACGTTTCCGCAGGCGCTGCAGCGGGCCGGCTACGAGACTGCGTTCGTCGGCAAATGGCACATGGGCAACGACGACACGCGGCGCCCGGGCTTCGATCACTGGGTCTGCCTGAAGGGGCAGGGCTCGACCTTCGATCCTGAGTTGAACGTGAACGGCCAGTCGGTCAACGCGAAGGGCTACGTGACGGATATCCTGAGCGAGCGCGCCGTGGAGTTTCTCAAGGCGAAGCACGCGAAGCCGTTTCTGCTCTACTACTCGCACAAGGCGGTCCACCCGGAGACGATTCAGCGCGCCGACGGCTCGCTCTCGGATCCGACGCTGTCGAATTTCATCCCGGCGGAGCGGCACAAGACGCTTTACGCCGGGGCCAAGGTCCCGCGGCGGCCGAACGCGCTCGCCGCGCCCGAGGGCAAGCCGGCGCTCCAGCGCCCGATCGCCAACCTGCCGCCGCTCGGCCCCAAGACGGGCTCGAGCGACGAAGTGATCCTCAACCGGCTCCGCATGCTGGCCGCGATCGACGAGAGCATGGGCGAGCTCTTCAAGGTGCTCGAGGCGACCGGGCAGCTCGAGCGGACGATGATCGTGGTGACGAGCGATCACGGCTATTTCTACGGGGAGCACGGTCTCAGCGTGGAGCGGCGGCTGGCTTACGAGGAAGGCATCCGCATTCCGCTCTTCTTTCGCTATCCGGCGCTGATCAAGGCGGGCAGCCGGCGTAACCAGATGGCCCTGACGCTGGACTTCGCGCCGACGTTCATGGAACTCGCCGGCGCGCCGATTCCCTCGGGGCTGCACGGCAAGTCGCTCGTGCCGCTCCTGCGCGAGAACGGGCCCGCGCTGCGCGAGTCGTTTCTGATCGAGCATTTTTCGGAGAGCGTGTTCCCGCGCACGGTCAAGTTGGGATATCAGGCCATCCGCACCGAGGCCTGGAAATACATCCACTACGTCGACCTTCACAACGCGGATGAATTCTACGACTTGAATCGCGATCCCTACGAGTTGCGCAACCTGATCGCCTCGGCCGGGCACGCGGCGGAGCTCGCGAAGCTGAAAGCCGAACTCGCGCGGCACGTGGCGGCGAGTGGTCCGCGCTGATCCGATGGCTGCGAACGGGAGTCCTGCCATGAAGCTGCCGGCGCCGAGTCCTCCGATCCGCACCGAACAGGCCGAGTGGTTTGCCGCACAGGTGCAGCCGCACGAGTCGGCGCTGAAGGCGTGGCTGCGGGCGCGTTTCCCCTGGCTCCTGGAAGTCGACGACATCGCGCAGGACGCCATTCTCCGGCTCTGGCGGATGAAGAAGAGCGCGCCCGATCGGCCGGCGCCGACGTCGGCCCGGGCGATGCTGTTCGCGATCGCCCGCAACGCCGTGATCGATGCCGCGCGGCGCCGGGCCGTGGTGCAGATCGAGTCTGTCGCTGAGATCGGGCAGTTATCCGTCTTAGATCACACCGATGTCGTCGAAACCGTCAGCACCCGGCAGGAGCTCGAGTTCCTGGCGGAGGCCGTGCGCGAGCTGCCCGAACGGTGCCGCCAGGTGATCACGCTCACGAAAATCTACGGCCACACCGAGCGCGAAGTCGCCGAGCAGCTCGGCATCTCCGAGCACACCGTGCGCACGCAGGTCGTGCGCGGGATGCAGCGCTGCACCGCGTATCTGCGCCGGCACGGCATCGGCCGCGAATACCGATGAAACGCGGGGCCCAGGCCATCCAGCAACAGGCCGCCGAGTGGCTGGCCCGGCGCGAGGCGCGGGCGTTCACCGCGGCGGAGCACGCGGCGTTCGCCGAGTGGTGTGCGGCCGATGCGCGGCATCCGGCGGCGTTCGCCGAGGTTGAGGCGGCCTGGCGGACCTTTGACCGGCTCGCGCGGTATCCGCATTCCGTCGACGTCGCGGCCGACCCCGACCTGCTGGCCCGGCCCGGCCGCGGACGCTGGCCGCGGATCGTGTTGCCGGCGCTGGCGGCCGCGGCGGCGCTGGCCGTGGCCGGAATATGGTGGTGGCCGCACCGGAACGCGGGCGGCGAGAAGGCTGTGGCCCCCTCCATCGCCCAGGTGGGCCCGCGGGTGCTGCGCCTCGAGGACGGTTCCGAGGTGGAGTTGAACGCCGGGAGCGAGGTCACCGCGCAGTTCACGCCGACCGAGCGCCGCGTGCGCCTCGTGCGCGGCGAGGCGCATTTCACGGTGGCGAAGAACGCCGCGCGTCCGTTCATCGTCGACGCCGGCGGCGTGGCGGTGCGCGCAGTGGGCACGGCCTTCAACGTCCGGTTGGCCGCCGAGGCAATCGAGGTGCTGGTCACGGAAGGGCGCGTGCAGGTGAGTCCGCCGGCGTCCGATGCCGCCGATGCGCCCCCGGCGGTGGCAGTCGCACCGGCGGAGCTGGGCGCCGGTCAGCGCGTGATTGTGCCGACGGTCGCCGCCCCGGCCGCGGCGGTCCTGGCCACATCGACGCCTGTCGTCGAGACCCTGTCGGCGCCGGCGCTGGACGAGGCGTTGTCGTGGCAGACGAACCGGCTGGTGTTCGACGCGGTGCCGCTGGGAGAAGTCGTGGCGCGGATCAATCAGCAGTCCGGCGGCCGGGCGCGACTGGTGGTGCGCGATGCGAGTCTCGCCGGGCTGCGGATCAGCGGCCGGCTGCGGGCCGATCACGTGGAGAATTTCGTCGAGGTGCTGGAGGCGAACTTTGGCATCGTCGCCGAGCGGCGTGCGGACGGACTGATCGTGCTGCGGCGGCGCTGAGCGCAACGGTTGAAGCCGGGGTTTTGGGCCGCGCATTTTCCGCCGAAACTTGTCGCTGGTCCGGACGGGTCCGCTCGTCTCTAGTGTGTGACCCGTTGCTCCGCCCCGAGCGAATCCCTGTTCCCATGATGAACCTCACCCGCCTCCTTGCCTTGTTCGCGTTCACGGCGTGCGCCTTTGCAGCCGAGGCCGCGAAGCGCAGCTTCGACGTGCCGGCCGGCGACGCGCTCGTGGCGTTGAAGACCTTTGCCGAGCAGTCGGGCCAGGAGATCGTGTATCCGGCCGATGTCGTGCGCGGCGCGCGCACGCAGCCCGTGAAGGGCGAGTATACCGCGAAGGAGGCGCTCGACCGCATGCTGGGCGGGACCGAACTCGTGGCGACGCAATCGCGCAACGGCATCCTCGCCGTCAGCCGGGGCTCCGACCCAAACGGCCCAAGACCGGCGCCGCTGGTGGCAAAAGGCGACCGGTCTGATCCCGGCGCGGCCGAGGCTCCCCTCGTGCTCTCGCCGTTTGAGGTCGTCTCCGACAACCGGGGCTACTACGGCGCCAACACCATGGCCGGCACGCGGCTCAATTCCCGCATCGAGGATCTCGCCTCGTCGATCACGGTCGTGACCAAGGAGCAGATGCAGGATTTCGCGCTGCTCGATATCAACGACATCTTCGCCTACGAGGCCGGCACCGAGGGCACGGGCAACTACACGGACTTCCAGATCGATCAGAGCGGCCGCACGACGGACGGCACAATGATGGATCCGAACAACGCGAACCGCATCCGCGGCATCGGCAACGCCAACGTCTCGTTCGGCAATTTCGAGACGAGCAACCGCGTGCCGATCGATCCGCTCAACATCGACGCGGTGGAGATCAGCCGCGGCCCGAACTCGAACATCTTCGGCCTGGGCAATGCCGCCGGCACGGTGAACATGGTGCCGTCGACCGCGAACCTCGGCCGCGATCGCTCGCAGGTGCAGTTTCGCGCCGACAGCTATGGCGGCTACCGCGCGAGCGTCGACCTGAACCGCGTGCTCCGGCCCGGCAAGCTCGCGGTGCGCGGCAGCGCGGCGTTCCAGCACGATGGCTTCGTGCGCAAGCCGTCGGGCACCGACTCGGTGCGGCTGAACGGCATGGTGAAGTTCCAGCCCTTCAAGGCGACGACGCTCATCCTGTCGCACTCGCTCTACCGGCTGCACGGTAACCGCCCGAACGCGATCATGCCGCGCGACGCGATCACGCAGTGGCGCAACGCCGGTTCGCCGACCTGGGATCCGCTGACCAACCGCGCGTTTCGGCCGGATGGCAGCGTCCTCGGGACGTTCACGGGCAATCCGCCTGCGTATTTCGCCTTCGCCGGCTCGATCTCGTCGGGCGTCGGCACCTCGCTCGTATCCGTGGACAAGGGGACGGTGGTGCACTGGACGCCGGTGCGCAGCTCGACCACGACCACGCCGCAGGCGCTCGACCAGTTCCGCCTCATGACCACGGCGCCGACCTCGATCCGCGCGACCCAGCCGCTTTTTGCGAGCGACGCGACGGTGAGCGACAAGTCGATCTACGACTGGTCCGACATCAATCTGGCTGCGATGAACCGCAGCTGGGAGCGGACGGCGACGACCACCGTCCAGCTCGAGCACGTGTTCTTCAACACGCCGCGGCAGATGCTCGCGACGCAACTCGGCTGGTTCCGCGAGGATTCGGATCGGCGGCAGCGCGCGCTTTTCGGCACCGGCGGCGCCGGCACGGGGGCGGTGGGTTACCTGCAGGTTGACGTGAACCAGCGCCTGCTCGACGGCAGCGTGAATCCGAATTACCTCCGGCCGAACATCGGCATCGTCGGCGGCTACACCTACGATGTGCCGCTGACCAACGACACCTACCGCGCGCAGCTCGCCTACAAACTCGACCTCACGCAGGAGAAGAACCTGCTGCGCTGGGCGGGACTGCATCAGCTTTCCGGCTACGGCGAACACAAGCAGAACGTCACACGGCGCTTCTCGTTTCGCGACGTGATCACGAGCAACCACGCCTGGCTCGGCGCCAATGTCCCGCGCGCCAACCAGGCCACCGTCGGCACGCTGCCGCAGAACCAGGTCTCGCCCACGATCTCGCGCAACTACTTCCAGTATTACATCGGCGACAACCAGGGGCAGAACGTCGACTACGCGCCCTCGGACTTCCGCCACGGCCTCTACGACTACATCTGGGGCAACGCGGCCACCGGCAACATCCGTCGCGAGCAGGCGATGCTGGCGGGCGCGGCGTCGATCGACGCCACCGGCGGCTCCAGCAACGTCCTGCGCGTGCTGAAGACGCGCGGCGCGGTGCTGCAGAACCACTTTCTCCGCGGCCGCGTGGTGACGACCTTCGGCGTGCGGCGCGACCAGAGCTACATCAAGCGCGGCGTGCAGCCGCAGCTCATGCCCGACGGGCAGACGCACGACTATGCGTGGGACCGGCAGTGGGCGCCCGGCGACTGGCTGTTTCGCGAGGGACCGACGAAGACCTCGGGCATCGTCGTGAAGCCGCTCCCGTGGTTTCACGTGCACGCAAACGAGTCGGACAGTTTCGTGCCGTCGACGCCGGCGCAGAATCTGCGCGCGCAGACGCTGCCGGATCCGACGGGCGAGGGGCAGGACTACGGCTTCACCGTGATGCTCTTCGGCGGGAAGCTGAACATCCGCGCCAACCAATACACCACGAAACAGGTCAACGCGCGCAACGGCCAGTCGACGACGCTCGCCGGGCGCGCGGTGAAGATGGACATCTACGATCTCACGACGGCGCGGCCTTTCGGCCTCGACCTGCGCGCGCGCAACTGGCTCCGCAACGACGCGCTCCGGCGCGGCACGACGCTGACCGAGGCGCAGCTCGATCAACGGGTGGCCGAGACGCTCAAGATGGACATCGCCGTGATCCACTCCCTGCAGGAGGGAACGCTGAGCGGTGGATTGCCCCTCGCGCAGACCGACGAACTCGTCTCGAAGGGCAAGGAGATCGAGATCAACTACAACCCGACGAACTACTGGACAATGAAGTTCAACGCCACGGAGCAGGAGGCGATCGACGCGAGTGTCGCGCCGGACCTGACGAGCTACATGGCGGAGCGGATGCCGCTGTGGCAGAGTCTCATCGATCTCGACACGGGCCTACCGTGGTATACGAGCCGCTACGACGGCGGCCAGACTCCGCAGCAGTGGATCACGGGCAACGTCACGGCGCAGCTCGCCGTGGCGAAGGCGAACGAAGGCAAGAGCCGGCCGCAGATCCGCCGGTATCGCGCCAACTTCAGCACCAACTTCCAGCTTTCCGGCATCACCGATCAGCGCTGGCTGAAGCGCTTCAATGTCGGCGGCGCGCTGCGCTGGGAAGACAAGGGCGCCATCGGCTACTACGGCGTGCAGAGCCTGCCGGCGGTGATCACCGAGCTCGATCGGAACCGGCCCGTGTATGCGAAGGCGAATCTGTATGCTGACGCGTTCGTCGGTTACCGGACGAAGCTGTTCGCGAACAAGGTCGGCGCGACGTTCCAGCTCAATGTGCGCAATCTCCAGGAGAGCGGCCGGCTGCAGGCAATCAGTGCGTTTCCCGACGGCTCGCCGAATGGTTATCGCATCATCGATCCGCGGCAGTTCATCGTGACGGCGACGTTCGATCTGTGATGGGAAAGCACTGAAGGCTTAAATGCGGAAAGCGGGAAAGCCGGAACGGACCAGGACTCGTTCCATGCGGGGCGGGGCACTGGGCATCGCGATTTTTGGATGGTGGGTGACGTCGTTGCCCGGCGCGGAGGTCGCGATCGTGCGCGACGCGCGGGCGGCGGCGGTCGTCGTGACGGCGGATGCACCCACGGCGGTGGCGAAGTATGCGGCGCAGGAACTGGTGCATCATGTCGAACGCGCGACGGGGGTGCGGCTCGCGGTCACGGCGGAGAGTGCCCTGTCCGCGGATGGGCGGGCCCGGATCTACCTGGGTGAGACGAGCGCGGCGCGCGGAACGGGAATCATCGGCACGGAGATGGCCGCGGAAAACTTCCGGCTGCGCGTCGACGAGCGGGCGAACGCGATCTTCATCGCCGGCCGCGACGGCGCCGGCGATCCGCTCGAGCGCGACACGTCGGCGGGCACGCTCTTCGGTGTTTACGAGTGGCTGCAGCGCGACCTTGGCGTCCGCTGGCTGTGGCCCGGGGAAGCGGGCACGCACGTGCCGAAGACGCGGACGGTCGTGGCCCGACCGGCCAGCGCGACGATCGCGCCGGCGTTCGCGTTGCGGCAGGTGCGCACGGGCACGGGCTTCACGAGTGCGCATCCGGCGCTTGGATTCACGCCGCAGGCGGCGGCCGACTATGCGCGGGAGCAGACAATCTTCCTGCGCCGGCACCGGCTGGGGCGCAGCGAGCGGATGAGCTACGGGCATGCCTTCACCACGTGGTGGACGAAATACGGGAAAGAGCATCCCGAGTGGTTCCAACTCGTGAACGGCAAGCGCGGGCCGACGAAGCCCACGGCGCGCTTCGCCATGTGCGTCTCGAACCCGGAGCTGCACCGTGAAATCGTGGCGCAATGGAAGGCGAGGGGCGCGCCGGATTTCATCAACGTCGTCGAGAACGACATCCTCGGGATGTGCGAGTGCGCGCCCTGCCGCGCGTGGGATGGCCCGGCTCCGGCGGACGCGAACACGTTCTACGCGCCCAATTTCAAGGTCCACGGCGCGCGCTTCATGTCGGATCGCTATGCGCGCTTCGCGCTCGCCGTGCAGCAGCTCGCGGCGCAGGAGAACCCGAAGGTCTCCGCGGTCGGCTATGCCTACTTCAATTATTTCCAGGCGCCGACGTCGGGCGTGAAGCTGCACGAGCGGATCGTCCTCGGCTACTGTCCGTCGGCCGGGTGGTATCCGCGCGCCGAGGACGAGCATGCCTGGTATCAGCAGCAGTGGCGCGGCTGGCGCGAGGCGGGGGCGCGGCTGTTCCTGCGCACGAACTACTTTCTCGACGGCTACAGCCTGCCGTTTGTGTTTGCGCATCAGTTCGCGGACGACTTCCAACACGCCGCGCGGGCGGGCATGCTCGGAACGGACTTCGACTCGCTGACGGGGCACTGGAGCACGCAGGGGCCCACGCTCTACCTGCTCATGCGGCTGCACACGCAGCCGGAAGCGCGGCCCGACGATTTGCTGGCGGAATACTACGGTGGGTTCGGGCGGGCCGCGGCGGAAGTGAAGGCGTATTTCGAGCACTGGGAGCGGGCCACGATGGCGAGCCGGCCGGCGCTGGCGGCGGCGTTCGACGACCGCGGAGCGAGCCGGTGGCGCACGTGGGGCAAGGTCGCGCACCGGATTTTCACCCCGGAGGATTTTGCGGCGGCGGAGACGATTCTGGTCCGCGCGGGAACGGCGGCGCAGGGGGACCGTGAGGCGGGCGCGCGGGTCGAGTTTCTGCGGCTCGGGCTGGCGCATGCCCGGCTCACGGTGCGCGTCTCCGGCTTGCTGACGCTGGCCGACCCGGAGTCGACGCCGGAACGCGGCGCGGAGGCGCTGCGGGAACTGCTCAGGTTCCGGCGCGCGCACGAACGCCAGTGGATCGGCAACTTCAATCACAACGCGTGGGTGGAGGAGTTGAGTTGGAAACTCTCCCACGAGACGAAACAGGAACCGGAGCTTTTCCCATGAACGAAGTGAAAGAAGTGCGGTGGTGTCGTTGGGTCGCGGCGGCCGTGCCGACCGCCCTGCTTGGGCTGATGGCCGTCGGGACGACCGCCGCGACGATGGCGCAGGCGCCGCTGCGGGCGGAAGCCGAGACCGCGCTCAAGAAGGCCGCGACCTATTATCGCACCAAGGTGGCCGCGCACGGCGGCTATGTCTACTACACGAGCGAGGATCTCACGCAGCGCTGGGGTGAGGGCGAAGCGACGCGGGATCAGATCTTCACCGAGCCGCCGGGGACGCCGTCGGTCGGCGGTGCGTATCTCGACGCCTACGCGGCCACCGGCGATCGCTTTCATCTCGAGGCGGCACGCGAGACCGGTCTCGCCCTGATTCACGGGCAGCTCGAGTCAGGGGGCTGGAGCCAGCGGATCGATTTCGACCCGAAGGGGACGCACGCCGGACGTTATCGAAACGGGAAGGGGCCCAAGAATGGCCGCAACCACTCGTCGCTCGACGACAACCAGACGCAATCGTCGATCCAGTTTCTCGCGCGGCTGGATCGCGCGCTGGAGTTCAAGGATGCCGCGATTCACGACGCGACACGTTACGCGCTCGATTCGCTGCTGAAGGCGCAGTTTCCCATCGGCGCGTTTCCGCAGGGCTGGAGCGAGCCGGTCGAGGCGCACCCGATTCGAAAGGCGAGCTACCCGAAGGACTGGCCGCGGGTCTGGCCCAAGGAAGCCTACCACAAATACTATACGCTCAACGACGGCCTGGCCGGATCCGTCTCGGATACGCTGCTGACTGCCTACGAAGCATACGGCGATGAGCGTTACCGCACGGCGCTTTCCCGGCTCGGCGATTTTCTGATTCTCGCCCAGATGCCGGACCCGCAGCCGGCGTGGTGCCAGCAGTATAATTTCGAGATGCAGCCGACGTGGGCGCGGAAGTTCGAGCCGCCCGCGATCTGCGGCCTGGAGTCCGAGGATGCGATCGAAACGCTGATGAAGGTCTACGTCGTCACCGGCGACAGGAAGTATCTGGCACCGATTCCACGCGCGCTCGCCTACCTGAAAACCTGCGTGCTGCCCGACGGGCGCATGCCGCGGTTCCGGGAACTGGAGACGAACCGGGCGCTTTACATGACGCGGCCCCCCGGCGTGAGCGGCAACTCGAGCGCCCCTGGGTATTACGAATTCAGTTACAGCGACCAGAACCTGCCGTCGCACTACGGCTGGAAGCAGCCGCAGCAACTGGATGAACTGACCCGGCAGTTTGCGGCGCTGGAGCAGGGCCCGCGGCCGTCTGCCAGAGTCGCGCAACGGGTCACGCCGGACGGCAAGGCGTTCACGGTCGGCATCGGTGACCCGGGTTGGAAAAAATCGGCGTCCGAGTTGGAGCCGGCGGTGCGTGCGATCCTCGCGGCGCTCGATGCGCAGGGCCGCTGGGTCAGCACGTATGCCGGCGAACGGCTCGTCGGACAGCCGAAGTTCGCGAACGGCTTCCGTTACCTTGGGAGCCACGTGTTCGCCTTCAACGTCCAGGTGCTGAGCGATTATTTAAATGCGACGCGGGCAAGGTAGGGACGATTGTCCCCAATCGTCCTTTTTTGAGGTTCCGTCGGCGCAACAAGGGCGGTTAAGGATAACCGCCCCTACCTGCATGAAGTCCGCTTTCTGCCTTTTCGCGCTGACGTTGGCCGTTTCCGCCGTTCTCTCCGGAGCAACGGCCGCGCGCCCCAATATCGTGATGATCGTCTCCGACGATCACGGGCGGGACGCGCTCGGTTGTTATGGCAATCCCGTGGTCAGGACGCCGCATCTCGACGCGCTGGCCGCGGACGGCACGCGCTTCACGGCGGCGTTCTGCACGACCGCGAGCTGCAGCCCGTCGCGGTCGGTCATCCTGTCGGGCCAGCACAATCACCGCAACGGCATGTATGGCCTGCAGCATGACGATCACCACTTCCAGTCCTACGACCAGGTGAAGAGCCTGCCGGTGCGCCTGGCGGCGGCGGGCTATCGGACGGCGCGGATCGGCAAGTTCCACGTCGCGCCCGAGGCGGCCTATGCGTTTCAGACCGTGCTGTCCGGCGGCAGGGCGAACGACCCCGCGACGATCGGGCGCAGCCCGGTGGAGATGGCCGACCAGTCGCGCGGCGTGATCGAGGCGAAGGACGAGCGGCCGTTTTTCCTGTATTTCGCGAGCGACGATCCGCATCGGGCAAATGCCGTGCTGCCGGGCGGCAAGCCGACGTTTGACACGTGGCCGGAGCCGAACCGCTTTGGCAACCGGCCGGCCGGATATCCCGGAATCACGCCGGTGACGTATCGGCCGGAGGAGGTGCGGGTGCCGTCTTATTTGCCAGACACGCCGGCGTGTCGCGCGGAGCTGGCCGAATACTATCAGGCGGTGTCGCGGTTGGATCAGGGCGTCGGCCGGCTGATCGCGCACTTGAAGGCCGCCGGGAAATACGACGCCACGCTGATTCTCTATTTGTCCGACAACGGCGCGGCGTTTCCCGGAGCGAAGACGACGCTCTACGATCCCGGGATGCGGCTGCCGTTCATCGTGCGCAGCCCGGGCCGAAAAGTGCCCGGCGTTGTGCAGGAGGCGATGGTCACCTGGGCGGATCTGGCGCCGACGGTGCTCGAGGTCGCGGGCGTGCCGTTCGAGGCGGGGGCCTTCGACGGACGCTCCTTCCGCGCGGGACTCGAGGGCGGTGCGTTGCAGGGGTGGGACGAGATCTACGCGTCGCATTCGCTGCACGAGATCACGATGTATTACCCGATGCGCGCCGTTCGCACCCGGCGGCACAAGCTGATCGTGAATCTCGCGCACGAGCTCACGTATCCGTCCGCCCTCGATCTGATCAAGTCGCCGACCTGGATCAGCGCGGCCGAATCCAGTTCGCGGATGCTCGGCCGGCGTTCGATCGAGCAGTTTCTCCACCGGCCGAAGTTCGAGCTCTACGATCTCGAGCGCGATCCCGATGAAGTAAGGAATCTCGCCGATGATGCGGCGCTGCGCGACGTGAAGGCGGCGCTGCTCGAGAAGGTGAAGGCGTTTCAAACTGCGACGAAGGATCCGTGGGTGCGCAAATGGAGCTACGAGTGAGCGGCGAGACGGTGTTGCGCACGAAGCCCAGTCGGTCCCTGCGCTCACGCGCAGGGCTACGGGTGGTGCTGGCGACGATGGTTCTGGGACTGCCCGGCTTCGCGGCCGATCTGGCGACCAAGGATGGCGCGCCGGTGCGCGACTTGCTGCGGCGAGAGGCCGAGCAGGCGGTGAAACCGGAGTGGCGGCCGATGCTGCGCTATCTGGCCGAGTTGCACGGTCGCAGTGTGCTGCCGGCGGTCGGACACCTCCCGTTTCCTTATCACACCATCGGCCCCGGCTATCAGGACGGACGCGTCTTCGGTCACATCGATCTCACGCACATCCGGCTCGATGTCGTGCGCGCGGCACCGGAGCATGTGCGCAACCAGCTTCGCAACGAGCTCGCGGGCCAGCAGGCGGACGGGCTCATCCCGGGAATCGTGATGTTCAACGAGGACGGCCAGGCGTGGTGGAAGACCTTCAAGGGCTTCCCGCCGATCTGGGTGGTGTCGGCCGAGGCCTGCGTCGACGCTCTGCGCGACGAGGACTTTCTGGCGGAGTGTCTCGCGGCACTGGTGAAGCAGATCGGCTGGTTCGAGGCGAAGCGGGCCGCCGTCGGTGGCGGCTTCTACTATCTCGATTTGAAGGAGAACACCTGGGAGAGCGGGATGGATGAGGGCATCCGCTACGATCGGCGGCCGCCGGCGATGGAAGCATGTGTCGATGCCTGCTCGCATCTCTTTCTGCTCTACGACCACGCGGCCCGCTGGAGCCGGCGCCTGAGGCGGTCGGCTGCGATCTGGGACGAGAAGGCCGGCGCGCTGAGTCGTTTCATCCAGACGGAGCTGTGGGATGCGGAAAACGGCTTCTTCCACGATCGCTGGGTCATGCGGGAGACGGGGCCGCGGCCGCTGGCGTTCGAGGGGATGTGGCCGGTCGTGGTGGGGGCGGCGACGGCGGAGCAGGCGCGACGGGTGATCGACGGGCACCTGATGAATCCGCAGGAGTTTTTCGCGCCGCATCCGATCGCGACGGTGGCCCTGGGTGACCCGAAGTTTGAGCTGCGCATGTGGCGGGGGCCCGCGTGGAACTGCATGACCTATTGGGCGGCGCGCGGCTGTATCCGCTATGGGCACACCGAGCCGGCGCACCGGCTCCTCGAGGCCGCGTTGAATGCAACCGCGGCGCAGTTCGAGCGGACGGGCACCATCTGGGAGTTCTACCATCCGCTCGGCGGCGATCCGGCGACGCTGAAGCGGAAGGAGTCGGGCCGCAACGTGCCGTGCCGCGACTACCTCGGGCACAACCCGCTGTTTGCGATGGCAGAGCTGTGGCGACAGACGGCGCCGCGCGCACAAAAGTGAGCGGAGCGTGAGCCGTTTCGAAGGGTTCCTGCGCCCGTAGGGGCAGTCATGAATCCGACGTATCTGTCCCAAGCGAACTCCCCGTTCACCCGGCACCGGCTGGCGGGACCGACGATCACTTTCCCCGATGCGGGCACCCGGGCCAAGGTCGCCCGGGCGGGCGCGATCGGCCGCGTGCTGTCCGCCCTAGGTCTTTCGTTGCTGAATTTCGCGAGCCGTCCGGCCCGGAGCCTGATATCGTGAAGGTGGCGGAGCGGGGCCTTATTTCGCGGCGAGGCCCGCGAGCATTTCCTTCAGGTTCTTCGTGATGCTGGTGGCGGCGTCCACTTCCAGATAGCTGCTGCGGGCGCGCCAGGTCTCGTAGCCGCCGAACCGGTGGTGTTCGGGCGTGGGCAGGTATCCATTGTAGCCATTCGCGAGGGAAATGGTGAAATGATCGCCGAGGACCTTGCTCGCTTTTAGATCGAGGCCGATCTCGACGAAGACCTCGCAGGGGATCGCGGCGACGGTGAGGCCGCCGATGCGGTGCGCCTGGAGTTTCATCGGCACGCGATTCGGAAACTGGTCGAGCAGCAGCGTCTCGCGGGCGTAGATCGCTTTGCGGTCGCTGAACTGGCCATCCTTGTCGCGCGGGGTCGACTCGACGAGCTGTCTGGCGCGCGCGAGTTCGTCGGGCGTGCCCTTGCGCACGGCGAGGGAGAGATCGCGCTCGACGCTGGCAAGCGGCGCGTCGGACTTCCATTGAAGCTTCTCCCACGCGCGCAGGGCGGCGCCGGCCACGCTGGCGGTCACGGTCTTGATCTGTTCGCCGGGAGCGCGGCGCGGCGCGGCGGCGGGGGCGCCGTAGTTCACGTTGTTGATGTTGCCGCTCGTGCCGTTGCTCATGATGCCGACAAAGGCGGGCTTGCCGGCGTAGCGGGCGTCGCCGGCCTGGAGTCGCGCGGCGATCTCGTTGGCAAATGCGCCGAAGTAGTCGGCCGAGATTGCGGTCGCGCCGCCGACGTAGTGCAGGCTGTAGTTGGCGAGGACGGCGAGCGGGCGGCCGCCGGCCTTGGCGCGGGCGGCGAGGAGGTAGACATCGGGATCGACGGGGCCGGCGGGCTGCGTGACCTTGGCGTTCTTGACGCCGGGATTCATCCACGCGCGGTCGGCGGTGCCGTCGAAGGGATTCTCATACGACTCGCCGGCTTTCACGAACCAGCGGCGGTTGAAGACCTGCGTCGGGTCGCTGTCCTTTCCCCACGCGATCTCGGCGGGCTCGAGGTTGGCGTGGGCCTTGATCATGCTTTGCGCGATGCGCGCGGGCACCTCGGCGACGTAGGCGGGATCGGGATCGCTTTGAAAGACGCCGACCATCGTCGCACAACTGTGCGAGTGGGTGGCACTGATCAGCAGGCGCGACGCGGGCACGCCGGTCGCTTTCGACGCGATCGCCTTGGCGGCCTCGCAAATCTCGCGCGGGATCATGCACGCATCGACGATGCAGAGGATGATCTCGGTCCGGCCGTCGTGCAGCGCGAGGCTGCGCGCATGCATCGGGTCGGTGACGTTGCTGGAGAAGGCGCCCTTCATGCCGCCGTTGATCGGGGCGGGGAGCTTCGTCGGTGTGATGTCCTGCGCGAAGGCGCCGGCCTTGAACTCGGCGCGGAGCAGCGGGGCGAGGAGGCAGACGCTGAGCAACGGGGCGAGCAGGCGGGGCAGTCTCATGGTGGGGGTGACGGAGGAAGTGCGACGCATGCCGGGCCGGCTGGCAAGACGCCCGCGGGCGGGAGTGCAGCGTCGTCAGAATCGCTCACGGCGCGATCAGAGGAACGGCGCGAACAGCCGCGCCACGCCGTCGCGCAGCTTGATGAGCAGCGCGCGCCGGTCGACATCGGCGAGCGTGAGGTGGCGGGCGTGACTGCGCCGTTCCAGCACGTGCGCCTCCAGGCGGGCGCCGAGCTTGGAGCAGTAGCATTCCACGTTGAACTCGAAGTTCAGGCGCAGGCTGCGCGCATCCCAGTTGGCGGAGCCGAAGAGGGTCCAGGCGCCGTCGACCACGAGCAGCTTCGAGTGATCGAAGGGCGCGGGCGAGAGCCAGACGCGGCAGCCGTGCTCGAGCACCTGCCAGAGCTGGCCGAACATCGCCCACTGCACGTGCGGCAGATCGCTGCGGGCGGGCAGAATGATGTCGACCTCGACGCCGCGCATGGCGGCCGCGTTGAGGGCGGCGATGAGCGTGGAGTCGGGGATGAAGTAGGGCGTGATCACCCGGACGGTTTTCTGCGCGGCGTTCAGCGCGCCAATGATGGTCCAGCGCAGCCGGTCGATGCCCTCGTCCGGTCCCGCCTCGATGCCGCGCGCCACCGTGTGGCCGACCGCGGCGAGTTCGGGAAACCACTTCTCCCCGCGTAGCGCGGCGCCCGTCGCAAAATGCCAGTCGTCCGCGAACACCTCCATGAGCTGCGCCACCACCGGACCGCG
>CAZENI010000157.1:0-15347 GCA_964513055.1 uncultured Opitutus sp.
TTTCGCCCTGCGGCGCCGCGGCCTGGTCGCGTTCGCTGCGCTGGTGCTCATTGCGGTCGGAGTCTGGTCGGCCACGCAGGTCGCCATCGACGCTGTGCCGGACATCACCAGTCCGCAGGTGCAAATCAACACTTCGGTGCCGGCGCTCGCGCCGGAGGAAATCGAGGTGTTGGTGACGGCCCCCATCGAAATGGAAATGGCGGGACTGCCTGACATGCTGGAGCTGCGCTCGCTCTCAAAGTTCGGCCTCTCGCAGGTGACGATGACGTTTCGCGACGGGGCGAACATTTACCTGCTGCGCCAACTGGTGACCGAGCGGCTTTCCCGCGCGCGCGATCGCCTGCCTTCGAAGGTTTCACCGGCGCTTGCGCCCGTCGCGACGGGACTCGGTGAAATCGTCTATTACAGTGTGCGGTATCGCGACGACGCGAAAGACAAGCCCGCGGACCGGGGTGACCGCCTTCGCCAGCTTCGACTCGTGCACGATTACACGATCAAGCCGCTGCTGCGCACCACACCCGGCTTGGCGGAGGTGAATGCGATCGGAGGCTATGAGAGGCAAATCGTGATCGAACCTGATCCGAAGAAAATGGCGGATGCCGCGGTGAGCTTCGAGCGCCTGGTCGCGGTCGTGCGGCAAAGCACGGAAAACACCGGCGGCGGGGTGCTTGAAATTGGTGGCGAGGCCGTGGTCGTGCGCGCTGACACGCGGGCACGCACGGTCGAGGACCTTGCGAATTTGCCGGTGAAGTTTCCCGGTGCGATCAAGCCGCTGCTCATCCGGGATCTCGCGAGCGTCGGCATCGGCTCCGCCGTTCGCACCGGCGCCGCGACGGAAGATGGTGAAGAAACCATCATCGGCGCCGCTATCATGCTGGCAGGCGAGAATGCGCGCGTCGTCGCGCACGCCGCCGTCGCGAAGTTGCGGGCGATTCAGGACAAATTGCCGCCGGGAGTCGTGATTGAAACGCTCTACGACCGCTCCGATCTCGTCCAGGCCACGATTAAAACCGTGGAGAAAAATCTGCTGGAGGGCGCGGTGCTGGTCGCTGCGATCCTTTTTGCCATGCTGGGCAATTGGCGCGCGGCGTTCATCGTCGTGCTGGCGATTCCGCTGTCGTTTCTTTTCATGCTCACCGGCATGGCGCAGGCGAAACTCAGCGCCAATTTGATGAGCCTCGGCGCCATCGACTTCGGGCTGATTGTGGATGGAGCGATCGTGATGGTGGAAAATATCCTCCGCCACCTCGCGGAAAGACAGCACAAGCTCGGCCGCACGCTCGACCCGGCGGAGCGCGCGCACGAAGTGCATATCGCGGCGCGCGAGGTGGTGAAACCGATGTTTTTCGGCGTGATGATCATCACCATCGTTTACGTCCCCATCCTCGCGCTGACGGGAATCGAGGGGAAGATGTTCAAGCCGA
Organism: uncultured Opitutus sp.; assembly: GCA_964513055.1. GTDB lineage: Bacteria > Verrucomicrobiota > Verrucomicrobiia > Opitutales > Opitutaceae > ER46. Next base: position 1,425 of record CAZENI010000157.1, read on the forward strand.
TGGCGCTCGCCGTCATGCTGGCCCTGGCCGGCTCGCTGCTTCTGGCGCTCACTTTGATGCCCGCACTTTCCTCGTGGTTCCTGAGCGGAAAGATTCAGGAAAAAGACGGCTGGCTGGTGCGCGTGGCGAAGATGATCTACGCTCCCTTGCTCACTTGGGCGCTGCGACTCCGGTTGCTGGTCGTGGTCGGTGCGCTGCTGCTCTTCGGCGGGTCGGTCTGGCTCTTCACCAAGCTCGGCGCAGAGTTCATTCCCCAACTCGACGAAGGCGCCGTCACGATCCAGATGATCCGCGGCAACAGCGTGGGCCTGGCAAACTCGGTCGAGTTGCAGCGGCAGTCGGAACGGCTCCTGCGGGAAAAATTTCCGGAGATCAGCCATATCTACAGTCGCATCGGCACCGCGGAAATCGCGACGGACCCGATGGGGCCGAACGTGTCCGACACGAATATCTTCTTCCGACCGCAAGAAACCTGGCGAAAGATCAACGGGCGCACAGCGACCAAACAGGATTTGATCGAGCTGATGCGCGCTGAGCTGGTCGCGACGGTGGCCGGTCAGACCTATCTGTTTTCCCAGCCGATTCAGATGCGCTTCAACGAAATCATGGCCGGCACCCGCGCCGACCTTTCGCTGAAGATTTTCGGTGACGATTACGCAGAATTGGAAACGCTGGCCGCGGCCGCGCGTGATGTTTTGCGCGCGATTCCGGGTGGCGGCGACGTGGAGTTCGAAGCGCTCGGGCGCGTGCCGATGCTGGAGATCACGCCGAAGAGGGACGCGTTACAGCGGCTCAACCTGCACGCCGATGAAATCAATTCGGTCGTCGGAACGGCGCTGGCAGGCGAAGAGGCGGGCGTCCTCGTCGAGGGCAATCGACGTTTCGAAGTTGTCGTGCGTCTGCCCGAATCGAAGCGACTCGATCTAGCGGGCCTGAACGAGCTGCCCGTAACAACGGAGGAGCACCTGCAAGTGCCGCTCTCGCGTTTGGCCGACATCGCCGTCGCCGACCGCGTCGGGACGATCACTCGGGAGAACACGCAACGTCGCGTGGCGATTTTGATTAACGTTCGCGGGCGTGACACCGAAAGTTTCGTGCAAGAGGCGCAGGGCAAGTTGCGCGAACGACTCAAGGTGCCTGCCGGCTACTACTACGAGTTCGGCGGGCAATTCGAGAACCTCCAGGCCGCGCGCGCGCGACTGGCCATCGTCGTGCCGGCGGCACTCGCGCTGATCTTCGCGCTCATCTACATGAGCTTTGGCAGCGCCCGTCAGGCGTTCATCGTTTACACCGGCATTCCGCTGGCCGTGACGGGCGGGGTGTTCGCGCTCTGGCTGCGCGGGATTCCGTTCAGCATCTCGGCGGGCGTGGGCTTCATCGCTCTGTCCGGTGTGGCGGTGCTGAACGGCGTCATGATGATCAGTTTCTTCAATCTCCTGCGTGAGCAGGGCCGCACCGTGCGGCAGGCGGTCGTCGAGGGCGCGCTGACGCGGCTGCGCCCAGTGCTCATGACCGCCCTCGTGGCCTCCCTCGGCTTCGTGCCGATGGCCCTCGCGACCGGCTCCGGGGCTGAGGTGCAGCGTCCACTCGCGACCGTCGTGATCGGCGGCATCTTGAGCGCCACGTTTCTAACGCTGGTGCTGTTGCCCGCCCTCTACGATTGGGTCGAACGGGATCGCCCCCGCAACGAACCAACCACCTCGTCATGAAACACTCGCTTGCCTTGCTCCTCGCCGCGTTGGCGCTGTCGGCCTGCGCCACGCGGTCGCATCCCCCGTCGGACGTGGCTCATATTGCGCTCGCGGCCGACGATTCCCCCATTGTGCGCCTCACGAAACTCTGGCTCGAACGCACCGACGGACGATTGATGGTCGCGGGATATGCGGTCCGGCAGATCGCCGCCAAGGGCACCACCGGCACGCACCTTGACGTGATCCTTTTCGCGCAGGACGGCCGGAAACTACGGGAATCAGTCGAGCACTTCGAACCGCGACAGATCCCGCGCCGCCCGCGCATGCCGGACTCCGTGACGTTTCGACTGCCGCTCGATCCGTTGCCGGCCGGCACGGTGCGAATCGAAGTGCGCGCGCACGAAGGCGCCCACTGAAGCAGCAGATTTTCACGGGCCGGCTACTGCGTCCCGTATCAACCCTAACAATAATTCGTCGCTAACATGAAAACGCCCCTGAACACGGCAGCCGTGCTGCTGCCTCTCTTTGTGGCGGTCAGCGCGTTCGCGCTTCCGCCGAGCAGACAGACTCACCCGTCCGATTTCCGCTCCAAGCCCTCAAAGGAGGAGCCGCTTTGCGGAGTCTGCACGCACCTCGCCAAAGCGAATCCGCCCATTGCGGCCAAGGTGGCCGGCCGGGTCTATGATCTGAACCGCCCGTGTCACCGTGAGCTTCGCTACACGCCACGCGCGGGAGGAAAAGGCAGTCAATACACCACGGAATGCACCTGCACTTAATTTAGTCCCAAACTACTCGTCAAAATCATGAAACTAAAATCGTCCGTCATTGCCGTCGCTGCCCTGTGCAGCGCCGTTTCGCTCACCGCCGCTGAAAAGATCGTGGGAGGCCCGAAAGGCGGCCGCCTGTTGGAAGCAGATGGCCAGAAGGCGGAGTTCTTCGTGACCAAGGACCGCAAGGTCGAGATTACGTTTTACGATGCCGCCATGAAGCCGGCGGCACCGGGCGCGCAGGTTATTGCGGTGACCGCGGAGCCGAAAAGCGGTCGCGCCAAAGTTGACTTGGAAAAGACCTCGACCGGTTACGTCTCCAAGACCGCCCTGCCCGAGGGCGACCCGTATCGCGTCGTGGTGCAGATGCGCGCGACGCCAGAGGGCAAGCCGCAGAACTTCCGAGTCGATTTGAACACCGCCACCTGCGGTGAGTGCAAACGCGCCGAATACGCCTGCACGTGTAACTGAGTCTTTCCCGCCACGTATATCTGTTCCGGCCCATTCATTGGGGCCGGTTGTTAGTGGGATGCGGCCGGGTAGAGGAGTCTCCCGGCCGCATATTTCTCGAACCGTTGGCAACCCGCGTGTGATTTTCGGGCGACAAGCAGCCTGGTTGAATTGCGATGGCAGGGTATCCGAACAACGACGCCAATCCCGACGAATTTCCAGGCGCCTGACACTCCAAAAGCGATTTGCGGGGCACCGCCAGCCCGCGAACAGGCGCAACTGAAACCTTCTCTCACTCGTGCGCAAGAAAGCCACCAACCTATCCAAAGCGGAGCGCGCGCGCCGACCTCCAAAGCCCGAGTTCGCGCTGACCGGAATCGCCATTGGCGTATTCGTCGGCGAAGCGCTCGCGGTGGTTGTCGAGGTCGCAACAAGCCGACTCGATAGATGGATCATGCTGGCGGGCGGAATCGCGGGAATTGCACTCGGATCGATTTTCGAGGCGGGGCGATATTGCTGGCGCAGGCACAAATGGCGCGGGGCGTCTGCGCGCCCGACAACCTAAATCTCAGAGTCACCATGAACTACCTCTGCATTGCTTCCATCGTCTTGTGCGGAACCTCTCTGCTGCTGACGAGCTGTTCGTCGATCCCAACGCAGTTTGGCGGCACATGGCCGCTGCCGGCGGAACGCCAGTCCTCGGCGGCGATCGACCTCGCGCGGCCAATCCTCAAAAAGGCTGATGGCGGGTTGGTGATTGTGGGCTACTTGAGCCGGCAGTTTGGCGCGGCGACGACAGCGCACAGTCATGTCGATGTGCAGTTCCTCGGTGCCGACGGAAGTGTGCTGCGGCAGGACTCGGCGGGCTTTGAGCCGCGCGAATTGCCGCCGCGTGTTCGCCTGCAAGCGCCAAGTGCCCGGTATGAACTGCGCGTGCCCGAATTACCCGCTGGCACAACCCGGATCAGGGTCGTGGCGGACGATCAACCTCACTCGCGGTCGTGAACCAATGAAAACACCTGATGACAATTCCGGCCAGAGATCGGATTCGCACGCGCCGTCGGACGATGAGCACGAGCATGCCCACGTTGAGCACGAATCAGATTGCGAGAGTTGCGGGCATGGTGGTCACGAGCAGGGCGGCAATCGGGCCGAATCGATCAGCCTGGTAATCTCGGGCGCGCTGGTGGGCGCAGCGCTGATTCTGCACTGGACCAAGACGCTCTCCCCGATGGTCACGGCGGGATTGTCAATCGCAGCGATCCTCGCTGGCGGATGGTTCATATTACCCAAGGCATGGCGGTCGTTGCTACAGCGCCGGGCCGACATCAATCTGTTGATGGTCATTGCCGTCGTTGGCGCGTCCGTCGTCGGCGAGTGGGTTGAGGCGGCGACGGTGGTGTTCTTGTTCGGCGTCGCGGAGTGGCTGGAAGGCTGGGCGGATCGGCGCGCGCGTCGCGCTGTCGAAGCGTTGCTGGAAATCGCTCCGAAGGTGGCGTCGGTTAGTCGTGGTAACCGTTTCGTCGAGGTGCCGGTCGAAGAGGTCAATGTTGACGAAATCGTCGCGGTCAAATCCGGCATGAGCATCCCACTCGACGGCGAAATCACCGCGGGCGAGTCAGCGGTGAATCAGGCGCCGATCACCGGGGAGTCCGTGCCGGTGGACAAGAAGTCCGGCGACACGGTGTTCGCCGGCACGATCAACGGCGAAGGCTCGCTTGAGGTCCGCGTCACCAAGCCTGCTGGTGACACCACGCTGGCGAAAATTATCCGGCTCGTGAAAGAGGCGCAGGAACAGAAAGCGCCCACGCAGCGCTTCGTGGATGTGTTCGCACGCTACTACACGCCGGCGGTCACGCTGGTCGCGCTATTGGTGTTTCTGATTCCGCCGTTCTTCATCGGTGGCGATTGGTCGCAGTGGCTCTATCGGGCGTGTGTTCTCCTTATCATCGCGTGTCCGTGTGCGTTGGTGATCTCAACCCCGGTGAGCATTGTGGCCTGCCTGACCGCACTGGCGAAGCGCGGTGTGCTGGTGAAAGGCGGCGCGCATCTGGAATCAATCGCCCGGCTGCGCGCGCTCGCCCTCGACAAGACAGGCACGATTACCGAGGGAAAGCCGACTGTTCAGGGCGTGGAGGCCATCGGTCAACACAGGGAAGAACACGTGCTGCGCATCGCTGCCGCCATCGACGCACATTCCGCGCACCCACTCGCGAAAGCGGTCGTGGATTACGCGCAGGATCGCGGAATCGAATTTCCTCGAGCGCAAGACTACCAGAACCGCAGTGGACGCGGCGCCCAGGGTGTAATCGACGGGCACGCTTTTTTCGTGGGCAACCATCGTTTCACCCACGAACTCGGCGTCTGTTCGGAGGACATCGAGCGGCGACTTGCCGCCATCGAGGGTCGCGGACAGTCGGTCGTCGTCGTCGGTCACCGGCCGCACGACGCCTGCAAAGGCGAGGTCCTCGGTATCATCGCGGTCGGCGATACGTTGCGCGCAAACGCGGCGGAGGCGATCCGCTCGCTGCACGATGCGGGCGTTGAAGCCGTGGTGATGTTGAGCGGCGACAATCAGCGGACGGTGGATTTCATTTCGAAACAAGTCGGGATCGACGAAGCCCGCGGCGACCTTCTGCCCGACGAAAAGGTGGCGGCCGTGAAGGCGCTCCGCGCGAAATATGAAGTCGTTGGCATGGTCGGCGACGGCGTGAACGACGCGCCGGCAATGGCAACCGCGACGGTCGGCATCGCGATGGGTGTGGCCGGCACCGATGCGGCAATCGAAACCGCCGACATCGCGCTGATGCACGATGACCTCGCGAAGATCGCGGAGACGATCCGGCTCGGTCGGCGCACGCTCACGATCATCCGTTTCAACATCACGTTCTCGCTCACACTCAAGCTGGCGTTTCTCATCCTGACGCTCGTCGGCTTCGCGAGTCTCTGGCTGGCAATTCTGGCCGATACCGGGGCGACGTTTCTCGTCGTGGCAAATGCGCTGCGGTTGCTTCGAACGCCGCGGTAAGAGCCAGCGCTACACCTAACGGGAAGCGGAACACACCGGCGGCTTTTAGCGGTGCGAACGTCGCTCTGATGCCGGCTGGAATGTGCCGCGTCTCACCGGCTTCTCATCCCAGCAATTCGTCAATATAACGGTGCGCAGAAGCGTGCATGTCCGGATTCTTTCCAGACAGCACCGCCTCGAACATCCGCGCATAGCCAGCGTCTCTGACCATTCGCCAAAAGTTGTCGGGATGGATGAGAAGAAACCCATCGCCGTAGTCCCATGCCTTGGGATCGATCTCGCCTGTGATGTAGGCGCCCCGGGCGCGATAGCCGTGAAACATCGAGTTGCGAAAGAATTTATAGACCACATCTGAGGCGGACTTTACGTCTTTCAGATCGGAGTTCGGCCAGAGCGAACGCATCTTTCCAACGAAGCCCTTTACCATTGGCCCCTTCAGCTTGCGGTCCGTAAAAGTCGCGGCCTTTTCGAACAGCTCCTTGGTTTCGTTGCGTTTAACGCCGTCGTCGAAAAAGACGCTCCCCAACGTCTCAAGCGTAACGCAGCTCATGATTACGACCGGAAACGGAGCATCCACGAGACCGTTTCCGGCTGCATCCTTCGCGATCAATGCATCGGTCTGCCGAATCAGCCAGTAATCGAGACGCTTCTTCAAAGCGCGCAGGCGATCATCGCCGGTCAGCTTTCTGACGTCGCTGTAAATGAGGATCTCGGTGTCGGTGTGGGCAAATCTAACGGCATCTGGGACGGGCATGATGATCAATGATCAATTGAGCGACTTGCTGACGGCATGAATGGCCTTCAGCCCTTCGCCGAAGCGGGCGATGGCGTCCCGGTTTTTGGAGAGTTCGCCATACGGGAGATAGCGCATCTGCAGGTGGGCGATGTGGCGGAAGGCGGGGCGAAGTAGTTGCTCGCGCACCTCGTCTTCGCGGTCGTCGGGTGCCACGAGAAACAACCCCTTCACGGCGTGCTCGGGTGCGCCGATCGCGAGATCGAGCAGCCGCACGATGCCGGAATAAATCGAGGTGGTGTGTTCGACTTCGAACGCGGCCACGACTTGCGCGGCCTTGGCGTCGATCCAAATCACGTCGATCAAGCGAATCGCATCGCTGCCGGGCGCGGTTGAGATCGAGGACGGCAATGCGTCGATGCAGCCATCGCCAAGTCGCCCGGTCGGCAGAGACCGGTTGGTGTCGTTCGCCGCGATCCACACGTTGAATCCGAGCGCGCGGCCGAGGTCACGCAGCCAGCCTTGGATTTCGGTGTGCGAGCGCTCCTCTTCCTCGCTTCGGCGTAGTTGCTTGGCCGCAGCGGCGCCGTCATCGCGAACCTTTTGGAGATCGGTTTCCCACGCGATGCGCGCCGCTTCGTCGCCGTCGCGGGGAGGCGCCGGATAACGGCCGCTGCCGACGTCGAACAAAAAGCCGCCGATCGCGCCGAAGTCGTTCGAGAGGAAATCGCGATGCTCGGCGTTGAGCCGCAGGATGCCTTCGCGCATCGCGAGATATTCCGGCCACTTGCCAAGTTTCACCTTTGCGCCAGTGAGTGCGTTGTAGCCGTTCACGATGGCCGTGTTGAACGGCGGCACGAATGTCGGGTGCAGGAAATAGAGCAGGTTCGCCGCCGCCGGGCCGAGTCCTTTGATCTGCCGGCTGTCGAGCTGGCGAATCGCGGCGAGCACGGCGTCTTCGGTGGAGCAGCAGGCGCAGGTGTCGAGAAAGCGGCCGAACGCGAGCTGATTTTCGCGGTGTTCGTAGATGTCGGGGATGCGCAGTTTCGGCTTCCAGAGAAATGCATGGTCGGCGCCCTTGAACATCTGGCGCTGCTCGGCGATCGATCCGACGACGGTCTCGAGTGAGGAGCCTTTGTAGAGGTTGCCGAAGGTGCCGGCTTCGATCTCTTCGACGACCTGGGAGAGGCCGCGGCGGATCGACCGAAAATTTTTGAGACGCTCTTCCCAGAGAAACCACGTGCGATAAGTGCTGCGGGCGTCTTCGCGCCAGCGCTGGAGGAGGGTCGTGATCGGAGTGGCCATGGTATGACGCGCGGAGAGTAATGTTTAGTGGCTCACGCGCGCGATGTCGCGCACGAGTGGCCACTGTCGTTCCGCCATCGCGGGGGCTTCACATAATCGCCGTCAGGCGATCACAGGCGAAGAGACCTTCGCTGCCTTCACGGCAGCTTTCACATTGCCGAGGCAGCACGAACCCTGCGGATTGCGAATCTCGCACGCGCAGAAATCCGACTTCATCTCCGCCGCGATGCGTTCGATCACGGTGGATTTGCCCGTGGCGGCCAACTCGTCGCGAATCATCGTTGGCGTGAAACCGAAGCAATAGCACACGGGCGCATGCTCCGAATCCTTTTGAGTTACGAGGCGCCGGACGTCGTTCGTGGTCAGAACCGGACCGCCAGCGGCAAAATAAACCACCGGACAATCAGGCGTGGCGCAGAAATGAAAGTCGCCGCCGTTCACGTCGGTCAGGAATTGCGATTTGACCTGGTGCTTGAGTGTCAGGGTCGAAACGGGCCGGCCCACGCGTCCGCATTGGGGGCAGAGCAGTTTGGCCGTCTTTTTTTCCGGGGACGCCGCCTCGTTGATTTGAGATGAGCAGCAGTCGGACATGGTGTTCAGTTGATGGGCTCGGCCTTGAATCCCGTGGCGTCGATCTTGGCGATCAGCGCGCTGGCAGAAATCGTCGCAGGATCGAAAACGACCTCCGCTTCTTTTTCCGCGTAGCGCACGACAGCGGAACGAACTCCCGGAACTCGTTTGAGAGTTCCCTCAATGCCATGTGCACAGGCAACGCAGTCCATGCTGGGGATGCGCACTCGAAGGACGCTGCCTTGTGCGGTCGCTCCGGGTGCGGCCAATGGTTGGCTGGTGGTGATTTGGGCAATCTTTGGAAACATCGCGACGGCACCAACGAGGACGGTGCTGAAGATGAGGACGCCTAGCGCCCAACGTCCGCTTTGTGGCGTAGCGCAGGCCGGGTCCTGACACGCCACGCGCCGAGCGCGCAGGGTGAGGACCCACGCAATGGCCAGCAGCACGGCGGTGGCCGTCAAAAATGCCGGCCGCCAGCGTTCGAACCAGCCGGCGGCGGCAAAGCTTCCGGCTCCCGCGGCGAACGCAAGCAGGGGACCGATGCAGCAAAGGGACGCCGCGAGGGCGGACAAGAATCCGCCCGTCAGAATCCACGATTGCTTAACTGGTTGCATCGCCCACTTTACACCCTATACCATAGTATAAGGTCAACACCGCCAACGATGACAATCGGGGAACTCGCCAAGCGCGCCGGAGTGAACGTCCAGACGATCCGCTATTACGAGCGGGTGAAGCTCTTCTCGCCCACACACCGTTGGCCGGGTTCATGCTACCGCGACTTCGACGATGATGCACTACTCCGGCTGCGGTTCATCCGTTCGGCCAAGGCGCTCGGCTTCACCCTCAAGGAAATCAAAGAGTTGATTGATCTCCGAATCTTGCCGGGAGAATCGTGTGCCGAGGTCAAACACCTCCTCAAAGCAAAGCGGCAGGAAATCGTCGCACGCATCGCGGAGATGAAGCGGCTGCAAAAAGCGTTGGACGAGCTGATCAGTGCGTGCAGCCACCGCCGAAACAAATCCACGTGCCCGGCGCTTTGGGCCATAATGGAGCGGGCCGAGGATCCCGCAAAAAACGTAGGCGAGAAAAGTTGTCGCTACAGTGCCTCAAGAAACGCGAGCAATCGTGACGAGGGGTCACGCCGGGGACGCCGTGCTGCGGGTAGCTCGTCCAAACGTCTGAGAGTCTCCTCCTTCATTTTCAAATCTGCCGCAACGTAGCCGTGAGTGGTGACCGGATGCTCGTGCCCCAGCCAGAGCGCGATGACCTCCAGCGCGACACCGGATTGCAACAGATGCATCGCGCAACTGTGCCGAAACGAGTGTAGGTGCGGTGTTTCATGGGTCGATAGGAGCGGTTTGGGTTATGGCGAAGCTGGGATTTTGCGGGGGCCGAGCGCGGTGCGCCCTTTATGCGCTGCGCGGTGCGATGGCAGCGCCAACACAGGGCCGCTCCTCCAGCCGAGTGGCGCATCTCCGGGACGCCCGTTCGCCTGATCGGCGGCGTGAACAACGTCTTCGACGAAGACTACTACAGTCGCGTGCGTCCCGACGGCATCGATCCTGCGCCGCGCCGTAATTTCTACCTCGGCGCCGCGCTGGAGTTTTGATCGCGCGCACGAGCCGTGGCGTCTTCGATATGCCGCCCGATGGCGTGACAGGCCTTCCGGTCGCCGTGTGGCCCACGCCTCCGAAGGGCGAACACGTCATCCGTCCGGGGCTCGCGCTGTGTTCGGGCGGCGATCGCATGACGCTGCTGCGGCCGCGTGCGCTGACCATGTGCAACTGCCCTGGCGGCGGAGATCCGCGGGCATGACGGGCCGCACCCTCCCTGACGCCCGAAAGGAGGGCTATCGCTGCGGTAAGTTTCTTTGATTGTCGTCTGAGGGATACGGGCGGGGGTCAGCGTATAAGGGGCTAGTCATGTCCTCGGAATCTGGCCCGCCGCTTTGGTCCGCGCTCTCGGAGTCTGCGATGTTTCGCGACTATCAGGAGGCGTTTGAAAAAGCGACAGGGCTGCCCCTGAGTTTGCAGCCGCCGGAAAGCACGCATCCCAATGGTTCGATGGAGCGGCCAGCGGTCGGAAATCGATTCTGCGCGTTGATGGCGCGCACGAACCGGTCCTGCGAGGCGTGTTTCGCGCTGCAAAAACGGCTCGAAGCGGAGGCAAAGCTCGAGCCGAAGACACTAAAATGCTTCGCCGGGTTGTGTGAGACGGCCGTGCCCGTTCGCGTGGGCGATGGGCTGATCGCGTTTCTGCAAACCGGCCGGATTCTCGTCGAATCGCCGAATCAACGGCAGTTCAGCAAGACCACGCGCGAGTTGCTGCGGCTGGGCACGGAAATCGATTTGAAGCAGCTCGAAGAAGCCTATTTCGCGACGCGCGTCCTCGCACCCGATCAGTATGAGTCGATGGTCCGGTTGCTCACGATCTTCGCCGGTCACCTCGCGGCGGCCGGCAACCAACTCGCGTTGCAGCGTGCGGCCCCGGACAACACCCCCGTGACTCGCGCCCGGCAGATTATCGACGAGGGCTTTCGTGAGGAGATCTCGCTGGGGGATGTCGCGCGGCGCGTGAATGTCAGCGCCGGCTATTTCAGCATGATGTTCAAGCGGGCGACAGGCCTGAACTTCGTCGATTACGTGGCGCGGTTGCGCGTCGAGAAGGCGAAGAATATCCTGCAGAATCCGAGGTTTCGCATCAGCGAGGTCGCCTACGACGTGGGATTTCAATCGCTCTCGCAATTCAATCGGACGTTCCGCCGCGTCGTCGGTGAATCACCGCGGGCCTGGCGTGCGACGCTCGGCACGACCTGAAAAGATGCGCAGGGTTTCCGCCAAGATGCGGAGAATCGCGGCGGGCGTTCGTGAGAGAATCGCGGCTGAACCAAGCCGCCATGAAGCGTCCGACCCGTCTCAAAGAAAAACCTGCACCCTCCGATAAACGTGACTCGGCGGAAATCGGGCTATCGATCACGAATCAGCGGGGTGAACGGTATTGCTGCCGAACGAACGGCGTAAGCCTGCGCATTAAGCGCGGCGTGGTGCAGATGGTCGAAGGCAAACGGGGCTGCTTTGTGTGGTTCGAACGATGTCAGGTCGAGGTGCGCGATGGCCGTCGGAATGTCCTCTTCCGCCTCCTTACAGGTTCCGCTTCTAGCGATGGTGCCGATCTCGCGATCGTTGCTGAAGTCGCGGGGGACATCGGTGGAACCCTGTCAGGTGAACGCTCGCGGAGGCGCTTGCCCCGAAAACCGGCGTCGCGCCGCGCGGAAAGAACAAAGGCGGCGGGCCACCGAGCTCATGCCGAAGCGGCGTAGCCGTTATCAGGCCGCACCCGAATTTTCACGTGATCAACCTATGCGATCCCATCATGCAAACACCCAACGGTCTCACGGCGGTGCCGGGCGAATCTACCGGAGGGCGCGACGCAAGGTTCATCTCTCATCTGCGCGAGTCGGCTGTCTTCCGCGATTACCGAGATGCGTTTGAGACGACAACCGGCTTGCCGCTGGCGATGCGCGCCGCGGGATCGTTTCAGCCGCCGCTGCACGGCTCGAGACGCGTGAACGCGTTTTGTGCGCTGATGTCCGTGCGAAACAAGTCGTGCGCGGCCTGCTTGCAACTTCAGCAGCGCATCGAAGAAAGCGCGACCGCGGGGCCGAAAACGCTCGAGTGTTTTGCCGGGCTATACGACTCCGCCGTGCCCGTGCGCGTCGGTGAGAACGTGGTCGGTTATTTGCAGACGGGCCAGGTGTTGCTGCGTTCGCCATCGAGGTCGCGATTCCAGGATACGGTCAGCCAGTTGAGCGCTTGGAGCGCCGAGGGCGATGTGGGGCAATTAGAAGCGGCCTATTTTCAAACTCGGGTGATCGCGAAGCGGCAATACGAGTCAATGCTGCGCCTGCTGGAGATCTTTACGGAGCAGCTCGCGGTGTTGAGCAACCAACTGATTGTCCAGGCAGCCGCCGCGGATTCTCCGGCGATTGCCAAAGCGCGCCGCTTCATCACCGAGAATCTGCAAGAGGAACTCTCGCTCGCGCAGGTGGCGCAAGCGGTGAGCATGAGCCCCTCCTATTTTTGCAAAGTGTTCAGGCGCGAGACAGGCGTCGCCTTAATGGACTATCTCGCCCGCGAGCGGATCGAATTGGTGAAGCAACAGCTCTTGAACCGGCACACGCGCGTGAGCGAGGCTGCGTTTGCGGCGGGGTTCCAATCGTTGTCCCAGTTCAACCGCGTCTTTCGCCGCATCGTCGGCGAGGCGCCGAGCGATTACCGCGAGCGGCTTCACGGATCGGAGCGATCAGTAACCAGGCCGCTGCCGCTCGTGCACGCCGCGTGAAAGCGCCGACTCATTTTTCGTTTTCGCCCGCCTCTACGCAGCAGACCAATGAAACCCGCCATTGCTTATATCGGCTCGGGCCGATCGTGCGTCATCGATCCGCGCGCGTTTCGCGTTCTCTACCAAGAGCGATTCACGCTTCCGCTGTGGGTGGCGTTCAAGGTGTCGGCTTTGGCCGCAGGAATTCGCTTCAACCGTTACCTGTCATGAGCCGGCGTATCGCCGCGACGCGAATGGAAATCTCGTTCAGGAAACTCATAGACATGAAATATCAAAACCTTGTTCTTCACGCTCTCGCATTGCTCGCCTTCGCGCCTCGCGCGATGCTGGCGCAGCCGACCGTTTCCGCCGTGGCTTCGGCGCCAGCCTCGGCGGTGGCGCCCGGCCAATCTATCACGATGACAGTGTCCGCCAGCGGCTCGTCGCTCGCGTATCAATGCCGACCGATGCTTGCCAGTTTTTCTGGGAGTGTCCGTCGTGTCATCGGCGATTGAAACCGAAACCGGGGGACTGCTGCGTTAACTGCTCTTACGGATCCGTGCCGTGCCCGCCGATTGAAGCGGGGCGTGGTTGCTGCGCGTAGTCGTTTGCTCGGGGAGGGCCGCGATTCAGACCACGGCGTCACGCCACCCGGGCAACGGCCGCTTCCTTGTGGCGGTTGATTTGTAGCGATGGCTGGATTTCCGCGTGCGGCGTTTCTTGGCCGTTCACCTGGCGCGCGGGGGACGCCCGGCGATATTCCCCGGCCGACTGCCTATTGGCTTTGCGAAACGTGCGGTTGAATTGGGAGATGGATTGAAACCCGACCGCGGCGGCGACTTCGCCGACCTTTATGTTTTCATAGGCGAGCAAGTGCCGCGCACGTTCCAGGCGCACCTGCACCACCAGCTCGCGGAACATCATCCCCGTGCCCTGATGCACGACTTTCGAGAAATACCACCGGCTCAGTCCGACGGATTTCGCGGCCACATCGAGTGTGATGGGCTGGTGATAGTGGGTATCGAGCCACTCCTTGATGCGCGCGACCGTTTTCAC
>CAZENI010000158.1:0-11282 GCA_964513055.1 uncultured Opitutus sp.
GAATCGGTTCAGATCCGCCTCGCCACCATTCTCCCCAAGGGCACGTCCGGCCACCAGCGCCTGATGGAGCTCAAGGAAACGTGGGCCGCCGAATCCGGCGGCACGGTCAAGCTCACCCTCATGCCCGCCGCCGAGGGGGAGGTTCAAATCGTCCAGAACCTCCGCAACAAGCGTTACCACGCCGCGCTGATCTCCGCGGTCGGCCTGGCGCAGATCGATCGCTCCGTCACCTGCCTGCAACTGATCCCGATGGCGTTTCGCGACTGGTCCGAGGTCGACTACGTCCGCGAGCAGATGCGCGATGAGCTCGAGGCGAAGATCCGCTCCGCCGGCTACGAGGTGCTCTTCTGGGCCGATGCCGGCTGGGTGCGTTTCTTCTCGAGGAAAGCGGCCCTTCGCCCGGTCGAGTTGCAGCCGATGAAGATGTTCGTCTGGACCGGCGATCCGCACCAGATGACGATCCTGCGCCGCCTCGGCTACAGTCCGGTGCCGCTGGAGACCGAGTTCATGCTCTCGAGTCTGATGTCCGGCACGATCGACGTCGTGCCCGTGCCGCCGTTCCTGGCCAACGCCACGCAACTCACCGCGCACGCCGGGCACATGATTGATCTGAACTGGGCGCCCATCGTCGGCGCCGCGGTGATCGCCCGCGACCACTGGGAGCGCGTGCCGGCCGCACTCCGCCCGAAGCTCCTCCAGGCGGCGGCCAGGATCGGCGAGCGTATCCGCCAACTGAATCGCGCGGAGGACCTCGCGGCGATCGCCGCGATGGACGCCAGGAACCTCACGGTGCACACCCCCACGCCGGAGGTCGTCGCCGAGTGGCGCAACCTGGTGGAGCACGTCTACCCGCAGATCCGCGGCACGATGGTGCCAGCCGAGCTCTTCGATCGCGTCCAGGGCCACCTCGCGGATTTCCGCGCGGGCCCCCGCGCAAAGGAGCAGCGGTGAACGCAGCCTGCCCCGCCGCTCCTCCCGGCGCGCACGCGCCGGACCACGATCCGTGCAGCCCGGCGCGTCAGCGCCGGGACGCGCGATGGCACGGGCTCGAGAACCTCGCGCTCACGCTGCTGCTCGGCGCCATGATCGCGCTGCCGTTGTGCGAGATTGTGCTGCGCCAGTTCTCCACCGGGATCCCCAGCGCCCCGGAGTTCCTGCGCCATTTCACGCTCTTCGTTGGCATGCTCGGCGGCGCCATCGCGGCGCGCGAAGGGCGGCTCCTCGCCCTCACCGCCGCGCCGACGCTGATTCGCGGGCGCGCGCGCGATCTCGCCACGATTTTCGCCAGCTCGGCCGGCGCCGCGGTCAGCGCGCTCCTCTGCGCCGCGAGCACCACGTTCGTCCTCACGGAGCGGGTGGCGGGCACGACGTTTGCCTACGGCCTTCCGCTCTGGCTGGTGCAGCTCGCCCTCCCGCTTGGCTTCGGAGCCATCGCGCTCCGGCTGCTCGAACGCAGCGCCGCGACCTGGCGCGGGCGGGCGATTGCCCTCGCGTTCTCCGTCATGGCCTCGGTCGTCGGCGCTTTCGCGCCCACGGGCGTCGCGCTCGCCGGCTTGCTGCTGGCCACGATGTGCGGCGCGCCGATCTTCGCCACCCTGGGCGGCGCGGCGTTGATTCTTTTCTGGGGCCATCACGTGCCGATCGCGGCCGTCGCAATCGATCACTACGGCCTCGTCACCAACCCCGCGTTGCCCGCGATTCCGCTCTTCACGCTGGCGGGCTACTTCATGGCGGAGGGCGGAGCGTCAGGGCGGCTCGTGCGCGTGTTCGTCGCCCTGAGCGGCTGGCTCCGCGGCGGCCCCGCGATCGCGACCGCGCTGATCTGTGCCTTCTTCACCGCGTTCACCGGCGGCTCCGGTGTCACGATTCTCGCGCTCGGCGGGCTGCTTCTGCCCCTCCTCATCGCGTCGCGTCTCAGTGATCGCCACGCCCTCGGGCTTCTCACCGGCGCCGGTTCGCTCGGCATTCTCCTGCCGCCGTGCCTGCCCGTGATGCTCTACGCCATCATCGCGAAGGTGGACATTCACACGATGTTCCTCGGCGGACTTCTGCCCGGCGTGCTGCTCATCGTGCTCACCGCGGCGTGGGGCGTGTGGATCTCGCGAAGAAGCTCCAGCACGGAAGGGGCTCCGGCAGCCCGCCGCAGCCACTTCGATCCCGTTGAGACCCGCCGCGCCCTGTGGGCCGCAAAGTGGGAACTCGGCCTGCCCGTCGTGTCCCTCGCCGCGCTCTTCAGCGGCTGGGCCACGCCGGTCGAAGCCGCCGCCGTCACTGCGGCGTATGCGTTCTTCGTCGAGGTCGTCATCCACCGCGACCTGAGCCTCACCCGCGATCTCCCGCGCGTGATGACCGAAGCCGGCCTGCTCATCGGCGGCATCCTGCTCATCCTCGGCGTCGCGCTCGGCTTCACCAACTACCTCATCGACGCGCAAATCCCCGACGAACTCGCCGCGTGGAGCCTCACGCACGTGCAGTCGCGCTGGCTGTTTCTCCTCGGCCTGAACGTCCTCCTGATCCTCGTCGGCAGCATCGTCGAAATCTACGCCGCGATCGTGGTGGTCGTGCCGCTGCTCGTGCCGATCGGCCTGCAGCTCGGCATCGATCCCGTGCACCTCGGGATCATTTTTCTCGCCAACATGGAGCTCGGTTTCCTCGCGCCGCCGTTCGGGCTCAACCTCCTCCTCGCGTCCTCCCGCCTCCGGCGCCCCGTCGCCGAGGTCGCGCGCGCCACCCTCCCGCTGCTCGCGGTGATGTTCCTCGGCGTGCTGCTCATCACCTACTGCCCGCCGCTCACCACCTGGCTGCCGCGGCTCCTCAGCCCCGCCGCGCCATGACCGGGTATTCACCGCTTCACGACGGTTGTTTCGCGCGCGTGTTTCGCGAGCGCTATCTCCGCTCGCTCCGGGACTACCGGTTCTTCTACGACGACGTTAACGAGATCGGCCGGGCCGACGCCGCCGAGCACGTCTTCTATTTCGTGCCCGGGATCAACGGCACGCCCGGCCAGATGCGCTTCGTTCTGCCGAGCCTCACGCGCGTCTTCGGCAGCCGGATCCACCTGAAGGCCCTGCACCTCCCCGAGTTCTCCGCGCACCGGCCGACCTGGCAGAAATACACCCTCGCCAACGTCGACCGGAAGCTCGCCCGGCTTCGGATCGATCTCGCCGCGCTCCTCGCGCGGCACCCGCGCGTCACCGTCATCGCGTCGAGCAACGGCTTCTACGATTTCGCCGCCGCCGCGGGCGCCTTCGATCCCGACGTGCTGCGCGAACGCGTGCAGCTCCTCTGGGGCGCGTGCGCCCCCGATCGCATCGAACCCACTCCCTGGGAGCGCGTCTTCTATCCGCTCAGCGGCTTCCGGCACGAGGGCCACCGCTGGTTCGCCGCGCCCAATCACAACGCGCTCCGCGCCTTCAATCCCGAGACCAGCACCTCCCATCGGTGGCGCGACGGCCCGCAGCGCCGCCGTTTCGTGAAGGCCGACCTCGAGTCCCGCTTCCACTTCGCCGGGCTGCAATGGAGCTATGTGTCCACCTCGCAGCTCGGCGCCGCCGTGCGGCACGTGGTGCAGCAAATCCGCGCCCCGCTCGATCTGCCGGCTTCCGCCCTGGTCGCCGCCCACGACGGCTACTGGCGCGGCCAGTCGCGCGACACCGTCGAGCGCACCATCCGCCGCTATCTGCCGCACTGCGATCTCCGGTTCAAGCCGACCTCCCACCTCTGGGTCGTCACGCCGACGCATGTCACCGAGCTGCTCGCCCGGATGAAGGCCCGGACGTTCGCGTTCGAGGCGGAGCGGGTTGACCCCACGCCGCTTCGTGGCGGCCGCGCTTCGCTCCCGACGGGAGCCCTCGAACCAACGGCTTGGGATCAAGCCGTTCCACCTCCGGCCACTTTCTCCCCATGAATCCGCGCATCTACGACATCGTCATCCAACTCGCTCTGAGCGTCATCCTCATCATCGGCATCTACCAGTTCTACTTCTGGTGCCAGCGCAACCACCTCACCAAGCCACGCCAGCTCCGCTCGCGGCTCGATGACGCGATCCCGTTCCAGCCCTCGTGGGTCTGGATCTACAGCTGCCTGTATTACCCCGTGATCGTCTACATCAACTTCATCACCGACTCGCCGCGTCACTTCCTGTATCTGGCGATGAGCTACATCGTCCTGCTCGTCTGCCAGATGGCGTTCTTCGTCCTGTTTCCCGTCGCGACTCCGCCCGAGTGGCGGGTGTGTCACGCGGGCGCCGGCGCCGCCTCCGCGGCATCGCTGCGCTTCCTCGCGCTCGTGCAGCGCTTCGACGCCGCCTCGAACAGCTTTCCGAGCATGCACACGTCGGTCGCGACGCTCACGGCCATGCACCTCAGCGCGACGCTCGGCCCGTGGGCGTATGCGTTTCCCGTGCTGATCGCGCTGAGCTGCGTGTTCACCAAGCAGCACTACCTCGTCGATCTCCCCGCCGGCGCCGCGCTGGGCTGGGGCGTGTTTCAACTCTTTCGCGTCGTCTACTGAGCCGCCGGTCAAAAAGTCAGGGTCGACGTCACACTCCAGCGGCGCGGGTTCTGGTAGACGAAGCGATACGGGCGGTTCTGGTCCGCGTCGGTGACCTGCAGGTCGTGCTCGGCGAGCAGATTGTCACCGTTGAGCTGGAAGCGGAGTTCGCGGTTCGTGGCGGCGATCCGCCGCGAGTAGCGCACCATGCCGTTCACGAGCACGAACTGGTTTCCGTAGAGCGGCGCGTTGCGCCGGGACGAATCGTAGCCGACGACGTTCTTGCCCCGGAAATTGGCGCCGATGCCGGTGGAAAAGCCGCGGAGCTTCGAGTCGCGGGCGAAGGTGTAGTTCGTGAAGACGTTCCCCGAGTGCTCGCGCAGGCCGCGGCGGATGTTGCCGTTGCCGGCGAGGATCGCGTCGAGGATGAACTGTGCGTTCTGAATCGCGGCTCCGACCGTCGGCGCGGTGAGCGTCGTGCCGGTGCGATCGAGATCCCGCGCCGCGGCCGCCTGCCACGTCGCGAGGTGCCGCTCGGTGTAGGCGACCGTGCGCGGATTCTGGTTCGTCGTGATTTGCTTCGTGATGCTCCAGTTGAAGGAGGTGCGCCACTGCGGCGTGAGGTTGGCGGTGACTTCGAGTTCGTAGCCCTTGCCCGCGAGATCCTGCGAGTCAGCGAAGACATTGATCACGCGCTCCGGCTGGCCGAGCGTGCGCCAGATGGCGTTGACGTGGTTCGTCCAGGCGTTGTCGATGCCGACCTGGCGGTTCGTATCCAGAGTCTCATACCAGCCGAGGTTCACGTTCACGCGGTTCTGCAGCAGGCGCAGCTTGATGCCGGCATCCTGGCCCTGGCCGATGCGGTCGCCGAGGAGGCCGCCGTCGATCAAATCGCTGCGCGCGCTGTTGGGGTTAAAATTGTTCGCGTTGTTGTAGTAGAACGAGAGCTGGTCGGTCGCGTGCAGCACGGCGCCGTAGGTGCGCGTGTCGCCCTGCGCGAGATTGTAGGTGGCGTTGCGCGTGCGCAGGCCCCAGACGCGCGTGACCGGCGCCTGCGTCGCGCCGCCCGAGGCCCAGGCCAGCTGCTTGTCCTGGCGCAACCCGCCGGTGAGCCAGAGGCGGTCCTTCCAGAACGCGCTCTGCATCGCGGCCATCATCGAATCCACGCGCGTGAGCTCGTCGCGCGAACTGTCGGTATTCCGGATGTAGCCGCTGGTGACGCCGTTCTGCCGGATCGGCTGGTGGCGCGCGTCGTGCAGCCCGCGGAAGTCCGGATTGTTCGAGGAGAAGTCGAGGTAGGAACGCCGGATGATCGCGTTGTTGCCGGACGTCAGGTCGAGCGGATAGTTCGCGTCGCCGGCCGGCGTCAGGTTCCGTTCCACAAAATTGCCCGGCGTCTGGTTCACGTTGTCGCGGCGCGAAAGCAGGGCGGCGAAACGGTGGCGTCCGAGCCAGCGGTTGTGCCGGTTGAGGTCCAGGGCATACGAGGAAGTCAGCCGGAAGTCGTCGCGCACCTGGTCGCGCCGCTCGACCTGTGAGCCGCCCTCGACGTAGTAGCGGCCGGCGTTCGGGTTGCGCTGGCCGTTCGGGAGCAGCGCATTCGGGTCGCCGCGGAGGGCGACGCCGTCGAAGACGATCGGGCGGAAACCGTAGCGACGCTCGTGCTGGCGGTTGAACGCGAGCTCGACGTCGAGGTTTTCCACCACCCGCTGCTCCACGAAGGCGGCGTAGTTGTAGAAATTATTGTCCACGACGAAACTCGGCCCGGCGAGATTGGTGCTGCGCGGCAGCAGCGTCTCGTCGGTGATGGCGATCGGGTTGTTCGCAAGGCCGATGGCCACGGGCCCGGAGTTCGAGATGCGGCCGCCGAAGAGCACGATCGGGCCGACACCCCACAGCGGATCGTAGACGTAGGCGCGCGAGGTGTTGTTGCCCGTGCCGGCGACGGCCTGGCCGTAGGTCTGCGAGAGCGGGGAGCCGGCGTTGAGCCACGGGCTGATGCGGTCGGCAGCGGGCCAGGGCTGGGCGCGGTTCTCCTTGATGTCGGCGTATTCGCTGTCGAGCCGGATGGTGGTGTGGCGGAAGGGACGATAGGTCAGCGCGAACGCCCCGCCGAGCCGGTCGTAGTATTCAAATTCCCGCCACGTCTCGCGCTCCTGCCAGACGACGTTGGCGCGGATGGCGAGCTTCCTGCCGATCGTGCGGTTGAGATCGAGCGTGGCGCGGTGGTCGTTCCAACTGCCGATGCGCAACTGGGCCTCGTTGGAGTCGCGGCCAAGGCGCGCCTGCTTCGTCGTGGTGTTCACAATGCCGCCGGGGCCGCCGATGCCGAAGAGAATCGAGTTGGGCCCGCGGGAGAAATCGAGGCGCTCGACATTGTAGCTGTCGGAGGAGCCGAACCAGCCGAAGTAATTTCGGCCGAGCGAGGCGCCGACAAAGCCGCGCATCTGGAAGGTCACGTCGACCGCGTTGAAGCCGTTGCCCGTGAAGTCGGAGAAATCGCGCTCGGTGTTCATCGCGTAGCTGAGCGCCTCCGCGACGTTGATGGCGCCGATGTCGTCGAGAAAATCCTTCGTGAACACCGAAATCGCGGCGGGCGTGTCGCGCAGGTCGGTGTTGAGCCGGCTGCCCGCGAGCGTGTTCGTCGCGGTGTAACCCGTGTCCTTATCGGTGCGCACCTCGAAAGGCGAAAGCGTGACGGTGTTGCCGGCGCCCGCCGTCGCCGTCGCGGACGCAGGCGTGGGCGTGGCTTGGGCGAGAACCGCGGCGGCGGTGAAGAGCGCGGCTGGCACCGCGAGGGCGGCGCGCGCGCGACAGGAGAGCAGGCGTGGGGTCATGGCTCGGCGTGGGTGGGGGGTTGGCGGACCGTCCTCGTTTCGGAGTCAGGCGAAACGCCAGGAAGGGCCGCTGTTGAGCAGAGACGCCGCACGCGGCGAAACCCCCACAGGGATTCTCACGAAAATTTCCGGAGCGAGAAATGGGCTTGAAGTCGCCCGGGCGGACGGGAGTTTCACGGCCGTGGATTCGCCCCAATCCAAGGAAGCGCGCTGGTTTTCGGAGGAGGTCGTGCCGCACGAGCCCTCGCTCCGCGCCTACCTCCGCGCGTCGTTTCCATCGGTGCGCGACGTGGACGACGTGGTGCAGACGTCGTTCCTGCGCCTCTGGCGCCAGCGGGCGGCGGAACCAATTCACTCCGCCAGGGCCTTTCTCTTCACCGTCGCGCGCCGCCTGGCGATCGACGCCCTGCGTCATCACCGGCGCTCGCCGGTTCACGCCGTCGACGATCTCTCACGCCTGCCGGTCATGGCGGAAGGCCCCTCGGGCCACGCCGCCGCCAGTCGCGCGGAACGCGTGCAACTGCTCGCCGACGCGATCGACGCGCTGCCTGCGCGCTGCCGCGAAGTCCTGATTCTGCGGAAGCTGAAATTCCTCCCGCAGCGCGAAGTCGCCGCGCGCCTCGGCATCAGCGAGAATGGCGTCGAGGTGCAGCTCACCCGGGCCCTCGCCCGCTGCCGGGCCCATCTCCAGAAACGCGGCGTCGACGCCTGTTTTGCCGATGAAGCCTGAACCCGTCGATTCAGCGCCGGCCCCCGAATTGCTCGCCACGGCCCGCCGCTGGCTGGCGCGGCGCGACGCCGGTCTCGATGCCATCGACCAGGCGGAGCTCCGCCGCTGGCTCGCCGCCGACCCGGCCCACCGCCGCGCCTTCGCCGCCGCCGATCTCCGCCGCACGGAAGTGGATTGGGCGCTGCGGGCCGGCGCGGTCGACGAACTCATCGCCGACCTCGACCGCCGGGCGCGCGCCCGCCGCCGCCGCCGCGGTGTGCTGGCCGGCGCCGCCTGCGCTGCCGCGCTGGCCTTCGTATCGATAACCTGGCGACAGCCGGCACCCGCCCCCGCGCGACCAGCGGCAGCTTCGTCGCTCGCCGCGACCGGTCCGCGGTCGACGACCCTGGCCGACGGCTCGATCGCGGAGCTGCGGGCGGACGCGGAGATCGACGTCGACTACTCTTCCGGCCTCCGCCGCGTCACCCTGCGGCGCGGCGCGGCGCATTTTCAGGTGAAGTCCGATCCGCGGCGTCCGTTTGTCGTCGCCTCCCGCGGATGGGAGGTCCGGGCCGTCGGCACGGCGTTTGCCGTCGAGGCCGGCGCGGAGGCGGTCGCGGTGCTCGTGACGGAAGGTCGCGTATCCGTCGATCGCGGCGACGCCTCGGCGCGCGTCTACGTCGCCGCCGGCGAACACGTCTCGGTCGCAGATTCCGCCACGGCCGGCTCCACCACGCCGGCTGCGATGAGTCCCGAAGCGATGCAGCAACGCCTGTCGTGGCGTCTGCCGCTGCTGCAGTTCGCCGGCACGCCCCTCGCCGAGATCGTGACGGCGATGAACCGCCACAACCGCGTCCAGTTCCAGCTCGCGGATGCCGCGATCGGGCGCCTGCAGCTCAGCGGCGCGCTCCGCGCCGACAAGACGGCGGCGCTGCAGGCCATGCTCGAATCCGACTTCGCGCTCCAGACCGAGCGCACCGGCGACACGATTCACGTCCGGCGGCGCCAGTAGGCGCGGCGGGTCCGACGCGCGACTTCAGAACCCCACCGTCGCGCTCAGACTCCAGCGGCGCGGGTTTTGGAAAACCACGCGGTAGATCTGGTGCTGGTCGGCGTCGGTCACGATCGGCGTGTCCTCGCCGAGCAGATTGTCGACGTTGAGCTGCACGCGGAGCGGACGCCGGCCCGGGAGCCGGCCCGTCCAGGCGGCCAAGGCGTTCACCAGCACATAGCCGCGGCCGAAGAGCGGGGCGTTCCCCCGGGACGTGTCGTAGCCGATCACACCCTGCCCGCGGTAGTTCGCACCGCCGCCGAGCGTGAGATGACTCAGCCAGCCGCGATCGGGAGCAAAGCGAAAGGTCGTGAAAAGGTTGCCGTTGTATTCGCGGAGCTGGCGGCGGCTCTGACCCTCGGACTGCCGGAAGCCGGCGTAGACCTCGTCGATCACGCGGAGCGCCGTCCCGATGGTCGCCGGCTGGCCGGTGACCGGATCCGTCGGCGGCATGCCCGCGAGCGCCCCGGACGCCGGCACGGCGGCGGATTCCAGCCACAAGGCGCGGTGCGCTTCGACGTAGGCGCCGTTGCGCGGCTGGATGTTCGCCAGCGTCTGCTGCGTGCGCGAGAAGTTCGCGGCGATCCGCCAGCGCGCGCTCGGATTCGCCGTCAGCTCGAACTCCCAGCCTCGCCCTTTCGTGTCCTGCCCGTCGCGCGACGCGGCGTCGACGAACCGGTCGACCCGCCCCAGCGTCTGCCAGACGGTGTTGATCGCGTTGATGAAGGCGCTGTCGCGGCTGACCGCCGCGTTGAGCTCGTCCGTGCGATAGCGGGTGACCGTGCCGCTGACACGACCGTCGAGGAGAGTGAACCTCACGCCTGCATCGTCGCCCCGGCCATCCCGGTGCCCCACCGGCCGGCCGGCGATGTCCCGCTCGGGCTGCGGCGTGAAATTGTTCGCGTTGTTGTAGAAGAGGGAGAACCGCGGGCTGGCGTGGAACACCGCGCCATAGGTGCGCGTATCCCCTTGGGCATGACTGGCGGTCGCGCTGCGCCGGCGGCGGGGAAAGGTGCGCGTCACCGGATCGCGGTCGTCGTTGAGGTCGCCGTTGTCGTTGAGGTCGGCCGTGCCGGTCCACTGGCGCTGGCGGTCGTCGCGCACGCCGCCGGTGAGCACGAGGCGCTGCCCGAGCAGGCGGCTCTGGAACGCCGCCATGCGCGAATCGACACGGGTGAGATCGTTGGTCGAGGCGTCGCGCGTGCGCACGAGGCCGGAGCGCACGCCGGCGGCGGCGACCGGGAAACTCCGGGGATCGTGCAGGCCGCGCCCCGCCGGGTCGCCCGAACCGAAGTCGAGGTAGCTGCGCCGGCGCAGGAGGTTGTTCGGATGCGTGAGGTCGGCCGGATAAAACGCGCTGCCGTCCGGCGTCAGGTTGACCTCGTTGAGACCGTCGTTGTGGCCGCGCGTGTCGCGCCGGGCGAGCAGCACGGTGAAGGTATGCCGGCCGCTCCCAACACGCCCGCGCCACAGGTCGAGATCATAGGAGCCCGTGACGCGCACGTCGTCGCGGATCTGATCCCGGTAGTCCACCTGGAGCTGGCCGTCGGTGTAGAACTGGCCGACGCGGGGATTCGGCCGGCCATCGGGCAGGAACGCGTTCACGTCCACGCGCAGGGCCACATCGTTGAACACCTGCGGACGAAACTGCTCGCGCTGCTCGGACTGGCGGTTGAACGCCGCCTCGAGCGCGAGGACGCCGACCCGCTGCTCGGCGAACACGGCGTAGTTGTAGAAAAAGTAGTCGCCGCGAAAACCCGGCCCGCTGAGGGCGGCCTTCCGCGGCAGGACCCGCGGATCGGTGACGGCGCTCGTGTTGTTGCCGAGCGAGGGCGCGACGGGGCCGCCGAGGCTTGCGCGGCTGCCCCACCACGAGAGCGGACCGAGGCCGGACGCGGGATCGAAGACGAACTGGCGGCTGGCGACCACGGCGGTGCCGGGCACCGGCTCGCCGTAGACCGGCGAGATCATCCGGCCCGCCTCGATCCAGCCGTGGAAACGTTCCTGCGCGGGCCACGGCTGGGCGACGACCTGGTTGACGTCGCCGTATTCGCCGTCGAAGCGGACCTCCGTGCCCGGCCGCGGGCGCCAGGTCGCCGCCAGCGCGGCACCGAGTCTCCGGGAGCCGACAAACTCGCGCCAGTCGCCCCGGTCCTGGCGCAGCAGGTTGAGGCGGAGCGCGAGGCGCTGGTGC
>CAZENI010000158.1:11292-14563 GCA_964513055.1 uncultured Opitutus sp.
GGTCGACGAGCGTGCGGCTCGCGTCGAGTTCGGCCCGCCGCTCGCCGAAGCCGCCCGCCCGGAGCCGCACCTGCCCGCCGTCCGCGCCGGGCCGCGCGCGCTTTGTGCTCGTATTCAGGATACCGCCGGGGCCGCCGATGCCGAACAGGATGGAGTTCGGCCCGCGCGAGAAATCGAGCCGCTCGATGTTGAAGCTGTCGCTCGAGAGCGACCAGGTGAAGTAGTTGCGTCCGAGCGACGCTCCCGTGAAGCCGCGGAACTGCACCAGCAGATCGTTGCTCGTGATCGCGTTGCCCGTGGCGTCGGTGAGGTTCTGCGAGCCGTTCAGCGCATAATCGAGCGCCTGGGTGACGTCCGTGGCGCCGATGTCATCGAGGAACTCCCGCGTGAAGACCGAAATCGACGCCGGGGTATCGCGGAGTTCCGTGTTCAACCGGCTGCCGGCGAGCGTGCTGGTCGCGACGTAGCCGGCATCCATGTCCGTGCGCACCTCGAACGGCGAGAGCCTCACGGGGCCGTCGTCCCGCGAGGCGGCCGGTGGTCCCGCCGTCTCGCGGGGGCGCGCCTCGACCCGCCGACCCGGCCGGGCGGGCGTCTCGCGGTCCGCCACCACGCGCAGGACGCCGCCGGGATCGGGCGCCGCCACGCGCAGGCCGCTGCCGGCGACGAGCCGCGCGAGCGCGTCCTCCGCCTCATAGTCGCCGCTCACGCGGTTCGTGCGCGCCCCGCGGGCCGCCTCGGTGGAAAACAGCAACTCGCGCCCCGACTGCACGGCAAACACCTGCAACGCCCGATCCGCCGGGCCCGCCGGAATGTCGAAAGGGCGCGCAAAGCCCGCCACGCCCAGCAACGTGCCGCACGCGACCGCGAGCGAGCAGACGCGCCAGAGGGGCGCGCAGCTCAGCCAACGCGATCGAAACACAACGGGGGCGACGTGGGGCATCGGGCTCGATCGCCCAGCACGACGCAAAGCCGCTTCCGGCTCAAGCCCGGCGCGGGTGATCGTCCCGATCGCGGCGCAGCCCTCGCGCGCCCGCGGCGTCCGCACCAACCAGGTCGCGCCTCAACCGACCAGCTTGCTGTAGGCAGCGGCGTCGAGCAGCGCACCGGCCGCGGCCGCGTCGGCCGGCTTCAACCGCAGCATCCAGCCATCGGCGTAAGGATCACGGTTGACGGTCTCCGGGGCCGAATCGAGGGCGGCGTTCACCGCGACGACCGTGCCGGCGACCGGCGCGTAGAGATCGCTGGCAGCCTTCACCGACTCGACCACGCCAAACGTCTCGCCCGCCCTCAGGGCGGCGCCGACTTTCGGCAGTTGCACGTAGGTGATGTCGCCGAGCGAATTCTGCGCGTAGTCGGTGATCCCCACGGTCACAGTCCCGTCGCTCTCGGGCCGCAGCCACTCGTGCGATTTGGCGTAACGAAGATCGGCGGGGATGTTGCTCATGCTGCGGATTTTTTTAATTCCACGAACGGCGGTTTGACCAGATGCAAATTGATTTTCGTGCCGCGGATGTCGACCGCCAGCGGCTGCGCCGCCGCCGCCGTGGTCACCAGCGCCGAGCCGATGGCCTCGTTCAGGAGCGGCGAGAGCGTGCCCGACACGACGCGGCCGACCGTCGCTCCGGTAGCGTCGAGCACCGGCGTCTCGGCGCGCACGATCCGGCGATCGCCCGTCTTGAAGAACACAATCTTCTGCGCCCCACCCTGCTGTTTTTCGGCGACCAGCGCGGCCCGGCCGATGAAGTCGGCGCCCTTGTCGAGCTTCACCGTCCAGCCGAGCCCCGCCGTGAGCGGCGAAATCTCCGCGGTGATCTCGTGGCCATAGAGCGGATAACCCGCCTCCAGCCGCAGGCTGTCGCGGGCGCCCAGGCCCGCCAGTTCGAGGCCGAGTGGACGGCCCGCCTCGAGCAGCGCGGTGGCCAGCGCCACGGCGTCACCGGCCGCATGATACAGCTCGAACCCGTCCTCGCCAGTGTAGCCGGTGCGGCTCGCGAGGCAGTGAATGCCGGCCACGGTCGCCTCGGTGAAATGATAATACTTCACGAGCCCGAGCTTCGCGCCGGTGAGGGACTGCACGATCGCCGCGGCCTGCGGCCCCTGCACGGCCAGCAGCGCGTAGTCGGCGCAGCGATCGGTGAGCGTCACATCTAAACCCGCGGCCTGCTCGCGGATCCACGCGAGATCCTTGTCGATGTTGCCGGCGTTGATGCAGAGAAAGTAGTCGTCCGCCCCGCGCATGTAGACCAGCAGATCGTCGACCACGCCGCCGGTCGGATAGCACATCGGCGAGTAGAGCACGCGGCCCGGAAAGAGCTTCGCGACATCGTTCGTGACGAGTCGGTTCAGGAAGGCAGCCGCGCCGGGTCCGCGCACATCCACCTCGCCCATGTGGCTCACGTCGAAGAGGCCGGCCGTGCGGCGCACCGCCTTGTGCTCCTCGAGGATGCTGCGGTATTGGACGGGCATCTCCCACCCGGCAAAATCCACAAGGCGGGCGCCGTGCGCCGCATGAAAGTCGCGCAACGGCGTGCGTTTGAGTTCGCTCATGCGCGCAGCATAGCGGCGCGGGGCGCCGTGGCGGCAAGGTTGTTTTCGCGGGATTGCCTCCGCGGCGCGTCGCTCGCAATGAGAAGGCATGCCGCTCGCCTTCCTGGTGCACGACTTCAGCCCGTTCCTGATCCGTTTTTCCGACAACTTCGGGATCCGCTACTACGGGCTGGCCTACATGGCGGGCTTCGTCGCGTCCGCCTGGCTGCTCCACCGCTACTGGCGCCAGGGTCGTTCGCCGTTTCCCCTCAACGCGATCACCGACCTGATGACCTACATCATCGTGGGCGTGCTGGTCGGCGGCCGGCTCGGGTATTTTCTCCTCTACCAACTGGGCACGCTGCAGGCCGATCCCTTCGCGCTCTTCCGCGTCTGGGAGGGCGGGATGGCGAGCCACGGCGGGTTCGTGGGCGTGCTGGTCGCCTTATGGTGGTGGGCCCGCCGGCGCGGGGCGCCGCTCCTGCAGGTGAGCGACCTCGTCGTGTCCACCGCGCCCCTCGGCCTCTTCTTCGGCCGCGTCGCAAACTTCATCAACGGCGAGTTGTATGGGAAACTCACGGACGTCGCGTGGGCCGTGATCTTCCCGCAAAGCGCGCCCGCCGGCACGCCCGTGGCCCTCATCGCACCGCGGCATCCGTCTCAGCTCTACCAGGCCGGCCTCGAGGGCCTCGTCCTCCTTGCCTACATGCAGGCGCGCTTCTGGGGCACCGACCTCGCGCGC
>CAZENI010000158.1:14573-15307 GCA_964513055.1 uncultured Opitutus sp.
GAGTTTCTCATCGGCTACGCCGTGGTGCGGATGATCGGCGAACTGTTCCGCGAACCGGACGCGCCGCTTCTCTTCGGCGTCAGCCGCGGGACATTCTACTCGGTCTTCCTGATCGGCGCCGGCGTGTGGCTGATCGCGCGGGCGCGGGCGCAGGCGAGTAAGCAGTAATCAGTGGGCAGTAATCAGCCCCAGCCCGTGATCAGTGCCTCGGTCGTCAAATACCGCCTCCGGCCCACCGATTACCGATTACTACCGACTGATTACTGATTACTGATTACTTCAGCTAGACCACCGTGCCCGGCGGCAGCACGGCGTTCTTCGGCACCACGAGCACGCCGTCGCGGATGATCACCAGGCCACCGGCATAGGAGCCGTCGGCCTTGCCCTCGGGCGAGAGCACGCAGCCGTCGCCGATGCGGGTGTTCTTGTCGATGATGGCGCCCTGGATGCGGCAGTTCTTGCCGATGCCGAGGTGCGGACGCCCCTTGGCCAGGTTGCCCTCGAGTTGGAACTCCGACTCGTAGTAGTCGGAGCCCATCACGATCGTGTCCTTCAACCAGGCGCCCTCGCCGATGTAGGAACGGATGCCGAGCACGCAGTGGTGCAGCGTGGAATCCGTGATGATCGAGCCATCGCCGATCACGACGTGATCGATGGAGCACTTGTTCACCTTCGAGGCGGGCAGGAAACGCGCGTGCGTGTAGATCGGCGCGGTGGGCTCGAAGAAATTGAAG
>CAZENI010000159.1:0-15240 GCA_964513055.1 uncultured Opitutus sp.
ACGGGTTCTTCATTGAAGACCGGGATGACGACAGCGACGGTCGGGGCGGGATCGGGCATGGACGCGGGCCGAGCATGGAAACCGCGCGCGCGAGGGCGAGCACAAGCGTGCGCGGCGGGCGTGAAGCGCCGGTGAAACTGGCGGCGGCGGCCGCCGCCGCCGAGGCGCGATCAAGCGGGGGCGGGCACGGCGGACTCGTGGTCCGACGTGGCCACCGGCTCCGGTGCGGGTTCGGCGGGCGGCACGAGGGGCGCGTCGTCGAGCCGCCGCAGGATCAGTGCGCCCAGCAGGACCACGCTGGCCGACTTCAGGAGGAGCCACGCGAGGTCCGTCAGGCCGAAGTGGAAGGGCTGCCACCAGGGCAGAATGGCGGCGACGCAGAGCTGGATGCGCCAGGAGTCCGCGGCGTTCCAGGCGGCCAGGGCGGCGAGCGGGATGAAGAGCAGGTTGTAGTCGTTCGCGACCGGGAAGATCATGGTGGCGGTGCCGGCGAGCCAGAGGAGGAAGGGCCACGCGAGCGCCAGCCCGACGGCGCGGCGATGCACCTGCCAGCTGACATAGATCATGGCCAGCAGGAGCAGGCCGCCCATGATGGGCTGGGCCGGAAGCTGCGCGAGCTGCGGCCAGCCGAGGTCGCGCCAGAGCAGGGACCAGTGGGCGATCACGGAGTGTGAGAAATCCAGATATATCGGCAGGCTGGTCTGATTCTCGATGAGCGCGACGGTGAGGAAGCGGCGCAGGTCGGGCAGGAGCACCAGGGCCTGGAGGGCGAGCCACGCGACGGCGAACGCGGCTGCGCGGAAGCGCCGGAGGGCGAGCAGGCCCAGCAGCAGGATCAAGGCATACGGCTTGATGCCGGTCGCGAGCGCGACGCACAGGCCGGCGACGAGGTCGCCGCGGAGGCGGCGGGGCCAGCCGAGCGCCGCAACGAGCACCAGCAGCGCGAGGAGCGGGAGGACGTTGCAGTTGCCGCGCTCCAGTTCGAACAGCACCGGATAGGAGGCGAGGGTGGCGGCGAGCACGAACGGCACGGGAATGTGCGGCAGGCCGAGTTCGCGCCGCGTGAACGACGAATGCAGCGCGGCGACGACGAAGATCGCGATGCTGATGAGCAGCCACGTGATGATCGCGGGCACGGAGGTGGTGAACGACACCATGGCTCCGCCGGGGCCGATCGCCCGCAGGTCCAGGGTGGGCGAAAACAAGTTCACCCAGGAAAACGCCAGCAGTGTGAGGGGCGGGTAGACGTAGTTGTGATTCGCCGGATCGCCGGTGACGTGGGTGTAGGGATCGCCGCCCTGCCGCCACGTCCGGACAGCGGCGTAGTTGGCGTGAAAATCGAGCCCCATGAAGGGCATGAAATGAACGTTCGTCAGGCGGCCGTTGAGATAGTCGGCCTGGTGCGGGATCGCCTTGGGCAGCGGTTGCTGGGAGAGGCTGGCGCCGAGCCAGCAGAGCCAGACGAGCAGCAGGGCGAAACCGGTTTGGGAGACGAGACGGGAGAGGTGGGTGCGGTGGGGGACGGGGAGGACGAGCGCGGGGGAGGGAAGCACAGCTGACGCAGCAGCGCCGCGCGGTCCCCGATGGGGACTCGGCATTTTTGGGGTGGGTAGGGGTGGGGTTTACTCGAATCGCAGCTCGAGGTGACGTCAGTTACGCGCCGGGCGGGGCCGGCGGCAAGGGTGAAAACCGGCGGGCGCCCGGGGGCGAGGGGCGGTTCCACCGCGGCGGCCGGGTGCAAAGGCGCGGCGCCGTGGTGTCTCCATGCTTCAACTACGATGGGCGGGCGCGGCGCGGCGGAGCCACCGGCTCGCGGGTGGGCCGAGGCGGCGCTCGAGCAGCCAGGCGGCGGCGAACGTGAGCGCGGTCAGGAGCACGGCGCGGACGGCGAACGTGAACCACGAGCCGGAGAACTCCGGGAGCACCGCGCGCTGGCCGAGCTGGAGCGGGCTCGCGATGATGTAGAGGCCGAAGGAGATCGCGCCGAGCGGGGCGCAGCGGCGCAGGGCGTCCAACGGGAAGCGCCGTGACGAGAGGAACGCGGCGAGCGCCAGCGCGACGGCGGCGACGGTGTGGACTTCCTGCCACTCGCCGCGCAGCGCCTGCAGCAGCGCGCCGGCGGTGAGCCAGCCGAGGCACGCGCGCGTGAGCCACTGGCAGAGGCGGGGGGCGCGGCCCGTCACCGCGAGCAGCAGCCACAGGCAGGCGGGGAGCAGATCGAGCCGGTGCGGCGACACGGGCGTCATCCAGAGCCAGCCGTGGAGCTGCCAGTCGTAGAGCAGCGCGCGGAGCGGGCCGAGCTGCCAGACGGCGAGAAACGCGAGGGCGGCGGACGGCCAGTTGGTGCGGCGGTCCGCGGCGGCGATGGGTGCGGCGTGCCAGGCGAGCGCGAGGCCGGCGAGCCAGTAGAGGGCGCCGCAGGCGTAGCGGGCGGCGAGGGCGGAGACGGGCAGGCCGAGGGAGTGCGCGGCGACGACGGCGAGCATCAGGGCGAAGGCGAGCGTCGTGGGCGGCGCGAGAAACCAGAGTGCGATGAAGCCGACATAGTAGACGGCCTCGTAGTTGAGGCTCCAGAGGTTGGAGTTGTTGAAGAGCAGGGGAAATGTGCCGAGGCCGGGGTAGGGCTCGCTGTTCTCGAGGAAGAGCAGGTTGCCGAGGATCGCGCGCCCGGTCACGTCCGGCAGGAGGAGCACGCTGAGGAGGACGGCGGCGGTGTTGAGCGGGACGAGGCGCGCGACGCGGTGGACGAGATAGGTGTGCACGCCGGCCGCGGTGGGCGGCTGCGTCGTGACGAGGCCGATGACGTAGCCGGAGAGGACGAAGAACATCAGCACGGCGGGCGCGCCGAGGTTGAGATGCCAGAAGCGCGGTGACGGCGCCCACACGGGATCGATCGCGGCGGCGGGGAGAAAGACGTGGGCGTAGAACACGGCGAGCGCGCAGAGACCACGCAGGCCCTCGAGCGGTAGATCGCGTTCCGCGGGCGGGCCGAAGGCGGGGCGCAGGGCGGGGCCGAGGGGCGCGCTCATGGGGCGGGAGGAATGCGGGAGGTGGCAGGCGCCGACCGCCGGGCGCGCACGAGGGCGAGCGCGAGCAGGGCGGCGAGCAGCAGGAGAATGAGGGCGGGGGCGACGGGCAGCGTCTCGCCGAAGAAGCGCAGGCCGAGCTGGAGCTTGGCGCGGAGATTCATCAACGCGAACTCGCTGTAGCTCGTGAAGACGTCGACTTCGGGGCGGCCGGGCGTGAGCCAGCGATCGAGCAGGAAGCTCTGCGCGCCGAAGTGGAGGAGCACGCCGAGCGTGAAGTCGACGGCGATGCCGGCGATCAGGGCGAGCCGCCAGGGGCGGCCGAGCTCGGGCCAGTGGGCCGCGAGCAGCACGAGGCCGAGCAGCACGAGGGGCTGGAGGCAGACGCCGGTGTTGCCCCAGACGTCGCGGCTGCCGTGGACGGCCACGCCGAGGACGATCGTCGCGCCGATGAACCAGGACCAGAAACCGCGCGCGCACGGCGTCGCGGTGCGCGACCGTTGCACGAGGGCGGCGAGGGCGGCGAGCGCGCCGACGCTGCCGACGGCGAAGAAGAGGTTGCGCTGGTAGAGCACGAAGGCGGAGTCGCGCCACGCGCCCCACGCGCTGCGCTGCCCGTAGGACGACCAGTCGACGCTGCGCAGGAACGGCGGGACGAGGGTGTCGCGGAGGTTGTGCGCGATGCGGGCGAGTTGTTCGCCGGCGGTCGGGGCCTGGTCGACGACGGAGGTGTTGGAGGCGACGGTGCCGTGCGCGCCGTAGGTGGCGAGCGACCAGGCGAACCAGGTGGCGAGCACGAGGCCGCCCGCGGCCGCGGCGAGGGCGGTGTGTCTCCACCAAACGGATTCGCGCCGCCGCGGCCAGCCGAGGGCGCACCAGGCGGCTGCGAGGACGACGGCGTAGGGGCCGGCGGAGTAGTGGGCGAGGAGGCCGGCGGCGAGGCTGAGCGAGAACAGGACGGCGTGGGTCAGCGAGGCGTCGGGGTCATGGGCGCGCAGGAAGAAATGGAGCGCGGCGAGGATGAAGAGCGCCGCGGGGAGCTTGGTCCAGGCGTAGGTGACGTTCTGCAGGAAGAGGGGATGGAGCATCAGCAGCACGGCGAGGAGGCTGAGCGCGGCCGGGCCGCCGCCGCCGAAGCGCCGGGCGAGGAGGGCGGCGGGGAGGAAGACGAGGCTGCCGCAGAGCGTCAGGAAAAGCTGATACGCGGCGAAATCCGCGTGGGTGAGGCCGAGCCAGGCGCCGAGCACGACGTTCACGAGGGGCGGGCGCGAGGGCAGCGGGTCGATGCCGAAGAAGAGGAAGTCGCGGGGCCAGCGTTCGAGGAAGAACCGCGTGCGCTCCCACTGGCTGAACCAGTCGCCGGTCCAGTCGCCGCCCGAGTAGCTGACGATGAGCGCGAGCCAGCCGACGCTCCACGCGGTGACCAGGAGCTGGGCAGCGGTGAGCGCGCGGACGCCGCGGGCGGCGACGAGATCGGCGAGTTCGCGGCGACCGAGCCAGAGGCCGAGGCCGGCGGCCGGCGGCAGCAGGAGAAACGCGCGGGGGCCAAAGCCGCCGACGTAGACCAGCCAGGCGAAGAGCCAGAGCAGCAGGAACGAGAGAACGACCGACGCCAGCACGCGCTCGACGGGCGCGAGCGGCAGCCGGGCCGCGATTGGCCAGCCGGGACCGAAGGCGAGGCCGGCGAACAGCACGAGGCAGACGAGCAGGTCGGGCGTCATGGCGCGGGCGCGGCGGAGACGGCGGCGGAGTGCGGCGCGCGCGCGCGGCGGAGGGCGATCACGAGCAGGGCGAGGAGCAGCGCGACCACGAGGGCGTCGGGCGCGCCCAGGCGCTCACCGAAGAAGCGCAACTGGTGCTGGAGCTTCGCGGCCATGTTCATGACGGCGCCGGCGCTGGCGTTGGCCTGCCAGGCGGCAAACGCCTCGGGCCCGACCCAGCGTTCGTAGGTCAGGTGCTGCACGGCGAAATGCAGCGCGAGGCCGAACGTGAGATCGACGATGGCGCCGAGGACGAGCAGGGCCCGCGTGGCGCGGGACAGCGTGGGCCAGGCGGCGGCGACCGCGGCGAGGCCGAGGAGCACGAGGGGCTGCAGGCAAATGTGCGTGAGGCCCCACTCGTCGCGCGCGCCGTGGACGGCCACGCCGAGGACGATCGTCGCGAGGACGGCGGCCGCCCAGCCGCGGCGCACGAGCGGCGGCGACTCGCGCCAGCGGCGGCTGAGGATGAGCAGCAGGGCGAGCCACGCGACGCTGCCGAAGGCGAAGAGGAGGTTCACCTGATAAAGCTGGAACCACACGTCGCGGGCGGTGCCCCACGCGCCTTGCTGCGCGATCAGCGAGGTGTCGAAGCTGCG
Source organism: uncultured Opitutus sp. (assembly GCA_964513055.1). Classification (GTDB taxonomy): domain Bacteria; phylum Verrucomicrobiota; class Verrucomicrobiia; order Opitutales; family Opitutaceae; genus ER46. Next base: position 5,383 of record CAZENI010000159.1, read on the forward strand.
CAGGACATGCGGCACGAGCGTGTCGCGGAGGTTCAGCGCGATGCGGCCGAGCTGGCCGGCAGCGGTCGAATCGGCGGCGAGCACGGTGGTGTTGGAGAGGAGCGTGCCGCGGGAGCCGTAGGTGCCGAGCGACCAGGCGAACCACGCGGCGAGGACGGCGCCGCCGGTGAGGCCCGCGGCGAGGGTGGCGCGCCACCAGGCGGGCTCCGCGCGGCGCCGCCACGAGGCGACGGCCCAGCCGGCGGCGAGCACGAGGACGTAGGGGCCGGTGGAGTAGTGCGCGAGGATGCCGGCGGCGAGGAAGGCGGCGCAGAGGATCGCGTCCGAGCGGGGCGACGGGGCGCGGAGGGCGCGCAGGAAAAAATAGACGCCGGCGAGGGCGAAGAAGGCGGCGGGGAGCTTGGTCCAGGCGAAGGTCGCGTTCTGCACGAACAGCGGGTTCAGCAGCGCGACCACGGTGAAGAGCGCGATCGCGCGCGGGCTGCCGAAGCGCCGCGCGAAGAGGGCGGCCGGGAGAAACACGAGGCTCGCGAGCACGGTGCTGACGAGCTGGTAAACGGCGAAGTCGAGCCGCGTCAGGGCGACGAAGGCGCCGACGAGAAGATTGGCGAGCGGCGGGCGGGCGGTGAGCGTGGCGTGGCCGATGAAGATCGTGTCGCGCGCGCCGCGTTCGAGGAAGAAGCGAGTGCGCTCCCAGTGTTCGAACCAGTCGGCCGCCCAGCCGCCGCCGGAGTAGGTCGAGACGAGCGCGAGCCAGGCGAGGCACCATGCCGTCACGATCAGTTGTCCAAGCACGAGGGCGCGGACGTCGGGCGCGCGGAGGAGTTCGAGCCACGCGCGCCAGCCGCTCGCGAGTCCGGCCAGGCCCAGCAGCGGCAGCGCCCACAGACCGGCGATGGGCCCGTCGGTGACGTAGAGCGTCCAGGCCACGAGAAAGGTGGCGAGCAGGGACAGAGCGGCGGCGGCCACGAGCTTCTCCGCCGGATCGAGGGCGAGCCGCCGCGCGAGTGGCCACGCCAGTCCCGGCACGGTGCCGAGGATCACGGCGAGGGAGACGGGCAATTCCAGCAGCATGAAAAGTCGGGGCCGGGCGCGGCGCGGCGGCCACTAGGGCAGCGGGCGGCGCGGCGCGCAGCTATTTTTTTTCCGGGGCGACGCGGAGCAGGATCAGGTCGGCGTCGGACCACAGGTGCGGCAGCGTGCCGGCGGGGTCGCGAAAGAACGCGCTGTGCGCGAGGATGCGTTCGTTGGCCGGGCCGCGGTTCAGGAGCACGTAGCCGATGCGGGCGGCGCGCAGCCGGCGCGCGATCTCGAGAGGGGACAGCGCGGCGTCGAAGACGAAGCGGACCTCGGGGCTCCAGAGCGGCACGGTGCGCGAGCCCTGGCGCGTGAGCAGGGCGTTGGGGCCGAGGACGAGCAGGCGTTCAGTGCCGGCGAGCTGGGCGATCTGGCGATACGCCGGGCGTTCGTGGAATTCGTGGATCGCGCCGCCGAGCGTGAGCCACGCGTGCGGCGGCACGCGGTAGACGTTGGCGGGGAGCGTGAGCGCGCGCAGCGCGGCGTCGCCGGCGAAGAGGGTGAGGCCGAGGACGGCGACGTCCTGGCCGCGCCGCGCGGGCACGCAGCGGGCGAGGGCCGCGCCGCCGAGGACGGCGGCGAGCGCAAGCGCGGGGGCGAGCACGCGCAGGGTCGCGATGAAGCCGGCGGCGGTATACGCGACCGACGCGGCCCAGAGCGCGACGACGACGGCGAGCGCGAGCAGGAGGGCGCGGGACGAGCGGAAGAACCACGCGCCGCCCGCGAGCGCGCCGAGGAGGCCGGCGAGGCAGTTGGTGAGCAGGAGGCGCGGGGCTTCGGGCGGCAGGTGCGCCCAGCCGAACTCGGCGCGGAAACTCTCGTTGACCCAGGCGTGCACGGGGTTGGTCGGAAACAGGCCGCCGACGGCGAGGTTGTAGAGGGGGTTGCCGGTGACGGCCCAGTTGCGTGCATACCACGGCAGCGCGGCCAGGGCCGCGACGGCGGCGAAGGCGAACGTGCCGCGGAGCGTGAGGCGGCGGGCGACGCAGAGCGCGAGGCCGAGGAGCGGGAGGGCGAGGCCGTATTCGCGGGCGAGGGCGCCGAGACCGGCGGCAAGGCCGGCGGCGAGGAAGGCGCCGGTGGTTTCTTCGGCACGGGAGCGCGGCAGGTAGAGCAGCAGCGCGACGAACGCGAGGGCGGTGAGCCCGGTTTCCTGGCCCATCGCGGTCGCCCAGGCGATGACGGGCGAGGCGGCGAGCAGCGCGACGGCGAAGGCCGCGGCGCGATCGGAGAACAGCCGGCGGGCGAGCGCGTGCGTCGCGAGCACGAGCGCGACGAATTGAAAGATCACGAGCGGCGCGGTGAGGCCGGGGCGCGCCGCGCCCGCCAGCGCGTAGAGCCAGAAATAGAGCGACGAGACCAGCGGCGCGATGCCGTCGGGCCACGCGTAGATCTCGAAGTCCGCCGCGCTCACCGGCGGATAGAAGCCGAGGGTGCCGCGGGCGAGCATCTGTTCGGCGAGGTAGTTCCAGCGGAAGATGGTATCGACGCCGAAGAGCGGCTGCGCGGTGGCGCGATAGATCACGACGGCGAGCGCCGGCAGCAGCGGGAGGAGGAGCGGCGCGTGTTCGCGCCAGGCGCGCGCGGGCGGGGCGGCAGGAGCGGTGGCAGGGAGGTCGCGCGTGCGGAGCCGCCGGTGGAGCCACACGGCGGCGAGCGTCAGGAGGGTCCACGCGGGGGCGATCCGCGTGAAACGCAGCGGCTGGCCGAGGGCGTCGCACGCGAGCACGAGGGCGACGAGCAGCACCGCGCTGCCGAGGAAGCCGGCGACGAGCGGCGCGGGCGTGCGGGCGGCGCGGGCCAGCAGCCAGCCGGGCGCGAGCAGCGCGGCGAGCCCGGCGGTGCCGAGCAGGGCGTCGGCGGGACTCATGGCGGGCGCGGACCGGTGCGTTGAAAAACCTGATACACGGCGTCGAAGCGCAGGTAGCCGCGGCCGGGCAGGGTGGCGACGGCGTCGAGCGCCGGGCGCGCGTCGAAGGTCCGGGCGAGACGGTAATCCTCCGTGAGCAGGCGCGGTGCGGCGACGCGGATGGCGTCGACCTGATCCGGCCGCAGCACGAGCCACTCCGGCCGCAGGGCGGCGATGATGCCGGCGTGGGGCAGATGGCCGGCGCGCCGGGCGGCGACCACCTCGGGCGAGGCGAGGCCGGGCCAGTCGAGCATCTTCAGGCCGGAGAAATAGCCGACGTAGCCGAGCGGTTCCAGATAGACGCGGTCGCCCGGCGCGGCGGTGGCCCGCAGCCACCGGCCGAGGACGGCGCGGTGGCCGTCCTCGATGATGGCCTGCTGCGTGCGCATCTGCCACGCCACGGCGGCGAGCAGCGCGGCCTGCGCGAGCACCCAGATTGCGGATACGATGCGCGCGGCGGCGGCGCCGACGGAGGCGGAGCCGCCGCGGCGGAGGGCGGCATCGAGCAGGCCGGCCCACGCGATGAAGCCGAGCGCCTCCCAGCCGGGGTAATACCAGGGCGAGCGCGGGATGTATTCGACGTAGAAGCCGCCGAGGCAGAAGGCGAGCGACGCGAGGCGGCCGGGCGTGCGCACCTGCGGCCAGAGCCAGGCGAGGGCGCCGCCGAGGGCGAGGAGGCGCGCGAGCCAGCGGAGCGCGGACGGCCAGCCGCCGAAGAAGAAATACGCCGGCATGAAGACATCGTGGAGCGCGACGTCGCCGAACAGCAGCCGCCACGGGTAGAGCGCGAGGGCGGCGAGCAGTTCGCCGGCGCCGTGGTGCGAGACCTTGGCCTGGATGGTGTGCGGCACCGGCGTGCCGTAATACCACCACGCGAAAGCGATCCACGGCAGGTAGAGCGCGAGGCCGAGCGTGACGGCGCGGACGAGGCGGCCGAGGCGTTTCCGCGCGTCGGGTTCCGCGGCGGCGCCGAGCCACCCCCACGCCAGCCCGAGCACGCCGAAGAAGACGCAGCCGTCGGGGCGCGTCCATTGCAGGCCGGCCAGCGCGAGCGCGCAGGGCAGCACGCGCGCGCCGTCGCTCAGGGCGCGCCACGCGAGGACGATGAAGAAGACGAGGAGGGCGGACTCCATGCCGTTGATCGAGAAATCGATCGTCTTGGCATCGAGCGCCCAGGCCGCGCCGGCGGCGCCGATCGCGAGGGGGGCGAACGCGCGGTGCCGCAGGAGGCGCGCGACGAGGAAGAGCGCGCCGCCGAGCGCGCCGGCGCTGACGAGGCGGAAGAGCCAGAGGGCGCGCGTGGCGACGTCCTCGCCGCCGCCGAGTGCGAAGAGCGCGGGGAGCAGCGTGCCGAGCGGCGAGGTGAACGTGTGCACGCGTTCGCCGGGCTGGAAGACGAGGCCGTGGCCGGTGGCGAGGTTCAGGCTCGCGCGGAACGTGATGTAGTAGTCCTCCCACGCGTGACGCGTGAAGGCGGCGAATGCGAGGCAGGCGAGCGCGGCGACACTGCCGAGCAGGAGCGGGCCGCGGGCGGAGTCCGGCGCAGCCGGCGGGGGCGACGCGGCGGGCTTCACGGGCGCGCCGGCGGGAGCGGCGGAGATTTTTTCGCGAACACCAGAAACACCGCGTCGTAGTCGAGGTAGCCGCGGCCGGGGAGCACGCGGCAGGCGTCGATCGCGGCGCGGGCGTCGAACGCGCGCGCGAAGCGATAGTCGTTGGTCAGGAGGCCGGGCCAGGCGGCGTTGACGGCGTCGGCCTCGGCGGGGCGGAAGATCAGCCAGTCGGGCTGGAGCGAGCGCACGATGGGGCGGCCGGCGCGGCGGGCGGCGACGACCTCGGGCGACGAGAGGCCGGGGTAGTCGAACATCTTGAGCCCCGAAAAATAGCCGATGTAGCCGAGCGGCTCGAGGTAGACGGAGGCGCGGCGGCCGGCGGACTGCTCGCGCAGCCAGAGGCCGATCTGGCGGCGGTGGCCGTCCTCGATGATCGCCTGCTGCGCGCGCATCTGCCACGCGGTGGCGGCGAGCAGGCCGAGTTGCAGCGCGACGAGCAGACCGGCGGTGACGCGCACGAGGGAGCGCGCCCACGCGCGCGCGGGCTCCGCGCCGGTTTCCCAGACGGCGTGCAGCAGATACGCCCACGCGATCCAGCCGAGCGATTGCCAGCCCGGGTAATACCACGGGGAACCGGGAATGTATTCGACGTAGAAGCCGCCGAGGAAGAACGCCGCCGACGCGACGCGGCCGCCGGGCCGCACGCGGGGCCAGGCCCACGCGAGGGCGGCGCCGAGCGTGAGGGCGCGCGCGGGCCAGACGAGCGCGGCGGGCCAGCCGCCGAAATCGAAATACGACGGCAGGTAGACGCCGTGCAGCATGACGTGGCCGAAGAGCAGGCGCCACGGATACGTCGCGAGCGCCGCGGCCAGTTCGCCCGGCGTGTAGCGCGCGACCTTGGCGATGATGGTGTGTGGAATCGGCGAGCCGTAGTAGGCCCACGCGAAGATCACCCAGGGCAGATACGCGAGGGCGCCGAGCGCCAGGCCGCGCAGCACCGCGGCCACGCGGGTGCGCCAGGTCGACGACGCGCTGGCGGCGCCGGAGCGGCCGAACACGATCCACGCGAGGGCGAGCACGCCGAAGAACACGCAGCCATCGGGGCGCGTCCATTGCAGGCCGGCGAAGCCGAGCGCGCAGGGCAGGAGGCGCGCGCCGTCGACCAGCGCGTGCCACGTGACGGCGATGAAGAGGATGAGGAGGCCGAGCTCCATGCCGTTGACGGTGAAATCGAGCACCTTCGGATCGAGGGCCCACGCGAGGCCGGCGGCGCCGAGCGCGAGCGGGGCGACGCCGTCGCGGTGCAGCGTGCGCAGGACGAGCCACAGTCCGCCGCCGAGCGCGGCGAGGCAGGCGAGCCGGTAGCACCACAGGGCGCGCGGGATGACGTCGTCGCCGCCGCCGAGGGCGAAGAGCGCGGGCAGCAGCGTGCCGAGCGGCGAGGTGAAACTGTGGATGCGCTGGCCGTGCTCGTAGACGAGGCCGTGGCCGGTCGCGAGGTTGAGGCTGGAGCGGAACGTGATGAAGTAGTCCTCCCAGACGTGCCCGGTGAACGCGGCGAACGCGAGGCCGGCGAGCGCGGCGGCGGCGGCGAGCGCGAGGGGCAGGCGGGAGGGCGGGGCGGTCATCAGTTTTTGGTGACGTCGAGGAGATCGAGATCGTAGACGAGGTGCGGCGGCAGGGCGACCGTCGGGGGCCGCGCCAGCAGCGTCTGGAAAAACGGATGGCGACTCAACTGCCGATCGAAAAAGGCGTCGTGGCGCGGCAGGAAGAGGAACTTCGCGCCCGTCGCCCGCAGCCGAGCGAGGGCGGTTTCGAACCGGGCGTCGGGGGCGAACAGGAACGCGCAGGCCGGACTGAAGAGCGAGACGGGGCGCGCGCCCGCCTCCGAGAAGCGCCGCAGCGAGGACGGATCCAGCACGAGGATGTCGCGGCCGGCGGCGGCCTGCGCGAGGATCTCCCAGCTTGGGCTTTCGCGCCAGCGGGCGCGCAACTCGGCGTGCGCGCGCCAGCCGCCGAGGCCCGTGCGCCACCACGCGACGTGCGGCGCGATCGGCAGATGGAGGGAGCGCACGCCTGCGTCGAGGGCGAGCAGGGCGAGGGCGAGCCGGGGCAGCCAGCCGTGGCGGCCGGCGATCCACGCCGCGACCAGCGGTGCGGAGGTCGCGGCGCCGAGGGCCAGCGCCGGTGTGAGCACGCGCAGCGCGTAGGCGTAGCCGCCCGAGGTCTGGCCGACGGACCAGAGCCAAAGGGCGACGACGAGACCGAGCGCGAGGAGCACGGGCACGCCGTCGCGACCGCGTTTCGCCGCGCCTGCGACGCCCAGCAACAGCGGCAGGCCGGCGAGGGTGAGGAGCAGCGTGACCAGCAGGCCGGGCGCCGCGCCGATGCCGCCGAGTTCGCGGACGATGCGCAGGTGCTCGAGCAGGAGCGGTTGCCCCGGGAAGAGGCCGAGGAGGCCGTGCGACCAGAGCGGGTTGCCGGTGACGGCCCAGTTGCGCAGATACCACGGCGCGGCGGTGAGGCCGGCGGCGAGGAGGAACGCGAGCCAGCCGCGCGGCGGCGTGCGTTGCCAGGCGAGGGCGAACGCGCCGACGCCGACGAAGGCGAGGCCGTATTCCCGCGCGAGGGCGCCGGTGCCGGCGGCGACGCCGGCCCACACGAGCCAGCGGCCGGCGGGATCGGCGCGGTGGCGTTCGAGGAAGAGGAACAGGGCGGCGAGCGAGAGCGCGGTCAGGCCGGTCTCCTGGCCCATGGACGTGCCCCAGAGCGCGACGCTGCTGGTGGCGAACACGGCGACGGCCGCTGCGCCCGCCGCCGGTCCGCCGCGCCGGGCGGCGAGCTGCCACACGACGACGAACACGGCGACGAGCTGGACGGCCACGACGGGCGCGACCGCGGCGTCGGTGGCGCGTCCAAAACTCCAATACGCCCACGCGTGCAGCGTGGCGACGAGCGGCGCGATGCCGTCGCCCCAGCCGTAGAGCCGGAAGTCGGCGGGCGTGACGGCGGGGTAGAAGCCGAGCGTGCCTTGCGCGACGAGCTGCCGCGCGAGGTGGTCCCAGCGGAAATAGGTGTCGAAGCCCGCCAGCGGATCGAGCGTGACGCGGACGAGCACGAGGGCCAGGGCGACGCCGACGGGGGCGAGCAAACCCCAGTCGGCGCGCGCCGCCGGGCCAGCGGGCGCAAGGGGGCGGCTGGAGTTGGCCGGCGCGGCCCGGCCGAAGCGGAGGCGCGACACCACGAGCAACCCGCCGCAGAGCAGCGCCAAGGCGAGCCCGAAGTGAGGCGCGGTGAGCCGGACGCCGAGGGCGTCGAGCAGCAGGATGAGGTTCATCAGCAGCGCGCTGGAACCGAGCAGTGCCCCCGCGAAACCGCCGCCGGCGCCGATAGCGCGACCGAGGAGCCAGCCGGGCGCGAGGAGTCCGGTGCCGAGCAGCGCGAGGAAGAGGACCGCGTGGAGGACGGAGGCGAGGGTCGCGATCACGGCGGGGTGGCGGTCATGGCTTTTCCGCCGGGGCGGGCGGAGGGAGAGGCCGGGCGCGCAGGTGCTCCGGCAGATCGTCGGGCACCTCGGCCGGACGATCGAGCGCGATCAGGCGGATGGAGAGGTCGTGACGCCGCAGGAAGGCGCGCTCGCGGGGGCTGTGGCCCTCGTATTGAAAGGGGAGAAACGACGCCGGGTGCTCGACGCGCAGGAGGGTGCGACCCGGCGGGTAACCGAGATAGCGATACGCGGGGTAGAGACCCTGGGCGTTGACGAGCACGAGGTCGGGGCGCGAGACGGGGAGCGCGAGCGGCGTGTAGATCGCGCCGGCGAGGGCGAGGGAGTGCTTGGGGTTGCCCCAGTGGCGCAGGACGGAGACCTCGACCTCCCGTGGAAACAGCCGGCCGAAATGCGGCCAGAAGTGGAGGGCGCCCGCGATCACGAAGAACGCCGCCACCGCCCAGCGGGCGCGCGGACGGCTGGTGAGCAGGCGGGCCAGGGCCCAGCCGCCGAGGAGGCACAGCAGCGGCAGGAAGGGCTTCACGGTGCGCGCATACACGACGAATGCGCGCAGCCCGACCGAGCAGAGCACAAGCAGGCCGTAGGCGGTCGCGAGCGCGATCAGCATGAGTCGCACGCGGCGGTCGAGCGGGGCGCCCGAGCGCCGGGCGACCGCGAGTGCGGCCACGATGGCCGTGAGCACGAGGGCGCCCGCGAGGCCCTCGGCGTGCCAGAAATATTCCCACGGCAGCGACCAGCCCTCGCGGAAATCGCCCTGCGTGGCCGAGGCCCCGAACCCGCGGAGGATCTCCCAGTAGTAGGAGCCGCCCGCGAGGGTGCCGTAGACGACGGGCAGCGCGAGGCCGGTGACGGCGCCGGCGGCGCACAGCAGCGAGCGGCGCGCGGCGTGCGGCGCGCCGCGGACGGCGAGTGCGTGCGTGAGCCACACGGTCGGCACGAGATACCAGTAGCCGTTGTAAAGCCCGTAAGCGACGGCGGCGAGGAGGCCGCAGGCGAAGGCGCGGCGCGGCGACGCGCCGCCGAGCCCGACGACGAGGGCTAGCAACGCGGCGGTCAGGGCGCAGTCATACGGCAGCAGGTGGCGCGCGTAGTAGAACGCGCCGTTGGCCGTGGCCAGCAGCAGGAGGGCCCAGGCGGCCTCCTCCGCGCTGGCGCCGAGCGTGCGCGCGAGCCGGTGGGTGAGGAACAGGTTGACGGTCGAGCAGAGCGAGAGCAGCGCGGCGCCGAGCCAGATCGTGAAGGTCGCGTGCACGGGGTTGGACCAGTCGCCGTGCGGGGTGAACTGCGCGAGCGCGTGCTGGCCGGCGGCAAGCAGGGCGGCGGTCCACGTGAACAGCATGTGCTCCGGGAGCATCGCGAGTAGTTTCGCCTGCGTGAAATCCCCGGCCAGCAACGCGAGGTAGAGTTGGACGCCGCGGTCGTAGCGCTGCTCGTCGCCGAAGTAATACTGTCCGCCCTGCAGCACGAGGGCGAGGCGCAGGGCCAGCGAGACGAGCAGGATGAAGGCGACGAGGCGGCGCGGCCAGGATGGTCCGAGGGCGGCATTCATCCGGCGGGGTGCGGTTCGGGGTGGTGCGGCTTGACCCCAAGCCCCTTCAGGAACTCAGGCCGGCAGGAGAGCGTTCGGGGCGTTTTCGATCCAGCGGCTTGTAGTCAAGCCGCTCCACCTTCCCGCCGTCGGCACCGGGCAGCGAGCACATCCGCTTCGGCCTCAGCGGAGGAAGTTGTATTTGAAAATCGCCCACAGCGCGCGGAAGCCGTCGCGCCAGCCGATCTTTTTGCCCTCGGCGTAGGTGCGGCCGTAGTAGCTG
>CAZENI010000160.1:0-15075 GCA_964513055.1 uncultured Opitutus sp.
ATTAGCTGACGGAAACAGGGTAAGGGGGTTGGGCACGGAACAGTCCGCGTGTCCGATGGCCGGAAAGTCGGGCAAACGTTGGGCGATGCCCGCGTCGCCCGGCGCGGGGATTCGTTTCAGTCTAACGACAAACTCGCCCCGCGTATCGGCTGCGCCCGCTATTCGTCCGGCTATACGCGCGAAACGGTCGCTGCGGGCCATCGGTTGATGCCCAACTGGCGACTACAGCGGGTCCCACCGGGAACGACTGATGGCTTCGCACCAGATGAAATGACTAATCAGCCAGTCTGATTTCCCATCCCGGCATGCTGGTCACCATCGTTGGTGCCGATCTGGTCGATCACACGATGGGCAGCACCATCGAGGACTATCTCCTCCACACTCGATTTGATTCTTTTCGTAGCGCCGCGCTGGGGGGCCTTAGTCTGGGATGCATCGCAGCGGCGCGGTGGGCACACGCGCATCCCGCAAGTTGAGTAGGATCATCCCCAAAACCGGCAGAACTTCCTTACTTAATCCTCGCCATGTCCTTTAAGCGGACTTAAACAACTGCACTTGTGAACCCCCTTGGTGAAACTATCCGCATTTTGATGGGACGCCGAAAACTTACAGGCTCTAAGTTGGCCGAAGATATTGGTCTGAGTGCAACTTCTGTTAGTAGAATTATCACCGGGCACTCCAAACCCAAGCAGGTAACTCTCACCCGGCTTATGAAGCGCCTCTGCGCGAGTCCGGAAGATCAGCAGATGCTGTTGCGTGCGTTTACCGGACTTAAAGCACCGCCTGGCGAAGAGCCGTTAGCAGACGATCCGCGGAACGCCGTGGAGGAGCGCGAGCGAGTCGAACGTTGGCTAGAAGCCCGCACCCAAGCTATCACTTTCAAGGACGCCGTCGCGCGTGAACTGGACAAAGCCGGAATCACCTACCGTCGCGATGTGTGTGAAGGTATCGCATCCGCTGATTTCTTGATCGAGCGCGGATCGCAGCAGATAGCGATAGAATGCAAATTCAACGTCAGCCGCGATTTTGATAAGACGGTCGGCATCGCCCGCCTACTGTGTGAGCTGCTGCACTGCAACCGCGTCGTCATCGTCGTTCCGTTTGTCGGTTCGTTTGCGGACGGCATCGTTGTCGGACCGCATGCGGTTGCTGTCTGCACCCCGGCTGAAGTTGCCGCGCAAATTGAGAAAGGGGCCGCCGTCTGACCATGCAACTCTCCGACCTCAAGAATGGGCTCAGTCTCGTCGGTTTAGAGCCGAGTGTGATCGTCTCCGTGATTGCCGCCGTGCCCATCGGTAACGACGCGGTGCAGGTAATCTACAAGTTGCCCGGAGGCACCATCCGCGAGCGGTTGGTTACGCCGTCTGACATCGGCACGCTTTCGGTCGCGACCGTGGAACGTCCGTGGTCGTTCGATGGCGACGGCGAAGCGTTCAAACTCACCGCCGAGGCCAAGCGCATCGACCTCGCGTTTCTTTTCGACCCGATGATGGCGGTTCACACGTCCAATGTGGACCCGCTCCCACACCAGATCACGGCAGTCTACGAGTCGATGCTGCCCCGTCAGCCCCTCCGTTTCGTCCTCGCCGACGATCCCGGTGCCGGCAAGACGATCATGGCCGGGCTTTACATCCGCGAACTCATCATGCGCGCCGACGCCAGGCGCATCCTCATCGTTTCGCCCGGTAGTCTCGTTGAGCAGTGGCGCGACGAACTTTTTGAAAAATTCGGCCTGGAGTTTCGCGTATTCTCTCCGGAGTTGGAAACGGCGTCCCCGAGCGGCAACGCCTTCGAGGATCACGCGCAACTCGTCGTGCGTCTCGATCAGATGGCGAGGAACGAGGAGCTACAGGCCAAACTGTGCGCCGCAGAGTGGGATCTCGTAGTCTTCGACGAAGCTCATAAACTTTCCGCTCACTACTTCGGCGCGAAGCTCGAAAAGACCGGCCGTTTCCGCCTGGCCGAGGAGTTGGGCAAACACACTCGCCACCTGCTCCTGATGACGGCCACGCCGCACAACGGCAAGGACGAGGACTTTCAGCTCTTCCTTTCGCTCCTCGACTCCGACCGTTTTTACGGCCGTGTGCGCGACCGCGACGGCGCCCACAAGGTCGATGCGTCCGACCTGATGCGCCGCATGGTCAAAGAAGAATTGCGCAAGTTCGATGGGACGCCGCTTTTCCCCGAGCGCCGCGCCTACACGGTCAACTATAAGCTCTCCCACATCGAGGCAGCCCTCTATCATTCTGTCACCCATTACGTGCAGACTGAAATGGGCAAAGCCGACCAGCTCTCTGGTTCGCGCAAAGGCTCTGTTGGCTTCGCGCTCACCGCACTCCAGCGCCGGCTTGCTTCGTCACCTGAAGCGATTTTCCAGTCGCTGAAACGCCGCCGTGAACGCCTCGAACGCCGGCTGCGTGAGGAAAAATTAGGGGCACGCGGTCAGCAATCGCTCTCCGATCAACCCGACACGCTTATCCCGCCGGAAGACGACGACGACCAGACCGCCGACGAGCAGGAAAATATGGAGGAGGCATTGGTCGATCAAGCCACTGCGGCCCGCACCATCGCCGAACTCGAGCAGGAAATCCTTATCCTGAAGGGACTCGAAATCCAAGCCGCCGCCGTCGTTGCTTCCGGGCAAGACCGGAAGTGGGACGAGCTTTCCAAGATTCTCCAGCACGACGAGCGGATGCAGGACGGCACCGGCCACCGCTTGCGGAAGCTCATTATTTTCTCCGAGCACCGCGACACGCTAAATTATCTCCAGTCCAAGATTGCCGGCGTGCTCGGCTCGTCCGAGGCCATCGTGACCATCCACGGTGGCACCCACCGCGACGAACGTCGCAAGGTGCAAAGTCTCTTCCGGTCGGAACCCACGGTGCGCGTGCTCATCGCAACCGATGCCGCCGGCGAAGGCGTGAATCTCCAAAACGCCAACCTGATGGTGAACTACGACCTGCCGTGGAATCCCAACCGGCTGGAACAGCGGTTCGGCCGCATCCACCGCATTGGACAGCAGGAGGTTTGCCATTTGTGGAACCTCGTCGCCAAGGAAACCCGCGAGGGAGACGTGTATCACCGCCTACTCGAAAAACTCGCGACCGAGGCCGACGCACTTAAAGGCCGCGTCTTCGACATTCTCGGCGAGGTCTTCGAGGAGCGGAGCCTGAAGGATTTGTTGATGGACGCCATCCGCTACGGCGACCAGCCCGAGGTTCGCGCCCGTCTGCTGCAAAAAATCGACAACGCGCTCGACCAATCGCACCTCCGCTCGTTGCTCGATCGCAACGCGCTCGCGCAAGAAACCATGAGCGGTGACCGTCTCTTCGCGGTAAAAGAAGAGATGGAAAAGGCCGAGGCCCGCCGGCTCCAACCGTTCTTCGTTCGCTCCTTTTTCATGAAGGCCTTCGCCGCGCTTGGCGGGTCCATTCACGCCCGCGAGGCCGGTCGTTTCGAGGTCACGCACGTTCCCGCCACTATCCGCGAACGCGACAGGTTCATCACCGGGCGCAATCGTCGTGATTTCGCTCCAGTGCTAAAACGCTACGAACGCGTGTGCTTCACTAAGGAGGCCGTGCGACCGCTCGACCGCCCCGGGGTCGCCTTCGCGCAGTTACTCCATCCCGGTCACCCGTTGTTGCTCTCGACCAGCGACCTCATCTTGGAACAACACTCCAATCTCCTTCGGCAAGGCGCGATCTTGGTCGATCCGTCCGACGAAGGCACCGATCCGCACCTACTTTTCTTGCTCACGCACGAGATCACGTCGGGTGACGGCCAGGTGCTTTCCAAGCGACTCCAATTCGTGCGCGTCGCGCCCGACGGCTCCGCCGTATTCGCGGGCTGGGCTCCGCATCTCGACCTTGAACCACTGGCCGCATCTGATCGGCTGCTTCTCAACGACACGATGAACGCCCCGTGGATTTCCGCCAACCAGGAGGCCCGCGCCCTCGGCCTCGCGGCCGGCAACCTCGTGCCCCTGCACTATGAGGAAGTCGCCAGCCGGCGCATCACCCATGTCGACAAAACGCTCGCCGCCGTCCACGAACGCCTCACCCGGGAAATCGCGTTTTGGTCAGACCGCTGGCTCAAGCTCAAAGAGGACCAGGAAGCCGGTAAAGACGTGCGCCTCAATTTAGAGAACGCTCGCCGCACCGTCTCCGATCTTGAAGGTCGCTTGGAAAATCGCCGGAAGGAACTTCAAGCCATGCGCCACGTCGTCAACGGCACGCCCGTTGCGCTGGGCGGCGCTTTGGTGATTCCGATTGGTTTGCTCAACCGGCTGCGCGGCGAACCACCGGCCGATCCCGCCACCGCGCTTTTCGCCGCCGATGCCGCGGCCCGCGCCCGCATCGAGCGTTTGGCGATGGAGGCCGTCCGCCGCATCGAAGAATCGCGGGGATGCAAAGTCGTCGATGTCTCCGCACAGAAATGCGGCTGGGATCTTACTTCTTATCCACCCGAGATTGACGGACGGCAGCCCGAGCCCCGCCACATCGAGGTGAAGGGGCGGGTCAAGGGTGCGACCACAGTCACCATCACGCGTAACGAAATCCTCTACGCCCTCAACCAGGCGGACAAATTTCTCCTCGCGATTGTGCTGGTTGAAGAGGGCGGCCAAGTCAGCGGCCCCCATTTCATCAAAAACCCTTTCACCAAGGAGCCGGACTGGGGCGTGTCTTCTAGCAATTACGATCTCCGCGAATTGCTTTCGCGCGCTGAACCATGACCGCTCCCGTTGACATCTCTTTCAGGCTGGACCGGATTGAGCTGCTCAATTTCCGCTGCTTCGCGAAATGTGCGCTGGACCTCGATCCGAAAACGACCGTGTTCGTCGCTGAAAACGCGCAAGGCAAAACGGCTCTTCTAGACGCTATTGCCCGAGCCTTGGACGTGTATGTTTCTGCAATCGCCTACGATCGTCACTCGCATGGTTTCGATCGCGAAGACATTCACCGCTCTAGCGACGAGTCCGGCAAAATTCAGCCGCGGTTGCCCGCGCGATTTATTGCGGAGGGTGTTTTCAACAACTCGCCGATTCGTTGGGGCGTTTCTTTGAAGGGCGCTGGGCTACGGGCGCGAAACTCACGGGGAGCCGCCACCCAATTCTATAAAGCTGTCCGCAGTGTCGTGGAGCCGTCCGCACAAGGTGCAGCTCCAACGGCTCCCCCCTCGTTACCGCTTACGGCGTTCTATGGCACGGGACGCCTCTGGAGCGAACACAAGCTGACCAAAGGAAAACGAACGATCGCGTCCATGACGCCAGGACGCATGTCCGCGTTTGCCGACTGCCTTTCATCTTCTTCGTCCTTCAAGACCTTCACGGCTTGGTATGGTGCTTCGATGGAGGCACTCAAGAATCCCGCCCTTAAGGGACAGGATGGCGAACAACGGCCCGAGCGTCTTCTCGCGGCGGTGCGCGAAGCAGTGCGGACCGTGCTCGCACCGACCGGATGGTCGGAAATAGATTGGGAATTTTCCAACGGCGAGCACTCCGGCTTGTCCTTTGGTCGCGGTCAGTTGGTCGTTGAACACGCCACACGAGGGCGGTTTCCACTCCCCTACCTGAGTGACGGAGTTCGCAACATGATCGCCCTCACCGCCGACTTGGCCCATCGGTGCGTGCGTTTGAATCCGCACCTTGGCGAGGATGCTGCCCGCCTCACACCCGGCATTCTTCTCATCGACGAAGTGGACATGCACCTCCACCCGCGCTGGCAGCAGCTCATTGTCGGGCTTCTCGGAAAAGCGTTTCCTGCCATGCAGATGATTTTGACGACTCATAGCCCGCATGTGCTGTCGACCGTGTTCGTTAACTCTATTCGCGTGATCCGACTGCGCGAGGGCGAAGGGATCGTCGAAAAACCGAAATATCAGACCCGTGGTGTTGAGAGTGCCGATGTGCTGGCGAACATCATGGGGGTTGATCCCGTGCCTCAAGTCGAAGAGGCCACTTGGCTTCACAATTACCGCGCCCTGGTGCAGGCTGGCGACTTTCACTCTGAGTTGGCCAACCAGCAGTGGCTTCGCTTGGTCAACCATTTTGGACCGGAGCACCCGGTGCTGAACGAAGTCGAGATGCTCAAACGCCTCTACGATTTTAAGCGCGCCAACAACATTCAAGGAGGGGCAGTTTAGCCATGCATAAGCTAGACCGCAATTCTGTGCCCGTGCCGGCGTGTTTGGCTGCACCTGCCGTAACACGCTACGATGACCTACGTGGAGCGGAGAAGAATACGATTCGCGCTGCGCTTTTCACGATCCAGGGCGAGCGTTGCGCCTACTGCGAGCGCCGCACCGGAACCGGCAGGGACGAAGGTCATATTGAGCACTTTCGCGATCAGGCCGGACACACTCATCTGCAACTTCATTGGCCCAATCTTTTTTGGTCATGCAAGGACGAGAATTCGTGCGGCAAACACAAAGATAAGTGCAACCGGCCTGCTGGCACCGGTGCGCAGGCGGTTTTTAACGCAGATGAAATCATCGACCCGTGTGTCGATGATCCCGACGGCCTTTTGTTATTTGTATTCGACGGAACCGTCAGACCTCGTGACGGGTTATCCGGTCAGGATGCCCGACGTGCATCGGAGACCATCCGGGTTTTCCAACTCGCTGATTCGGCACTTCTGCGCAAATCACGAGAAGACGCAGTTAAGCCTTACATAAAATTTTTAGATTCGCTGCGAATTTTTGCGCCGAATCAGCTTCAAAGCTACGCGGCAGGAGAACTGGCTAACACCGCATCCGCACCCTTCTCCACGGCCATTCGGCATTTCCTCCACCAATTCGCTCAGTGATGTCTCATCCGATCAAATCACCTCGAAAGCTCATCGAAGTCGCGTTGCCCCTTGATGCGATCAACGAGGAAGCGGCTCTGCGCAAGCGCAAGGCGCCGGGAGGATACCCAACAGCACTCCACAAATGGTGGGCTCAACGACCACCCGCCGCAGCTCGCGCCGTCATTTTTGCACAGCTCGTTAACGACCCGGGGTTTCAACAGGGGTATGGCTTCAGGTATGGTGTTAACAAGCTGGAGGCTGCCAAAAAACGTCAGGAGCTGTTCAAGATTATTGAAGATTTGGTGCTCTGGGAAAATACGAACAACGAGGCCGTGCTTGAACGCGCTCGCGCCGAGATTCGCCGCTCGTGGCGCGAGGTCTGCGAACTGAACAAAGACCACCCGAAGGCCGGCGAGCTTTTCAATCCGGAGAAACTACCGACCTACTACGATCCATTCGGCGGGAGCGGGGGCATGCCCTTGGAGGCCCAGCGTCTCGGCACTAATGCATGTTCTTCGGATCTCAACCCTGTGGCTGTTTTGCTCAACAAGGCCATGATCGAGATTCCGCCCAAGTTCGCCGGGCGGCCGCCTGTTCGATCAAGTGAACAAAGCAAAGGACGCCAGGAAGACTTCACGAAACTCGGGCGCGAGTGGCCGGGCGCGAGCGGATTGGCAGAGGACGTGCGCTACTATGGTGCATGGATGCGCGCCGAGGCCGAGAAACGAATCGGTCACCTCTTCCCGCCGGTTGAGGTCACCGCTGAGATGGCGCGCGAGCGGCCCGACATCAAGCCCCTCGTCGGCCAAAAGCTCACCGTCGTCGCTTGGCTATGGGCGCGCACCGTCAAAAGCCCCAACCCGGCATTTTCACATATAGATGTGCCGCTTGCCTCGACCTTTGTCCTGTCGAGTAAGGCTGGCAAAGAGTCTTACGTGCAGCCAGTGATCGAGGGTGATCGGTATCGATTTGCCGTAGAGGTGGGCACACCGCCTGCCGCGGCCAAGGCGGGCACAAAGCTCTCACGTGGCGCAAATTTTCGCTGCCTCTTGTCCGATGCCGCGATTGAGCCTACTTACATTAAGGCCGAGGGAATCGCCAAGCGCATGGGTGCTCGGCTCATGGTTGTCGTCGTCGAAAGCACACGAGGACGCGTTTATATCGCGCCCACCGCTGACATGGAAACCGTCGCGGCAAAGGCCCATCCTACTTGGAAACCAGAACTATCTCTGCCCGAAGACCCGCGCAATTTCTGGACACTCAACTACGGTCTCACGACCTACGGCGACCTTTTCACGCCTCGCCAATTGGTAGCTCTGACAACATTTAGCAATTTAGTGAGCGAAGCACGCGAGCGCGTCCGTGCAGATGCGACCGCCGCCGGTCTCTCAGTTGACGCACGCGGCCTCGAAGCCGGCGGCGCCGGCGCTCAAGCCTACGCCGAAGCAGTCAGTGTTTATCTGGCATTCGTCGTTGATCGTTTGGCGGACTACGGTTGCTCACTTTCGACGTGGCGGCCGAAGGACAATGCCATGCGTTCAGGGCTTGCGAAGCAGGCGCTGCCGATGAGCTGGGATTTCGCCGAAGGGAATGCCTTTGGCGATTCAAGCAGCGCCTTCGATAAATGCACCAGCGTGGTCGCCGATGTTATCGCTACCTCGCTGGCGCCACGAGTGAACGCCACTGGGCGTAGTTTTCAGCACAATGCCTCGGATGCATCTCCCGACATTGGGCCTTTTTTTGTTAGCACTGATCCTCCCTACTACGATAATATAGGCTACGCCGACTTGTCAGATTTTTACTATATCTGGCTACGGCGCGCCTTGCGGGACCAAGCATCGGCACTTCTGGGAACCATCACGGTTCCGAAAGCAGAGGAGCTTGTGGCAACGCCCTACCGACATGGCGGAGTGGAAGCCGCCGAATCCTTTTTTCTAGAAGGGATGACACAGGCGATGACTAATTTGGCCAATAATGCACATCCAGCGATACCGGTAACTATCTACTACGCATTCAAGCAGTCGGATACTGGAAACGACGGGACCGCATCGACGGGATGGGAGACCTTTCTGACAGCAGTATTGGCTTCAGGCTTCACTCTCACAGGAACATGGCCGGTGCGCACTGAAGGCGACAACCGACAGGTCGGTGTGGGAAACAACGCACTCGCCTCCAGCATCGTTCTCGTCTGTCGCAAGCGCTCTGCCGACGCGCCGAGCATTTCTCGACGCGAGTTCATCCGCGAACTCAACATCGTCTTGCCCGAGGCTCTCGATGAAATGACCAAAGGTGCGGGCGGCGAATACTCACCGGTCGCGCCGGTGGATTTGTCTCAGGCGATTATCGGCCCCGGCATGGCCGTGTTCTCCAAATACTCCGCCGTGCTGGAAGCCAACGGCGACCCAATGACCGTTCGCACCGCGCTCCAGCTCATCAACCGCTTCCTCGCCGAAGACGATTTCGACGCCGAGACTCAATGGTGCCTGCGCTGGTTCGAGCAGCACGGCTGGGCCGAGGGCGTGTTTGGTGAGGCCGATGTGCTGGCCCGATCCAAGTCCATCAGTGTCGGTGGCCTCGCCGAGGCCGGCGTTGTCGTCAGCGGTGGCGGAAAAGTTAGTCTGCGGAAGTGGGCCGACTACCCGACCGATTGGGACCCACGCGCCGACACACGCCAGCCGGTGTGGGAGACACTTCACCATCTCATTCGCGCGCTCAAACAAGATGGCGAAGGCGGAGCCGGTAAACTCCTTGGCGCAGTCAAGGCCAAGAGCGAAGCTACGCGCCAGCTCGCTTATCGGCTTTATACGCTCTGCGAGCGCCAGGGCTGGGCCGAAGACGCTCGCGCCTACAACGAACTCATCACGTCGTGGACGGGCATCGAGTCCATCGCCAGAACCGTGCCCGAAGGTCAGGGCGAACTCTTCAACTAAATCCGATCCCGATTACTTTATCACCCGTTTATCCCATGAAGTCTTGGCGCGAAGTAGCACATCCCCATCCCGACGTTCTCGAAGGCACCTTCCAGCAATCTGAGTTCGCGGCCGACATCACCGCGGTGCGCACTGGCAAGGCCACTCGCGAGTATCAGGATGCCACGGCGTTCTTCCAACGCACATTTATCACTGAAGGGATGCGTCTGTTGCTGACCTCCGTGGCCAAGCGACTCAACGGCCAAGGCGGCGATCCGGTGATTCAACTTCAAACCGCATTTGGCGGCGGCAAGACGCACACCATGTTGGCGGTTTACCACCTCGCCACGAGGACGTGCGCGCTCAAAGACCTCGTGGGCATTCCGCTGCTCTTGGATCAGGCGGGACTCATGGACGTGCCAAAGTCCCGCGTCGCAGTCCTCGATGGCACCAACCTCTCTCCGGGCCAACCTTGGCAACAGGGGAAGCAGACGATAAAGACCCTCTGGGGTGAACTCGCTTGGCAGCTCGGCGGAGAAGAGGGTTTCGCTTTGCTCAAGGAGGCGGACGCCAACGGCACCTCACCCGGCAAGGACGTGCTCAAGACCTTGTTGGAGCGCTTTGCGCCCTGCGTAATTCTGATCGACGAACTTGTCGCCTACGTCCGCCAGTTTCCGGAAAGCCAGCAAATCAGCGGTGGCAGTTACGACACGAACTTATCCTTTGTCCAAGCCCTCACGGAGGCGGCCAAATTTGTCCCCAATGCAATCTTGCTCGCATCGCTGCCCGAGTCCGAAGTCGAGGCCGGAAGTCACCGCGGGGTCGCCGCGTTGAAGGCGATGGAGAAGACTTTTGGTCGCGTGCAGGCGCTCTGGAAACCCGTCGCGACCGAGGAGGCGTTTGAAATCGTGCGTCGTCGTTTGTTCGAGCCCGTCAGCGATGTCGCCGCACGGGAAGAGGTCTGTCGCGCGTTTGCCCAGACCTACGTCGCGGAAGGAGCCAAGCTGCCCGGTGAAACCCAGGAGTCCCGTTACTTCGACCGCTTGGTGCAGGCTTATCCCATCCATCCCGAGATATTTGATCGTCTCTACGAAGACTGGACGACCCTGGAAGGTTTCCAGCGCACACGTGGCGTCCTCAAGCTCATGGCCAAGGTTATTTATCGGCTGTGGAAGGACAACAATGCCGACCTCATGATTTTGCCCGGCAGCCTACCGCTCTACGAAGGAAGCACGCGTAACGAACTGACCTACTATCTTGCGCCCGGTTGGGATGCGGTGCTCGACAAAGACATCGATGGTGACCGCGCCGAAACCACCGAACTCGAAAATAAGGAGCCGCGGTTCGGCTCTCTCAATGCCGCGCGTCGCGTTGCTCGCACGCTCTTCTTGGGCAGCGCCCCCGCTGCCGCCGGCGCCAAGCCAGGCATTCGCGGCCTCGACCGCGCCCGCGTGCTCTTGGGTTGTCTCCAACCCGGACAGACCGCGTCAACCTATACCGATGCGCTGAGTCGGCTCGCCGATCGTCTTCACTACCTCAATTCGTCAGGCGACAAGACGCAGGATGCTACCCGCTTCTGGTTCGATACCCGCGCCAATCTTCGCCGGGAAATGGAGGACCGTAAATCGCGCTTCAACGACCAGAACGAAGTGCGCGGCAAGCTGGCGGAAGTCCTACGCAAGCTCGCCGGTGCCGGCGGCGGCTTCGACGGCGTGCATGTTTTCACGCCACATGCCGACGTGCCGGATGATACGGCTCTGCGCCTCACTTTTCTCGCGCCGGAAAAATATTTCACGAAGGCCGATGCCCGTCTCGCCACCGATGAAGTCCTGGAGTTTGTCCGCAACAACGGCACCAAGCCCCGCTATCGTGGTAACCGCCTGATTTTCGTCGCCCCCGATCAAGGGTCGCTCGCGCGACTGCGCGACTGCATTCGCACGGCGCTGGCATGGGCATCGATCACCGACGACGTCAAGGATGGCCGGCTCAACATCGACCGCCTGCAGGAGCAGCAGGCCAAAAAGGAGCAGGTGACGGCCGAAGACGTGCTCCCACGCGTCGCGCGCGAGTGCTACAAATGGCTGCTCTGCCCGGTCATGGCCCAGCCCACTGATCGCCAGCCGACCGTCGAAGCCTTTCCGCTGAATCCCGGTGGCAATGCCTACTCGGCGGAAATCGAACGCGTCTGTATCGAAAACGAACTCATCATCACGACGTGGTCGCCCGTTCACCTCCGCAACAAACTGCGCGAACTCTATTGGAAGCCGGATCGCGTGGCGGCCGGTGCGATGGCCTTCTGGGACGACACTCAACGCTATCTTTATCTACCTCGGCTGAAGAGTCGGGATGTTTTGGGCCAGGCCATCGTCAAGGGCGCGGGGACGAGGGACTTTTTTGCCACCGCCTACGCCCAAACCGGTGAGGCGTTTGAGGGCTTCAAATTTGGCGACGCCAACATCCAATTTGACGACACACTTCTCCTCATTGCCCCGGAGGCTGGGCAGGCCTACGAGGCAGCGCTCGCGGCCAAAGCAGCCGCACTGCCGACGCCCATCACCCCAGGCGCGACCCCGCCCGGAGTTCCGACGCCCGCGCCACTCGGCACCGGCGGCTCGGTTCCCGCCGCCATCGGTGCAACTCCCGCAACAACTGCCCAACCCAAAGCCCGATCCTTCTACGGGTCCGCCGAGGTGAACGCCGCTACGGCCAAGATGCGTTTGGTGCAGATCGCCGAAGAAATCATCGCCGTCCTTGCCTCCGACCCAAACGCCAAGGTTTCCGTCTCGGTCGAAATCAACGCGGAATATCCGAACGGAGCATCCGACCAAATCAAACGCGCCGTCTCGGAAAACGCCGGCAGCTTGGGCTTCAAGACGAAGACGTGGGAGTGATAGGCCCCCCACGCAACCGGCTTCCAGGTATCATTATATTTTCATGGGCAAGAATTCCCATATTGAGTGGACGCACCACACGTTCAATCCGTGGTGGGGTTGCGCCAAGGTTTCTCCTGCGTGCAAACATTGTTATGCGGAAGCGCTCGCGCGGCGGTTCGGTGGCGCCGAGTGGGGCACACGTGGTGCTCGGCGTTTCTTTGGAGACGCGCATTGGGCCGAACCGCTGAAATGGAATAAGGAGGCTGCGACGGCCGGTGTCCGTTATCGGGTGTTTTGTGCCTCGATGGCGGACGTTTACGAGGATCGTGCGGACCTCGCGACCGAGCGCGCAAAACTGTGGAAGCTCATCGCCCAAACTCCGGCCCTGGATTGGCTCCTGCTGACAAAGCGTCCCGAAAATGCGCAACGCATGTCGCCCTACGGGGCGGATTGGCCTGAAAATGTTTGGCTCGGCACGTCGGTCGAAGATCAGGAATGGGCGGAGAAGCGGATTCCACTCATCAACGCCGTGCCGGCGAAAGTCCGATTTCTATCCTGCGAACCATTGCTGGGGCCGCTGGACCTTTCCGCCTTTTCCAAAAGAGGCAGCATTCATTGGATCATCGCCGGCGGGGAAAGCGGCCCCGGATCACGACCGATGAATCCTTCCTGGGTTCGCGGATTGCGCGACTATTGCGCCAAGCAGAAAATCGCCTTCCACTTCAAGCAATGGGGCCATTGGGCACCGGCAACGAGCAAGTCGGCGCGGGCTCAGGCGGCATTCACGTTCGAAGATGCGGAACACGCGATGAGACCATTGGGGAAGGCGCTGAGCGGGCGAAAACTCGACGGCCAGACCCACGATGATTTTCCCGTTTCCGCCGCGTAACCAAGTCGCCAGCACATGAGCAAGAAATCCGACCACGAACGTTTCTTCTGGAAATATTGGCAGTCGGGTAAACTGCCGGAGCTCGAAGACCACAGCGAAAAAAAATTAGATCTCCTCCACGACTACCTGGTCCTCTATCTGGAAATTGTGCTCAAGACGACGGCCGCAACCGGCAAGGAAGTGCAGGAGATTGCCTTGATTGATGGATTTGCCGGCGGCGGACAGTATGCGAACAACAAAGTCGGGTCGCCAATCGCCATTCTTCGTGCTGTTAAGGAAGCTGAGTTTCGGATCAACAGGGGACGGGACAAACACACGCGCATCGTTCCGATTTGTTATTTTATTGAGCAGGACGCTGACGCCTTTGCCTCGCTGGAGTCGACCTTGAGAGCGAACGGATATGGCGAGCAAATCGGAAAGAACATCCGCTTACGCCGCGATGATTTTGAGAAATGCGTTCCCGAAATCATCGCGGACGTGAATGCCCGGCATAAAAAAGGTGGGAATCGGACGATTTTCTTTCTCGATCAGTGCGGCTGGACAGAGATTTCGGCGAAGACCATCCGTCACATCTACGAGCAACTGCACCACCGGCCCGAGTTTATCGTCAATTTCGCGATTAGCTGGCTCACGGATTTTCTGTCCGCCAAGACGCAGGCGTCCATCGATCAGTCGCTGCAGGGATTGGGACTGAATCAGCACGTCAACATTCCATCCATGATGCGCCTGCAAAGCGATCTGGGTGGACGCTGGGAGCACGCCGTTGAAGCCCACATTGGACAGGGATTTCACGAGGCCACGGGCATTCCCTATTTCTCACCATTCTACATCGAACCGAAGGGCAATCATCGGGGATATTGGTTGCTGCACTTGGCGGGAAGCGCACGGGCTCGGTCGGCGATGACTGAGATTCACTGGAGTAAGGCCAACCGCTCCAAGCACTATGGGCATCTCGGCTACGATATGCTCTCCTATAAGCCGACGTTGGACCAGACGCTCTTTATCGACGGCATGTCGTTTGACGATGAGGCGAAACTGAAATGCGGCGACGTGCTCAGGTCGGATTTTGCGCGACTACTCCGTGACCACCACGCCGAAGGCATCACCTTCAAGGGATTCGTCGATCAAATCAGCAACAAGGTCATGGCGACGGCTCCCATGGTCGAAAACGTAGTATGGGAACTTTGCCAGACACGTGACTTCGAGGTGATCACACCGACAGGGCGCGCGAAAAAGAAACCTTCGTTTGCTGATGACGATCGGATATTGCCCCGACGGCAGTTCATTCTGCCCGGCTTGCCTATCGCGGGCTAGGATTGTTGCCCAACCCGCCAACTTTCTCGTTCAAGAATCCAATCGTAGCGCATTGAGCTTCGCGTCGATGACTACGCGACCCGCGCCTACTCCCGAGGAAAAAAGTCCCCGCACTACCGCGTCCTGCAACTGTCGTTCGACCGTTTGCCTAAGCGGCCGGGCGCCGAGTTGTGGATGGAATCCCTCCCGCAGCAGGAATTCCATCGCCTCGGGCGTGACCGCCAGTTCGAAACCACCCGCGCGCAATCGGGCGGTCTCCCGGGCGATTTCCAATTCGCAGATTTCCCGCTGCACGTCCGGGGTCA
>CAZENI010000161.1:0-15004 GCA_964513055.1 uncultured Opitutus sp.
GTCGCCGCCGCGTTCGTCGGCGTGCCCGCCACGCGCTACGCCACGCCCGAGCAGCAGACGCAGTTCTTCAACACCGTGATCGAGCGGCTCAAGGCCAACGGCCAGGTCACCGAGGCCGCCGCCGGCATCGGCCTGCCCATGTCCGGCTTCAACCCGCGCTCCCCCTACAGCGTCGTCGGCCGCCCGATCCTCCCGCTCTCGCAGCGACCGCTCGCCGGCCTCGGCATCGTGAGCGAGGACTACTTCAAGCTCCTGCGCATCCCCTTCGCCGAGGGCCGCGCCTTCACCGCCGAGGATCGCGACGGCGCGCCCGGCGCCTGCATCATCAACGAGTCGCTCGCCAAACGCCTCTTCCCCGGCGCCTCCGCCCTTGGCCAGGTGCTGCTCCGCGGCCGCGACGCCGACATCAAGCACGAGATCGTCGGCGTGATCCGCGACGTGAAGACCAACGGCCTCAACGCCCCCGTCCCCGACGAGATCTACTTCCCGATGCGCCAGCTCGGCCGCCCCGGCATGGCCGTCGTCGCGCGCACGAGTGGCGACCCGACGCTTCTCCAGGCCGCGATCCGCAGCGCCGTCGCGGGCGTCGACAAGGATCAGCCGATCTCGTTCTTCCGCACGATGGACAACAACATCGCGCAGTCTCTCGGCGTGCAGCGCATCGTCGCCTCGCTCACCGCCGTGTTCGCCGGCGTCGCCCTCGTGCTCTCCGCCGTCGGCCTGTATTCAGTGCTCGCCTACGCCGTCGCGCAGCGCACGAGCGAGATCGGCATCCGCATGGCGCTCGGCGCCCAGCCCGGCCAGGTCATCGGCCTGATCCTGCGCGGCGGCATGAAGCTTGTCGCCCTCGGCCTGGTCGTCGGTCTCGCCGCCGCCGCCGGCGCCTCCCGCCTGATCCAGACCTTGCTCTTCAACGTCCAGCCGCTCGATCCCCTCGTCTACGGCGGAGTGGCGCTGCTCTTCGCCGTCGTCGCACTGCTCGCCTGCCTGCTGCCATCGCTGCGCGCGTCGCGGATCGACCCGCTCGTCGCCCTGCGGGCGGAGTGAGCGGAGTTCGCTGTTCCCGGCGGTCCGCACACCGCGTTTCCCGAATATGGGAAAGTCGCATTCCACAAACGGGCGCAAGCCCCGCCCGGCGCCGCCCCGGGCTTGCGCCCCATAATTTCTAAAAGCTGCCACGCACACGCTTACAACACCCCGCGTCCCGCGGCACACCCGTTGCTAAACTCCCGACGCCCGCTCCCGCCACCCATGAAAAACACCCTGCTCTTTCTCGGCGCGCTGCTCACCTCGGCGCTGGCCTGCGAGACCCGCGACTGCCCGGCCGAACGCACCGCCCCGGCGGCGCGCACGCTTGCGGTGGCCTCGACGCAGACGGGCAATGCCACGGCGACGAAGCCGACGACGCCGACGCCCGCCGCTCCGAAAAACCCGGCGAAGAAGCCCGGCGAGAAGGAACGCACCGCTCGTCCCGCCCGCCCCGCCTATCTGTTTCTGTAATGCTGCGCTGTCGCGATTTTCACCCTCGCCGCCTCCGCGCACGCCCGCCAAATCCCGCCTTATGATTTCCCTGCGCCACGTCGATCGCGTCTATCCCCTCAAGGGCGGCCCCTACTACGCCCTCCGCAACATCAACTTCGAGGTCAACGAGGGCGATTTCCTTTCCATCATGGGGCCGTCCGGCTCCGGCAAGTCGACGCTGCTGCACATCCTCGGTCTCCACGACGCCGCCTGGGACGGCGAATACCACCTCGTCGGCGAGCCTGTGCACAAGCTCGACAAGAAGAAGCGCTTCGAGCTGCAGAAAAAGCACATCGGCTTCGTGTTTCAAAGCTACCACCTCCTCGACGATCTCACCGTCTACGAGAACCTGGAAATCCCGCTCTCCTACCGCGACGTGCCGAAGAAGGACCGCGAGGGCATCGTGTGCGACGCGCTCGATCGCTTCCACATCGTCGGCAAGAAGGACCTCTATCCTTCGCAGCTCTCCGGCGGCCAGCAGCAGCTCGTCGGCATCGCCCGCGCTCTCGTCGCCAAGCCCGCCCTCATCCTCGCCGACGAACCGACCGGCAACCTCCACTCCGACCAGGGCCGCGAGATCATGGAGCTCTTCAAGAAGCTGAACCAGGAGGACGGCGTCACGATCATCCAGGTCACGCACTCGAACGAGAACGCCACCTACGGCACGAAGATCGTGCGCCTGCAGGACGGGATGGTCGTGAGCAAGTGACTGCCGATTCTCGATTGCCGATTGCCGAATGAAAAACCGTCCGAATTTGCATCCTGTGCCCGCCCGCGTGTCCCAATCGGCAATCGCCCATCGGCAATCGGCAATTCGCCGCGTCCTCGTCGCGACCGCCGTCGCTCTCGGTGCGATGGCACTACCCGCCTCCGCCGCGCCCCTCACCCTCGACGACGCCATCCGCTTCGCCCTGCAGCGCAACCCCTCGCTCAAGGTCAGCGCCTTCACGCCCGACATTGCCCGGGCCAATGTCCTCGCCGAAGCCGGCCGCTTCGATCCGGCCCTCACGTTCCGCCGCAGCTACAGCGAGGGCGAGGCCCCCGGCTCCACCACCCCGTTGACCCTGTCGCTACGCCAGACCGACGACTACTCCCTCGCGCTCGGCGGCGCCACGCCCTGGGGCATGACCTACAGCCTAAACGCGTCTGCGAGCAACGAGCGCGGCACCTTCAACCGTTTCTCCGACAGCTACGTCACCTTCGGCGGCGTGTCCGTCACGCAGCCGCTGCTCCGTGGCTTCGGTTTCGGCGCCAATCTCGCCGGCCTCCGCATCGCCCGGGCCGACCGCGGCATCGCTGACTGGCAGCATCGCGGCGCGGTCATCGACACGATCACCGGCGTGATCTTCGCCTACAACAACCTCGCCCAGGCCCGCGAAAACCTCCGCATCGCCCAGCTCGCCCGCGACCTCGCGATGAAAACCCTGCAGCAAAACGAAGCGCGCAACCGCGTCGGCGCGATCTCCGACGCCGACGTCATCCAGGCGCGCTCCACCGCCGCCAGCCGCGACGACTCGATCCTCCTCGCCGAGCAGGCCGCGCGCGACCGCGAGAACGAGCTGCGCCAGCTCGTCGGCGAGACCGTCTTCTTCCTCACCGGCCCCGCGCTCGAGATTGAGCCGCTGCCGCCGGCCGTGCCGATCGCGATCGATGTCGCGGCCGATCTCAAAAAGGCCTACGAGCTGCGCCCGGACTTCCAGGCCGCGCGCCTCGGCATCACCCGCCGCCGCGCCAACAGCGCCGCCGCGCAGAACCAGCTCCTGCCGCGCGTCGATTTCGTCGGCAGCTACGGCTACAGCGGCTTCGACTCCGATTTCGGCGCCGCCCGCCGCCAGGTGCGCGATCAGGATGCGCGCGCCTACTCGGCCGGCGTCGTGGTGTCGGTGCCGCTCACGTTCGCCGAAGGCCGCGGCCGCTCGCGCGCCGCCCGGCTCGCCGTCAAGCAGTCCGAGGCCGACCTCACGCGGCTTGAGACCGACATCGCCGTCGACGTCACCTCCGCCGCCGGCCAGCTCGAGACCACGCGCAAGCGCGTCGAGACCAACCGCACCGCCCTCGACCTCGCCCGCCAGTCCCTCGACGCCGAGGAAAAGAAAATCAACGCCGGCACCGGCAGCACGTTCCTCGTGCTCCAGGCGCAGGGCATCCTCGTGCAGGTCGAGCGCAACTACGTCGCCGCCCTCGCCGACCAGCGCCGCGCCCTCGCGAACTACGAACGCGAGATCGGCACGACGCTCGTGAGCCGCGGCATCAAGCTGGAGTAAGTCGCGCCGCCGCCCGCGCGGGCCGACACGCCTCGATCACGCGACGTCATGGCGCGGAGAGCTCGTCCATGAACTTTCGCCACGATTGGTGCGGAAATTCCTTCAACGGCATCGCCGCGATCGCCGGCTTCTCGTGCCAGCAGTCGCTGTCGAAATAATGCCCATGGCCCTCCCGCACCACGACGCAGTCATCGATCCGGCTCGCAGAAAACGGCAGCCGCACTGCGAACGGCACCGCCCGCACCCAGACATGGGCCGCGTCGTGCACCTCCGGCATGTCGACGAACAGCGCTCCACCGGACCGCAGCGACGGCTCATTCCTTTCGCTCATTGCAGCCGCCAACGACTCCACCCCGTCGACTCGCATTTCGAGTCGACTCTCGCACGAGCTACGGTCGCGCCCCGGTGATCTGAATCGTCTGGAGCATTTTCTCCAGCGTCTGCATGCCCCGCACCCGTTGTTCTTTGGTGACGAGGTCGCCGAAGTTAATCCCCAGCAAGAGCAGCAAGTCCTCTCCCACCGGTCGGGCAAAGGAGCGAGCGCCGATCATTCCGTTTTCTTCGACGACCGTCTCCAGCCAGTCCCGACGTGAACTATCTTGAATGACGTAAGCCCGCTTACCGGCCAAAGGAAGCGACGCCTTTTCCTCGCGCAAAATCCGATCCCATTCACTGGGAGCCACCCCATCACCGAACCGCGGGTTCGCAATTTTCAAGACCGAAAGATGGATCTGAACCTGCGGAACCTTCTTGATGAACCCCCACCCAATGCCGGCAATCCATCCAGTCCTCGGAAACGAACGATGCGGGGAAAACGTAATCTCCTCTTCCGGCTTGCCGGCAAGGTAGTGCGTCCCGCTTGGGAGGATGTAATCGATCCGCAGCGTGCCATATCGCGCCGAAAACGGCGCGAACCCCGGAGTTGCGGCGCGCAAGCCCACGATCAGGAAAAACCACGCGATCCAAATCGAACCCAGTTTCATCTCATTTGGGAGCGACATATATCGTGTGTGGACTATGCGAAGGACCGGCAAACAACAAAGGTGCCGCCAGAACCGACAATGCAAGCCGGAATGGATTTGGGGGGAACAGGGCATTTCCCCCAATAAGATTGGGCACCAAGTCCCCTGCATGCGCCTCAAAATACCTCAAATTCGCACCCACGCTCGTCAGCAGGCGTTCGGATGCAATCCTGTTCACCGCCGCTCCATTATATGCAACCGTCATACCTTTCATCGGAACACCCATCCCCTTCAGTGTTGAGATTGCGTTGTTCATGATCAGCCCACCTTGACTATGCGCAGTGAACGCAGATCGAGACAGGTCCATTGTTTTCATGATATCAGCTACGTCACGTGAGATGCTGGATGTCCCTGTGAGTTTCATAGCCGATGATTCAATGATATCAGCCCAGAATCCATGGCTTTCGTTGTATAATATATAATAGTGAGCATGTCTTTTCATCTGCGGCAAAGATAGATTTATAGCGTGTTCTCTTGAATTGAGCATTCCATTTATCCAGACTTCCGCGGCAGCTCCCTGGAGAACAGATCTATCCACGTCCGTTGCGGATATAATATCTTTGGTCACCGGATCCCTCAGGACTTCAATCACCCTGACTTTTGACTGTGCGATGTCCTCGAGGCCGGCCCTCACTCCCTCAAGGATCGCTTTTGTGGCATACGCCATGACACCGCCGGTGATTCCACCCTTGATCCCGCTCTTGAATGCATCGCCGATACTACCCCCATTTAACAACGAGCCGGCCAAGGCCGACCCGAATCCGAATCCTACACTCGCTGCGATCGCCCAACCGCCGGTCCATCCTCCGGCTAACGAAAGCGAGCTGACCGCGCCGACCAAACCTCCAGAAAACGAACCTCCGAGAATCGCGCCATACGCCATCAATCCTGCCCCCGCAGTGACGATGCCCACAGCGGTTGCAGCGACAATCTTCAGCGCGTCCTTCACCTTAAAGAACCCGCTCGGATCTGTTCCGTTCACTGGGTTGTTTCCAACGTAGCAATACCGATTGTAGCTCTGTGAGTCACTTGGTTCGTCGATAAACGGGTCCGCGCCGAGGAACCGCCCCAGCACCGGATCGCAAACCCGCCCGTTCATGTGAATGAGCCCGAAATCGCCGAGCATTTCGTGGTCGGTGTAGCCTCGCGCCGGGCCGGTGCTCGCCAAGGTCGGGCCCGTGGTTTGGGCGGGGTCCGGCATCGTGTAGACCGACGTTTGTTTGCCCCACGCATCGTAAGTGTAGCGCCGCTCGACCTCGCCCCACTCGTTGGTCGCGGCCACGATGGAACCGAGCGCATCCTGGTGCAGCCACCGCGTCTCCACCTTCAACATCGTCGGCGTCTCCGTCCGCACCGCCGTGCGACCCTGCGGGGTCATCACGTAGTAGCGCAGTTCGAGCACGGCTCCGTCGGAGGTGCGAATCACTTTTTCCAACAGCGATCCGACGTAGATCGTCGTGCGGTCACCGGACTGCTGCTGCATCACCCGCTCGTGGCTGGCACCGAACCAGAATTCGCTTTCGGCTCCGCCCGAGACGATCCGCTGCATCTGCCCGGAACTGGCATAGTAGAACTGGCGCTGGCCGTCGTTGATGATGTTGCCGACTTCATCGTAGCTGTAGGTGCGGCTGTTCGCCTGCGTGACCCGATAGGGGTGCGCCGAATCACCGTAGGTGTAGCCGCCACCGTTGTCCGACTTGCTGCGGATGTTGCCTAACGGATCGAAGGCGGTTGTGACCGTGCCTCCACCTATGGTGGCATGGGTTGTGATGCGGTCGAGGCGGTCGTAATCGAACGTCTCCTGCCGGCCCGTGGTGAAATCGACGCGCGACGAGACATTCCCGAATGAGTCGTGGGCGTAGGTAAGCGCCAGCACGTCGGGCCCCGGCGGCCAGCCCAGGCCGGTGTGCAGTTGTTCCACCCGGCCGGTCGCCGAGCTGTAAACGCGCTGGTGCTGCAGCCCGTTGCCGAGAATCGAGGCCTTGAGGCCCCAGATGTCCCAGTCCTCCGCCTGCCAGTAAATGAAGCCGGGGCTGATGTCGTTCCGGAAGCCGCTGGTGAGCGCGAGGCCTTCCACATCGCGGGCGTCGCGCACTTCCAGCGGAAAGCCGAAGCGATCGTAAACCGTCCGTATGGCATACCCCGCCGCGGCTCCGGCGCCCGGATACACCGTCACGGTCGCCCGGCCGTAGTCGTCAAAGCGGTGCGTGGTGGTGTGGGTGACGCCGGCGATCGTGCGCGCGACCGCCGTGGTCCGGCCAATGGCGTCGTAGCCGTAACTCTCGGCGTAGGTGCGGCCGCGATCCGCCGAGACCTCGATGCTCGCGAGCTTTCCGACCCAGGTTGCCGGTGTGGAATAGGTGAGACCCGCCACCGCAGGAAACCCCGGCAACGATCCCTGGCCCAGACCGAGCGAATGCACCGCCGTATCGTAGGTCCACGTCGTCGTGATCGTGCCGGCCTGGGTGCCGGTGGAGGTCATGGCGACCTCTGTCCGCGTCTTCATGCGGCCAAGCAAATCGTAAACGAGCGCGGTGTTTCGCGACCTGGCGTCGGTCTGGGAAACGAGTTCGCCGGCGGAATTGTAAGCATACGTCCACGTGCCCATGGACTTGTCGGTCATCTGAGATTTACGCCCGCGCCGATCGTAGCGGAGATCCGTCGTATCGATCCAGCCGGAGGCGGCTCGCACGCTCGTGATGCAGAGCTGGCCGAGGGGATCGTGCAGGAAGGCAGTCTCGGCGCGATCGTCTGCCCCCGCGGCGGCGTCGGAGTTGCGGACGGTGCTCACCACCCAACCTTGGAGATTCTTGGTAGTCTGGGTGCGGATCGTTTCGTCGGCAGCGGCAATGCCGAGGGAGCTGTTGCCTCCGCGGATCCGGCGCATCGTCGCCGTGGCCGTCAGTCCGGCGTAGTCAAAGGTGGTCTCGACATAGCGCCCACCGGCCAGGCTGCCATCCGCGGCGTCGAGCGAAATCAAACTTCCCGCGACGCCATCCGCCGATGCCACCGAACTCATCGGCCGGCCCAGGCGATCGAAGCTGCGCACACCGGACGCGAGCAACGGTGCCTCCCCGAGGAAGAACGGCAGCGACGCGCGATAGGCGCGGCCATACTCATCGTAGCGCGTTTGCCTTCCCACGATGCGGTATCCTGCATCCGGATTCGTGCGCTTGGGACCGCCGAGCGTGTAACTGCCCACGGAGCGCCCCATGCGATCGAAGAACTCGAGTGCCGGCGCCCCGCCGCTGGTCCTGGTCTCGACGAAATACTCCGCGCCGGGCGGTCGTTGGCCGGAAGCGGCCCAGCCGTAGGCAATCGTGGTGCGGCTAAGCGCCTCGGCCGTCGGGGCGGACGATCGTGTCACGCCGTCGAAGTCGGGCCGGTCCTCCTGAACCTTGCGCCCGAAGGCGTCGTAAGCCCACTGCGTGCGCAGCCCGTTGGGGCCGGTCACGCCGGTGACGGTGCCGAGCACCGCATCATGGCTGTAGACCTCGGCGTGACCGAGCGCGTTTTTCTTCCACGCCAGAAACCGGCCGCCAGACGCCTCATAGCTCGCCTCCGTGGTGCGCGTGCCCAGGGCGCCGTTGGTGCCCCCGAGACCGAGCCCACCCACCGTAACGGAAATCTTGTTACCCCATTGGTCGTAGACGTAGCTCGTGGAGAGGCGCAGCGGAGAATCGAACGCCACGTCCGGCTCGACAGTCTCCGTGCTCAACAACCCGGTCGCAGGATGATAGGCAAACGACGACGTGCGCGTGATGCTGGTCGGAATCTGTTCCTCCGAGTAACCCGTAAACGCAGGACCCTTTGAGACGACGGCACTGCGCTTGAGCCGCCCGAGGTGCCACTTCGGCAACCCATTCTCGGACGGTGGATCAATCCCGGCATAACCTGATTCCGTGTCGAAATAACTGCTGGTGGTCGTCTTGGAATATCCGCCGCCCGAATCGACCGAGACATAGAGAGAGTTTCCGTGCGCGTCGTAGCCGGAATCGACCGCCTGACCGGGCAGAAAATAGGTCGTCGTGGACTGGGCAGTCACCGGATGCTCGCCCTCGACCGCGTTGAGCTCACGCGAGATTTGCGTCGTCGCGACGGCAAAAACGAAACGCGTCGTCGCGCCGTTCGGCCCCTGGATCGCTTTCGAACCAAGCGTCGTGGTCGATTCCGACAGATTGAAGTCGTCGCCGACAACGCGCGTGTAGCTGTCGACCGGCATTCCGATGAACGGGTAATTCTGCTCGAAACTTGTCGTCGTCACGATGCTCGTGCGCACGTCGGTCATGACCATCGACTGAAAGCCCAGGCTCCCGCGCTCCCGATGCGTGCGCAGACCGGTGTAGCGATATGTGAGCGTCTGCTGGCCGCCCACCCCGTCGTCGTGCGACACGGCCGATACGACGAACATCGGCCCGATGACGTTGGTGACCTGCGACTGCTCCGCCGCATCGATTCCGCCCAGGTCGGCCAGTTTGTGGTAGATCGCAGCATCGTTCACGGTGGCCGGGCGATGCGTGAGCGGCCGGTAATGGATGCTTGATCCCACCCCGAGTCCGGTGGTGACTCGACCCAGCCGATCGGCCGCGGACGCGGTGTTGCGGCTCGCCCCGAGAGCCGTGCCGTTCAGATTCCAAACCTGATCGGCCGTGCCGTCACCATCGAGATCGACAAAGTCCATTCCGGATGATCGGGCCGTATCGTAACGCGACACGTAGCGCGGCAGATTGAAGTGATTGCCGGCCTGCATGTCAGTCCAGCCGCGTCCCGTGCCCAGAAACACACCGTCAGCAAAGCCGGGATTCGATTCCTTCGCGACGACCTGGTCGACCCATCCGTCGCCGTTGACGTCGAGCAGCGCCGAGCCGACGGCCGTGTTGTTGTCCATCAGCTTGAACTTCGGGACGAACTCCGACGGCGCCGCCACCCAGCCTGCGCCGGTGTTGAAGTAAGCGCCCACGTAGCCAGCCGCAGCGTTGTTCCACACGAGATCGACGAGACCATCCCCATTCACGTCCACCGCCTCGGCGCCCACGGGCGCGTAGGGATTGCTCGGTGACTGGACAGAGAGGGGATACGGCGGAACGTAACGGTTGAAATCCGTCGAACCCGCGGCGTGGGTCTGCCAACCAGAACCGGTGTTCAGCGCCACCGCCCGCACCGTATTTCCGCCGCCATACCAGTGCTGTATCTGGTCGGGCAACCCGTCGCCGTTGACATCGAGGAACATCACGCTGCCGTCGATCTTGATGCCCGGTGTCCACGACGATGCGATCTGCCAGCCGTTGCCCGTATTGAGCAATGCGCCGCGGTTGTTCGCGTCGTAGTTCCAAACGACATCCACGCGGCCATCGGCGTTGAGATCGAGGAGCCGTGAGCTGCCCTTGAAATCCCCTTCCGACGCGAGGTATCCGCCGCCGATCAGATCCCAGTTCGTCGCCCGACTCCAGCCCTGGCCGGTATTCAAATAGGCCGTGCTGTGGACCGTGTTGCCGCGTTTGAGGGCGTGCAACACGTCCACCAAACCATCGGCGTTGAGGTCGATGAAGCGTGTGCCGAAGTCAGCAAACCCATCCCAAGCGAGAACGCAATGGTAGTTGTCCGACAGGTCATTTTTCAGCCGCCAGTCGGGCACGAGAAGCTGGGTGCCATCGATCAGAGTCTCATAGTGCTGGCCGTCGGCCTCGACCCATCCGCCCGGCCGGTTGACCCAGGCTTTCGGCTGGGCGTCCGCGTGCGTTCCGCCATCCGCATTCCACCGATGGAACCGCACGAAGTCCGGCCGCCCGTCGCCATCGAGATCGATGAACCCCGTGCCCCGCGGACTCGCGCCGTCCAAGGCGAGAGGCACCGGCGGCTTCAGATTCGGAAGATCCACCCAGCCCGACGTCGGCGTTTCATACTCGAACTGCAGCCGCGGAAGGGAGGGTTGCTGGCCACCCGCAGCCACCGCGCCCTTCTCCTCGAACTCCCGCAACAGGCTGCGGCCCGTCGCATGCGTGCCCTCGGCATTGTAGTGGAGCACATACTCGCGCGCGACGGCGCCGCCGACTTCGGATCGAATCGACTTCAGCCGCTTGCTGTTCGCCACGCGTCGTCCCGCAATGTAGGAGATCCGGATATCCTCCCGGTCTTCGTAGGAGAAGACCACCGAGGCGTATGGTGGGCCGCCGGAAACGTGCCCCGTGTAGTCAATCCGCGTGATGCGCTGGTCCCAATCGCCACCACCGGCGTTGGCGACATACGAGAAGGCCATGTAGTTGCCCTGTGTGTCGTAGATGCGGCTCACCGACCACGCATGAACCTCGCTGCCGTTGTCGGGCCGAAACGCCGACTCGGCGGTGCTGCCGTATTCGACGATCAGTCCGGCCTTCGTCCAGGCCCGGAAGCGCGCCGGGCCGCTGCCGGCCCGGCCGTAGCAGACGACGCGCGTGAACGTCTCCAATTCGGTGCGATACTCCGCCCCGCTATCGCCATGGGTGCCGTCCACCAGAATCAGGCGCTGGCCATCGAGATAAAAAGGATCGGCGGCGGTCAGACTGACCGGCCGGTTCACCCCGTCGATCGGCCGCGTTCGCGGTCCGCGTGAGATCGCCGTAAGGCCGGTGATCGACCAACCCCAGCCGGCAATGCCCGCGCCGCCCTGGCTGCTGTAGGCGAGCGACAACTTCGGTTCCATGCCCGCGGTTCCCGGAGACACCCACAGCGGAATCGAATACGTCGCGGCACCATTCTTGTCCACCGAGAGCTGACCTGACGTGACGCCCACCGCCGAACTCCTGCCCGCATCGACGGCCGCAAGCGCTTCCCACGCGGCGGGCAACACCAGGTCGGAGGCGTGCCTCGGGTTGTCGGCGGCTCCGGAGTTGCGACCGAGATTGGCTTCGGCCGCGGCGATCAAGCCATCACCGTCATGGTCGGCCAGTGACGGATCAGCCGGCAAGGTCACCGTCCACGAGACCGTTTCCTGATCCGTGCCGGCGCTGTTGGTGGCCCTGATGCCAAACGAGAACACACCTGCGTGGGGAGGAACACCCGAGATCACGCCCGTCGCGGTGTCGATTGCCAGCCACGACGGCAACGACGTTGCTCCGTAGGAACCGGCCACGGGCGCCGACGGCATATGGGTGGCTGAGATCTGATAACTCGCCGGTTGCCCTTGCACGGAGGCGAGGTGCAGCGAGCTGTTGATTTGCGGCGGGTTGGAGGTTGAGCCGGAAACCGCGGCCCGGAAACGCGAGCCAGTCGCGGCGCGAAAGCCCGCCTGCAATCGGACCGAGACGCTGGAGACATAGGACACGACCGACGCGGCGTCGGCCCGCACGGGACCGGCCTTGCTGACCGGGTTGAGATACCCGGCTTGGATGGGCTGAGCGTGCGTCTCCGAAACCACATTCCCGGCGGCATACGTCACGTCGTTGATGATGAACACGCCTCCGACGACCCCGCCGGTCACGACATCGAGCGTGACCGTCGCCGACTCGACCGAGCCAACCGCATTTGAAACCAGCACCGAATAGTTTCCCTCGTCGGCCATGCCGGCAGGTAGAAACGCGAGCGACGACAGCGTCGCCCCCGCGAGGTCGACTCCGTTGCGCCGCCACTGATAGGTGGGTGCAGGCGTGCCCACCGCTGTCACGAAGAACAGGGCGTTGTGACCCAGCACGACCGCGACATTTCCCGGTTGCATGCCAATCGTCGGAGCGGATTGGGGCGGGTTGACGGTGAGTGTGGCCGTGCGCGAGACAACCTGTCCGACACTGGCCGTCCCGCTGTTGGAAACCAGACACCTGAACTGGTCGCCGCTCATCGCCTGCGTGGTCCCTGAGATCGTCAGCACGGCGGAGGACACTCCGGAGTAGACACTGTTGGCTGGCAGCGGGTGAAACCCACCCGAACTGGAATCATAGCGCTGCCACTCGTAGGTCGGCGACGGCGAGCCGGAGGCGCCAAGGCTGAACGTGGCGTTCTGATTCGCGGCCACCGTCTGATCCGCCGGCTGCGGACTGATGACCGGGACGGTATGCACTGTGAGGGTGGCGGAGTCGGAAAATGTCTCTCCGCCCGACGCCGTGTAGACCCGCACCTTGTAATCACCGGCGTCGCCCACCGCCACGGGCGAGAGCGAAAGAGTGGCGGCGGTCTTCCCCATCAGCGGAGTGGCGCCTTGATACCACTGATACTGGAGGGCGCCGCTCAGGGCACCTCCGCCCGTCGCCGCGACGGAAAAGGACGTCGCCTGGCCCGACCACACCGTCGTGTCGGTCGGAGTCGATTGGATGAGCGGCAGTGCCTTGAGGCTGACGATGTCCGACCAGACTGAACCGGCGCTGTTGGTGACCTTGACCCGATATTGGCCCTCATCGCCGGAATGCACCGCAGTCAGGCTCACGTGGCTGGAGTCAGTATCGTGCCAGCGAGCGTCGTCCGGAAATGCCCCTTCGGGACTCCAGTCATTCCAATACCATTGAAACGTGGTCTCGGCCGGATTCTCCGCGATCGCCACGGAAAACCACGTGGGGCTGAGCGCCGCCACGGCTCGATTCACAGGCTGGACCGTGATCACCGGAGGTCGGGCGGTAACCGTCAGGTCTTTGGTTCCCAACGACAGCGAAAGCTCCTCCTCCGCTTCATTCGTTTTGAAAATCCGAATCTCCACACTCATCTCACCGAGACCGAAGGCGCCGGTGTCGACGCTGCCAGTCCAGTGGTGGTCGCCGCCAAAATTCGCCGACGCATGAAAGCCCCCGTTCACGTAGACCTTGACCGTGACGCCCTCGCGCGAGGCCGAATCCCAATCGTAGGCCCAACCACCGAAGCTGACATCGTCGCCCCAAACCACGCTCGGATTCGGATTTCCCGTCTGGCCGTTGATCGTGTCGAAGGAGCCGCCGAGATTGACCGCGAGCGCCGCATGCGGCCCAAACAATGCGAGCGCGACGAAGGCGGCACAAAGCCAGACGTGGCTCAGCCGGGCACGCAGGCAGGGTGGTCTCGTGGATGCAGGCATCGCAGGTTCCAATCGAGGTTCCGGAGCGCGCGATCAGTTCGCGGAGCGCAGCGCGGCGTTCTCAGCCTCCAATCGCTGGAGCCGTTTCTCCTGAGCGATCAGGTGCAACGTCAGCTCTTCAACCTTGGCCAGGAGCACGGCCTGCATCTGGCCGACATTCACTCCCTTCTCGGCCACCTCCCGGGCGGACGGCACTCCCGGCAGGTGCCTGTGCTCCTTGATGTGGGACTCCACCTCGCTCAGCGGCGCATTTCGGTAGGATTCATCAAAGACATAGTCTGCCCAGGTGTCATTGTTCACCACGACTTCGCGCGCCCGCATCGCGCCGTCGATCGACAGCCGGTAGCCCGTCATGGCTGACGTGCCGATGCCGACGCTGCCGGTGAAGAGGACGTTTCCGGCAGAGTTGATTCTGATCCGCTCCGACGGGGTGGCCGATCCCGTGGGCGTCGTTGACAGCACAATGTTGGACGGGCGACTGGTGTTGGTATGGACACCGTCGGCCACCATCTGGATCGTCGCCGACTCCCCAAAGTCGCTTTGGCCGCGCGTGACGAAGCGAAGGGTAAGATTGGAACCGTGCGGGGTCGCCGCGAGATCGCTCAGCGTGCCGCCGGCCACGGTGCCCGAGAACAACGCCCGGTCGCCGCGATCGCCGGTGCTCTTCACCGAGAACAGCTCCACGCGTGCATGCTCGTTTTCATTCTGGGCATACAACGAGGGCGCGGTGGCTGAATATACGCCGGGCGCGCTCCAGCCTTTCCACCCATCGACGTGGTTCGGTGACAGCAACACGCTGCCAGCGCTCGCGCGAATCTGGCCGACCACTTCCAACTTGGACCGAGGGGTCATCGTGCCCAGCCCGAGTTTGTGGTTCGTGTTTTTGAGCCAGACGTTGTTCTGCGCAAGATCCCGTGAGAAGGACGCCGCAGACTCGATCGAGGACGCGACATAGCCCGCGTTGGCGGCATCCGTGGCGGCCGCGGGCGTGCCCACGCGAACGATCCTCTGTTCGGAGAGGTCGAGGTCCGCCGCCGTGACCGTGAGTCCCCGGCTGCTTACGCGACCCTCGACGACCATGGTCGCATCCTGGGCGAACCTTGCCGTCTCCAGCTTCTGGCCGGACTGCGGCCCCGCCTGGTGGGTGCGGGAGAACGTCAGCGCGCCGCTGTTATTCTCCACCGACC
>CAZENI010000162.1:0-14901 GCA_964513055.1 uncultured Opitutus sp.
GCCTCAAGCTTGATGTCGATTTGTCGCAACGTCGCCGCGCCGTTCATCGCGCGGGGATTCTCGTTCACCACGGTGAAGGTCTGCCGGTAGGGCGTCGCGGGCACGCGGCCATAGACATGCCTGCGAAACAGCTCGAGCACCTCCGGCCGGCGCGTGTTGTTCCACTCCGCCGCCGTGGTGATTTTGCGGCCGGCCTGCGTCACGAGCGGATCGGGCAGCGTGTAGGGAGCAGCGTCAGGCGCGTCGGCCCTAAAGAGCCGCTTGGGTTCGGCGGCGGTCAGGAGTTGGGTCGCGCAGAGCGTCAGCGCGGCGAAGGCAAATTTGGCGAGGGACGAATCGGCAGTCATGGCGAAAAACGGGATGAAAACCCAGACGGGAAAGACACGGAATCGCCCGGGTCTGACCAGATGCCCACCAGCTTACAATGCGATCCTGCGGTCAGCTGGAGTTCATTTGTCCCCTGCCATCACTGAATCAGGTTCAGGGCGCGTGAAGGTCATCGTTCTCGCGTTACTGTGTTGTTTCGGATTTGGGACGTCGGCGGCGGTCTTCGCGCTGAAAACACGCGGCAGCTCTCGTTCGACAAGGCCGCCATGAAATTCGTCCTGCCCCCAAGCGCTGACGCAAGCGACGGAGGACGGCCAGCGCACCGCCGCCGGCGCCGCGAGCCTCGAATCCCTCCCGGCTGGACGCCCGTTTCCGGCCTCGATTTGCGGCCCGCTCGGCCAATACTCCGGGCATCCCCCACTCCCCCATGCGTCGCATTCTCCCACTCCTTGCCCTTGTCCTGATTGCCGTCGGTGCCGCGTTGCCCGATGGTCTCGCCCAGCAGAAGAAGGCCCGCCCGCCGCTGGGGATCGAGAAAGTCGCCGACGATCTTTTTGTGATCATCGGCAGCGGCGGCAACGTGGGCGTCCTCGTGACGGACGAGGGCGTCGTCCTCGTCGATGCGAAGTTCGAGCCGGACTACGACGGCATCGTCGCGCAGGTGAAGTCGGTCACGGCCAAGCCCGTGAAATACGTCATCAACACGCACCATCATTCGGATCACGCCGGCGGCAACACGCGTTTCATCGAGGTCGCGGAGATCATCTCCCACAAGAACGCCCGCACGAACATCGAGGGCCAGAAGCAGGGCAACACCGGCCAGAAAATGGTGCCGGCGCGGATCACGTTCACGGACGAGACCTCCATTTTTCTCGGCGGCAAGGAAGTGCGCGCGCGCTATTTCGGGCGGGGCCACACCAACGGCGACGTCTTCGTCTATTTCCCCGCGCAGCGCGTCATCCACATGGGCGACATGATGGCCGGCCTCACGCCCCTCATCGACTACCCGGGCGGCGGCAGCATCGTCGAGTGGAGCAAGACCGTCGACGCCGCGATGGCCGCGCTCGATTTCGACAAGGTGATCCCCGGCCACGGCGCGGTGACAAATCGCGCCGGCCTGCAGACCTACCGCGACAACGTCGTCAAGCTGCGCACCGAGACCGCGGCGCTCGTCCGGCAGGGCAAGTCGCAGGAGGAAGTCCGCGCCTTCCTCGCCACCCTGTATCCAGGAAGCTATACGAACCCGAACAGCCTGAACAACCAATGGTCGCTCCCGGGCTTCATGACGGAGCTGAAGTGAGGGCGGAAGCGCGACCCGAAACCCCGGTTCGGGTCACGCCCGCAGCATCGGAAGAGCGGGCTGGTATTCCCCCGCAGGGAGTCGCCCCGCCCACGATGCCGCGCTTCCGGGACGCGCACGGCCGGTAGCCGCGCCGGCTGCAGATGCTTGGTTGCCGCTGACGACGCCAATCGCCAGGTCAGACCTTATCCCACGCCCGCTCGGCCACGGGATCGCGGCCCTCGTCAAATTCGATGTGATCGATCACGGTCTCGATCGGTTTGCCAGTGAGCCCGCTGGTGCGAATCCGGTCCGGCAGGACGGCCGAGCGCTCGTCGCGCCAGCCGAGTTTCAGGATGAACCGGTTGAACATGTGGCACTCCTCGTCGGTGCGCGCGATGCCGCGAGCGTGCGTCCACGCGAGGATTTCCTCGTCGCTGCCGCCTTGCAGCGTGCGCGCCTTGAGTTCCGCGTAGGCCACGCCGAGGAAGCGACAGCAGCGGCCGTCGAGCACGTAATACTGGGCGTCGCCGAGATTCGCCTGATAGTCGGTGGGGAGCCGGCCGGCGGCGTGCAGTCGGATCTTGTCGAGCATGCGGCCGAAATAAACCAACCGGCCGACCTTGTCGTAACAACTGCGGAGTCCGGGAACGTGGGGCATGATGCCGCCACCGTTTCCATCGGCCGGCCGAAGGCAACGGCGGGTTGCCTGTGCTGCGCACCTCCGCCGCCTCCTGTGCTGGGGCCGCTGTCGCCGTCGGAATCAAGAAACCTCTGACGAATACCTCCGCGCCAAGGTGGAACTCAGGAAATCAGAAAGCAGCATCGCGGAACGGTGCTTTCTCCCGCGATCCGGTCTTCTTCCTGATTTCCACATTGGTCCGTCGGCATTTTCCGAAGCTTCCTCAATTCGGAATCTCGGGCTCGACGAGCATGGCGAGTTGGATGAGCGATTCCTGCCAGCCGAGGTAGCACATCTCGGCGGGAATGACGGCGGGCACGCCCGACTGCTCGATGCTCACGTCGGTGCCGCACGCGACCTTCTTCAGGAGCACCGTGACGGTGATCACGCCGGGCAGATTTGGGTCGTCGAATTTGTCCGTGTAGCGCAGGCGCTCGTGCGGCACCAATTCGAGATACTCGCCGCCGAAGGAGTGGCTGCTGCCCGTGCCGAAATTCGTGAACGACATCTTGAACGTGCCGCCCACGCGGGCCTCCTGGTGATGCACCTTGCCGGTAAATCCATTCGGCGGAAGCCATTTGCACATGGCATCGGCGTCCAGGAACGCGCGATACACTTTCTCGGGCGTCGTGCGGACGACGCGGTGAAGACGGATGGTGTGGGTGGACATGGTGGGATTGGCCTTTCGGTGGGGAGTAAGGGTCGACGGAATCGGGGACTTACCGGTTCAACGAACGAGCCCGGCCGGAGCGGACACGGCGCGGGCAACGGCGGCGGTTATTTTCCCGCTTTCTTCTTCCCGGCCGACGGCGGCGCGCTGGCGAGCGCGGGACCGTTGTCGGGGGGCATCGACTTGTGCCAGGCCAGCACGCGCGCGGTGAGGCGGCGAACGACGTCGGGGTGCCGCGCCGCGAGATTCGTCGTTTCGCCGCGATCCTGGGCGAGGTCGTAGAGCTCGGGCTTGGAGCCGTCGTAGTCGCAGAGCAGCTTCCAGTCGCCCTCGCGCATCGCGAGGTCGGGCTGCGGCGGGAGGCCGTAGGGCGAGGCCTTGCGATCCGGCGGGCGCCGCCAGAAGAGCGGGGCCGAGCGCGAGGCGGTGCTCCGGCCGAGCAGCGTGGCGAGCACGTCTTCGCCGTCGAAGGCGACGCCGGCCGGCACCGGCGCGTTCGCGAGCCGCAGAAGGGACGGCGCGAGATCGAACGCGGCGAACACGGACGTCGCGTTGTGCGTGCCCGACTGGGCGGCGGCGATCAGGCCCGGGCCCCACACGACGAGGGGCGAGCGGACGCCGCCTTCGAAGAGCGTGGCCTTCGCGCCCTTGAACGGGCCGCCGGAACCCGCGCCGGGTTCGTGGCCGTTGTCCGAGCACACGAGGATGAGGGTGTTGTCGCGCAGCGCGGGCGTGGCGCGGATGTGGTCGAAGAGTTTGCCGAGCTGGCGGTCCATTTCCTCGAGCACGGCCAGATAGAGGCCGCGTTTGCCGTCGGCCCATTTCTCGACCGGCGGCCAGAACGGACTGTGCACGTCGTCGGGCCAGAGGTTGACGTAGAAGGGCTTTCCGGCGCGCGCAGCCCGGTCGATGAACGGAATCGCCGCATCGACAAAGCCGGTGGTGATCTTCGAGCGCTGCATCCACGTGACCGGCTGGCCGAGGCTCTCGGCGTCCTGCCAGATCCGGCCCGGCTGGGATTCGCCGGGCTTGAGCGTGAGCGGCAGCAGCTTGGGCCCCATCCCCTCGAAATTGGTGAGCGATTCGTCGAAGCCATATGCGGTGATCGGCGGGGCGTCGTCCACATCGCGCTGGCCGCCCATGT
Organism: uncultured Opitutus sp.; assembly: GCA_964513055.1. Lineage (GTDB taxonomy): Bacteria > Verrucomicrobiota > Verrucomicrobiia > Opitutales > Opitutaceae > ER46. The sequence continues at coordinate 4,103 of CAZENI010000162.1, forward strand.
GCCATTTGCCGAAGTGGCCGGTGGCATAGCCGGCCTGCTGCAGGAAGCGCGCGAGCACCGGCGCCTTCGGGTCGAGCCACTGCGCCATGCCGCGGCGCTCGTTGTCGGCGCGGTTGTTCAGGAAGGAGGTGATGCGCCAGCGGTGCGGATACTGGCCGGTCGTGAGCGCGGTGCGCGAGGGCGAGCAGATCGGGGAGTTGACGTAGAACTGCGAGTAACGGATGCCCTCGGCGGCGAGGCGATCGACGTTCGGTGTCTTGGTGTCGGGACTGCCGAAGCAGGAAAAATCCCAGCCCATGTCGTCGATGAGCACCATGACGATGTTGGGCGGGCGCGACGCGGCGGCAGTGAGCGGCGCGGCCGCGAGCCAGAGGAACGCGACGCAGGTCGCGAGGCGACGGAGGAATCGGAGCATGAGTGGATGCACGGTTCAGTCTCCGGCTTTCTTCTTCTTTTTTCCGGCTTTCGGCGCGGCGGAGGAAGCGGGAGCGGCGCCCACCACCCAATCCTTCGGCGGCACGAAGCCCTCGCGACCTTCGGTGTAGGCGCTCACGCCCGCCTGCTGCCAGGTGCCGAATTCACGGAGCCGGCGATGCAACTGCGCGACCTTGTCCGGCTGGCGCGCGGCGAGATCGTTCTGCTCGGCGGGATCGGTGGCGAGGTCGTAGAGCTCGAGGGCGGGTTTGGTCGCAGGCTGCTCGGGAAAGAAGTCGCCGTGCGCGACCAGTTTCCACGTGCCGAGGTGCACGGAGGCATGCGCGTCGTCACTCTGGTGGATGTAGGAAAACCACGGACGCTCGGGCAGCGGCGCCGCGCCGCGCAGCGCGGGCAGGAAATTCATGCCGTCGAGGTTCGAGGGCGGCGTCGCGCCGGCGGCGGCGAGCACGGTGGGCAACACGTCGATGTAGCCGACGCGGCCGGCGAAACGCCCGCCGCCGCCCACGCCGCCGGCCGGCCAGCGCACGGCGGCGCAGACGCGGGTGCCGCCTTCATAGACGGTGAGCTTGGCGCCGCGCCAGGGGGCGTTGCTGCTGCCGACGCGGGGAATGCCGCCGTTGTCGCTGCAGAACAGGACGAACGTATTCGCGGCGTCGGGACGCGCCTCCACCGCGGCGAGAATCCGGCCGACGGCCTGGTCGAGCGCGTCGACCATGGCGGCGTAGGTGCGGCGCTCGCCCTCGAGCTGCGGATACTTCTTCAGGTCCTCGTCCTTCGCCTGCAAGGGACTGTGCGGCGCGTTGAACGGCACGTAGAGAAACCAGGGCGCGCCAGCCGGCGCCTCGCGCACGAAACGGCTCGCCTCGGCTCCGAGGAGATCCGTGGCGTAGCCGGTTTCCTTTACGGTGCGGTCGTCGCGGTGCCAGTCGGTCTCGCCGTCACGCTCGTGCGTCAGGTAGTCGATCGCGCCGTTGTAGTGGCCGTAGAAGCGGGTGAAGCCGTTGGCCAGCGGGAGGAACTCGCGGCGCGCGTGGCCGAGGTGCCATTTGCCGACGATCCCGCGATCCTGGTAGCCGGCGGCCGCGAGCAACTCCGGCAGCGTGTTCTCCGCGGCGGGAATCCCGTAACGCGACCACGGCGGCACCACGGCGCGCATCAGGCCGAAGCGCGACGGCCAGCGGCCCGTCATCAGGCCGGCGCGTGTGGGCGAGCACATCGGGCAGGTGCGGAAATCCGTGAGATTGACGCCCGTCGCGGCGAGCCGGTCGAGGTTCGGCGTCGCGATGACCTTGCCGCCGTTGAAGCCGACGTCGGCGTAGCCGAGATCGTCGGCGACCATGATGAGGACGTTGGGCCGGGCGGGTGCCGCCGCCGACACGGGTCCGGCCAGGAAGCCGAGCAGGGAAAGGACGCCGAGGAGTTTTTTCATGGATACACAGGGGGCCGCGTCGCCGGCCGGCGAAACTCTTGGCGGCAGGACCGGTGGTGCAACGGACTTATCCGGCCTTGCCCTTCTTTTTTCCCGTGCCGGCAGGCGGCTCCGGCGGAGGCGTGAGTCCGTCGGAGGGCTGGTTCCAGAGCCGCCACGGATCGTGGAGGCGGCGCATCTCGGCGAGGAGGAGGGCCTCCATCTCGGCGAGTTTCGCGGCGTGCCGCGGATCGCCGGCGAGATTGCGCTGGTGCGCGGCGGGCTTCGCGCCGGTGAGGGCGACGACGGCGGGCGCGTGGTGCTGGTCGAGGAACTCGTGCGGGTTCTCCTTGAGATTGAAGAGCTGGGTCTCGCGCACGGCGCCGTTCATGACGTCGAATTTCACGAGTTTCCAGTCGCCCTGCTTCACGCTGCGCATGCCGGGCTTGGTGCCGCCGCTGTAGACGCCGTAGAGGACGTCGCGCACGGCGGGGCGGCGGCCTTCCAGGACGGGGCGGAAGCTGAGGCCTTCGTTGCTCGCGGGCGCGGGGATGCCGGCGTAGTCGCAAAAGGTCGCGAGCAGATCGAGCAGGTAGATATTACCCTCGGCGCGCGTGCCGGGCTTGATGCCCGGACCTTTGGCGATGAACGGCACGCGCCAGGTGTGCTGGTAGAGATTCTGTTTTCCCTGCAGACCGTGGCGGCCGATCGCCATGCCGTGGTCGGCGGTGTAGAAGATGTAGGTATTGTCGAGCTCGCCCATCGCCTCGAGCTGCCGCAGGACGCGCGCGATCTGGACGTCGATCGCCTCGCTGCAGGCGAACTCGCGGCCAAGCTCGTTGCGGATGGTGCGTTCGTCGCGGCGTTCCCAGACGCCGCTGACGGCGACTTCGTCGCGCAGGCCGGGATGGCCGTGGGGAAACGGATGCGCGGGCAGATAGTTCTCGGGCAGGGCGGGCTGCTGCGGATGCGCGGGCGGCGGCGTGGCAGGATCGGTGTGATTGGTCGCGCCGTATTTGGCGAGCAGGTCGGGTTTGCCGTCGCGGGTGTCGTGCGGATGGGAGAAGCCGAAGTGGATGTAGAACGGATCGCGGTCCTTGGCGGCCTCGCGCTGCCGCAGATACTCCATCACCTGATCGCCATGCCAGGCGCTGCCGGACTCGTCGGTGCCGCCGCGCTTGGTGGCGTCTTTTCGCACGGTGAAGAGCCGGTTCGCGGCTTCGTAGCTATTGCCCAGCTTGCACGTGCGCATCGTGTCGTAGCCGGCGCGGTTGAAGACGGCGGGGATGGTGTTCTGCTCGAGGTTCGGCGGGCAGTGCGCCGACGCGTGCGGGCCGATCGGCAGATGCCACACGGTGCGGCCAGCCATGATCATGTGGCGCGAGGGCGTGCACACCGCGCCGACGAACGCGCCCATGTGATACGCGCCGTCGATCACCATGCCCTGCGCGGCGAGGCGATCGAGCGTGGGCGTCTGCAGGGCGGACTTGGGATTGTAGGCCTTGAGATCGAAGGGCGACTGATCGTCGACGAGGATGAAGAGGATGTTCGGGCGGCGCGGTTCGGCGGCGGCGGCGGACGAGGCGAACAGGCAGGCGAGCAGACAGAGTCGCAGGAAGGGCATGCGGAGGGGGTTGGGCGGACGGTGAGGCATCGCCGCGCGTCCGGAGACGCTACGGGTCGAGGACGTGTTGCCAAGGCTGGCGATGCGTCCGATGACACGCGGGCCGACAATCCGGCTTGGCGGAAATCCAGCCGACGTGCTACGGCTCGGGGCCATGAAACCAAACCCCTGGGTGCGCACATTGGCGTTGTTGGCAGTGGCGGGCAGCGCGGTCGCCGCGTGGGCGGCCGAGGCAGTGCCGGTGTATTTCGGCACGGGCGGGCCGGGCGCGAAGGGCATCTACCGCGCGACCTTCAATCCGCAGAACGGCAAACTCACCGCGGCCGAACTCGCCGCCGAAGTCGGCTCGCCCGGCTTCCTCGCGCTGCATCCGGCCGGCGACAAGCTCTACGCGGTGGCCAATTTTCCCGGCGGTCCCGGCGCCATCGGCTACAAGATCGCCGCGGGCGGCGCGCTCGAAGTCATCAACTCGGCGCCGACGGGCGATGGCGGCGGCGCGCACCTCGCGGTGCATCCGAGCGGAAAATTTCTCGTCACCGCGCAATACGGCGGCGGCTCGACCGCGCTGTTCCCACTCGACGCGGACGGGAAACTGGGCGCCGCGCAATTGATCAAGCATCAGGGCGGCTCCGGCGTGCGAAAGCCCGTGCAGGAGAAGCCGCACGCGCACTGGGCCGGGTTCTCGCCGGACGGCCGCTTCGCTCTCGTGCCGGATCTCGGACTCGACGGCATCGTGATTTATCGCATCGACCTCGCCAAGCCCGCGCTCGAGCGCCACGGCTTCGCGGCGTCGGTGCCCGGCGGCGGACCGCGGCACATGCGTTTCTCACCGGACGGAAAATTCATCTACCTGCTGAACGAGCTCTCGCTCTCCGTCACGACCTTTGCGTGGGACGCGGCGGCCGGCACGGCGAAGCGGCTGGCGGACGTCCCCGCGTTGAGCGAGGAAGCGAAGGGCAAGGAGGCGATGAACGCGGCCGCGGAGATCCTCGTGCATGCGAGCGGCCGCTTCGTGTATTCGTCGAATCGCGGGCACGACACCGTGACCGCCTACCGCGCCGACCCGGCGACGTCTGCGTTGCAGGTGATCCAGGTGCAGCCGGTGCGCGGGGCGTTTCCGCGCAATATCAACCTCTCGCCTGACGGCGGCTGGCTGCTCGCGGCCGGCGCCGATTCCAACACCGTCTCGGTGCACAAGGTGAATCAGACGACCGGCGAGCTCACCTACCAGACGAAGGGCGTGATCAACGTGCCGGCGCCGATCTGCATTTTGTTCGCGCCGCGGTGAGGCGTAATTGGTGGAGCCCGATGTCCCCATCGGGATGGATTGAGAGCGCACCCACCAGAGCCCGATGAGGACATCGGGCTCCACCACAATAGCAGGGCTGCCCCGTGGGACTACGGCAGCTTCGGGCGCTGGGGCGTGCGGGCTTCGCCGGCGACGGGGTAGACGGCGTGGTGCTTTTCCAGCGCCGCGATGAGTCCCTGCATCATGCGTTTCAGCTCGGCGGGCTCGGTGGCGGCGAGATCGGTCTGCTCGAACGGATCGCGGCCGAGATGGAAAAGCTGGTAGTGGGAATTTCCGGACACGGCGGACGGGAAGTAGTGGTAGATGACTTTCCAGGGGCCGTCGCGGTAGCTTGTCCAGTAGTCGGTGCGGTGGGGCGCGTGCGGATAGTGCATGAGGAACGCCTCGGTGCGCTGGGGATCCCGGCGGCCGGCGAGGAGCGTGTCGAGGCGCGCGCCGTCGACGACGTGGCCGCGCGGGGCGCTCGTGCCGGTGAGGCCGAGGATAGTGGGAAACAGATCCATGACGGCGGCCTGCTGGCTCTGGATGGCGCCGGCGGGAATCGGGAGGCGCTGTTGATGCGCGTTGGCGGCGGCGGGTTTGGCCCAGGCGGCGATGAAGGGAATGCGCATGCCGCCCTCGTAGTGCGCGCCTTTCTTGCCGCGGAGCGGGGCGGCGCACGCCACCTCGTGCTGGTGACCGAGGGGCGCGTCGGAGCCGTTGTCGCCAAGGAAGAAGATCAACGTGTTCTCGGCGATGCCGAGGGCTTCGAGGTGGTCGAGGAGATCGCCGAGGGATTTGTCCATGCCCTCGACCAGCGTGGCGAAGGCCTGCGCGTTGGCGGGCTTGCCCGAGTTCTTGTAGTTGGCCGCGAAGCGCGGATCGGACTCGAAAGGCGCGTGGACGGCGTAATGCGCGAAGTTCAGGAAGAACGGCTGGTTCTTTTTCGCGGCCTCGGCGATGCGCGCCTTGGCCTCGAGGGTGAGCGCCTCGGTGAGGAAAAGATCGCTGCCGTGGTATTTATCAAGATGCGGGACGGCACTGCTGGCGCGTTTGCCGCCGCGGCCGAAATTGGCCTTCGCGTAGTAGCTGCCGGGCGCGCCGATGGAGGCGCCGCCGACGTTGTCGGCGAAACCGATCTTCAGCGGGTCGGCGCCGGGCGAGGCACGCGGGCCGAAGTGCCCCTTGCCGATGTGAATCGTGTGGTAGCCGGCGGCACCGAGCAGGGCGGGCAGCGTGACGTCACCGGGCTTCAGGCCCTGCCAGTTCCACTGCGGCGCGCCGTTCGGCCCGGCGTTGTCCTGATCGGGATTGATCCAGTTGGTCGTGCGGTGGCGGGCGGCGTTCTGGCCGGTCTGGATCGCGATGCGCGTGGGCGAGCACACGCTCATCGCGTAGAACTGGTTGAAGCGGATGCCGCGGGCGGCGAGCCGCTCCATGTTGGGCGTGCGATAGTAATCGTTCAACGGATACCGCTGCGGCTTCCCGGCGGCGTCGGTCAGGAACGGCAGCGAGGTGTCCATCACGCCCATGTCGTCGACGAGGAAAATGACGATGTTGGGGCGCGAGGCCGGCGCGGCCGCGCCCGCCGCGGCGGGCAGCGCGAACGCCAGGGCGGCGAGCAGGACGGGGAGGAGGGATTTCATGGCGACGTGGGGAAAAGCAGGGAGCCGGGGGGCGCGGAGCAGGGCGAGGATCAATGCGGGATGGGATCGCCGCGGCGGACGGTCTTGCCCTCCCACACGGCCTCATCGGTCGTGCGATCGTAGGTCAGGACGCGGCTGGCGCTGTTGGGGGCGGGCGGCAGATCGATCTTTGGCAGCCAGGCCTTGTGCTGCGCGATGACGGCGGCGTGTTCGGGCCGGGCGGCAAGGTTGGTCCATTCGTTGGGGTCGGACTGGGTGTCGTAGAGTTCCTCGCTGCCGTCGGCGTAACGGATGTAGCGCCAGCGTTCACTGCGGATGCCGTGGTTGCCCTGGTTGTGGCTGGTGATGGCGGGACGCTCGCGGCGGGTGCCGGCGTTCCGGAGCTGCGGCACGAGGCTGAGGCCCTCGAGGTCGCGGCGCGCGGGCAGGCCGCAGAGCTCGGCGAGGGTCGGGTAGATGTCGAGCAGCTCGGCGGGCTGGCGACTGCGGCCGCCCTTGGTGACGCCGGGCCCGGCGAAGATGAGGGGCACGCGCGTGCCGTCGTCCCAGAGGGTGTTCTTGCCCGTGATGCCCTTTTCGCCGAGGTGCCAGCCGTGGTCGCTCCACAGGACGACGATCGTGTTGTCCGCGAGGCCCGCTTCCTCCAACGCGGCCAGCAGGCGGCCGACCTGCGCATCCACAAAACTGGTGCACGCGAGGTAGGAGCGCACGAGGTTGCGCCACTGGTTGTTTTCCTGGACCCACTTCAGACGCGGCTCGGGGAGGTTCCAGTGGAGATACCAGGAGAAGCGCGGGGTGTCGTCGCGATCGTCGAGTTTGATCTTCGGCAGCACGCTGTCGTCGTCCGGATAGAGATCGAACCACTTCTGCGTGGCGTAGCTCGGCACGTGCGGCAGGAAAAAGCCGGCGGCGAGAAAGAACGGCTGATCCTTCGGCGCGGACTTGATCTGATCCACGGCCCAGCTCGCGACCTGGTAGTCGCCCTTGTCCTCGTCCTGGTGCGGAAACACGCCCCAGTCCATGAGCGGGTTGTTGCCCATCGGAGTCGGGCCGATGAGTTTCGCGGGCGGCCGCACCCCGACGCCTGGAGTCGGGCCTGCGACGTCGAACTCTTTCACGGCGGCGGCCGGCGCCGCGCTCCCGTCCGGGGCAGCCTTTGCCTTGCCCTTGCCCTGTTTGCCGGCGCCGCCCCCTCCCCCACCCGTGCCGCCGTGGTAGATTTTTCCGGCCGCGAGCGTGCGATAGCCATTCGCGGCGAAATGCTGCGGAAGCGAGACGCGGTCCTTCCAGTCCGGCAGCGTGCGAAACCAGGGCGAAAGGCCATAGATGCCCGTGGTGGTGGGGCGCAGGCCGAGCATGAGGCTGGTGCGCGAGGGATTGCAGAGCGGCGCCTGGCAATGGGCGTTGAGCATCACGGTGCCGCGGCCGGCGAGCCGGTCGATGTGCGGGGTCTTCGCGAGCGGATGGCCGCCGAGGGCGCCGATCCAGTCGTTCTGATCGTCGATGGCGATGAAGAGGACGTTGGGCTTCTTCGCGCCGGCCTCCGCGGCGAAGCCGGGAGCCAGCGCGAAACCGAGCGAGAGGACGAGAGCGGGGAACAGGCGACGGAGGGGCATGGGGAAAATGGAAGCGCGGGAAGGAAACGGCAGAAAAGGTCGGTGGCGGGAACCGGCCTACTTGGCGCCGGCGGCGGCGGCGGCTTTCTTGGCCGCGCCTTTCCTGGCGGCGGGGGATTTCTTCGCACCGCGCTGATCCATCGGCAGGAGCGCGCCGCCGCGGGCGTTCATCTCCGCATCGCAGAGGGCGCGCATCGTCCGCAACGCCTCGGCCGCCGCGGGATCCGCGGCGAGGTTCACGAGGGCATCAGGATCGCGCTGAAGGTCGTGCAGGAATTCGTAGGCGGGTTGCTGGTCGAAGTAGCGCGCGTAGGCGTAGCGCTCGCCGCGCACGCCTTCCCACGTGAGCGTCGGCGCGAGATCGAGGTGTTCGCAGAAAAAATGGCGGCGCCAGTCGGCCGGCGGCCGGCCCGCCACGAGCGGCGCGAGGCTGCGCCCCTCGTAGCCGGCGGGGCGCGGCACGCCCGCCCAGTCGAGAAACGTGGCGGGCAGATCGACGTTGAGCGCCATCTGGTCGACCACGCGGCCGCGCTGCGCCGCGGGCACGCGCGGATCGCGGATGACGAGCGGCACGCGCAGGGCCTCGTCGTAGTGCGACCACTTGCCCTGAAAGCCGCGGTCGCCGAGGTAGTAGCCGTTGTCGGCGCTGTAGACGATGATGGTGTTGTCCGCGAGGCCGGCCTCCTCCAGCGCCGCGACGACGCGCGCAATCGCGCGGTCGATGCCGCTGATCATCCGGAGATAGGCGCGCGCGTTAGTCTGGTATTTCTCCGGCGTGTCGTAGCTCCAGAAGAAACGTTCGCGGTTGATCGACTGCTTCAGGAAATCGGGATGCCGCTCGTAGATCGCCGCGTCGCCGAGCCGAGGCGCAGGGACAGTGCGATCCTCATACAGCCCGTCGACCGAGGGTGGCCACGGATAGTGGCCGATGCCGGGGCGCCGGTCGTTGTCCTCGGCGTGCGCGGCGTTAAACCAGAGATTCAGGCAGAACGGCTGATCCTTCGGCTGGGACTTGATGAACTCGACGCCGCGATCGCCGACGAGGTCGGTCTCGTGGCGCTTCGTGCCGTCGGGCAGCGTCTTGAAATACGGATTGCGGCCGATGGCCTCGTAGCGGTCGAACTGCGCGGCGGGGTTGAAGCCGGGCGGGCCGACCAGATGCCATTTGCCGAAATGACCGGTGCGATAGCCCGCGGCGCGGAGTTGCTGGGGAAAGATCGTGCTCAGCGCCCGGGGCGTCACGACGGGAATGGCGTCGCGCTGCGCGTGGGTGCGGGCCCACTCGCCGGTGAGGACGACGGCTCGGCTGACCCAGCAGACCGCCGTCGTGACAAAGGCATTACGGAAGCGCACGCCGTCGCGCGCGAGCCGGTCGATCGCGGGCGTCTGCACGATCGGATGCCCGGCGACGCCCAGGGTGTCGTGCCGCTGATCGTCGGCGAAGAAGAAGAGGATGTTCGGCCGCCGGGCATCGGCGGCCGGGACGGACGCGGCGCCGAACGACAGCGCAAGCGCAAGCGCGAGCAGGCAGACGTGAAGGACGCCGCGTTTCATGAGCGTGCTATTTCTGCTTCGACTTCTTCCCTGCTTTGCCGGCGCCGCCGTTGATCGCGGACGCGTATTCCCAGCGCTTCCCCCACTCGGCGAGGAAGGGCCGGTAGGCGGGCGTCTCCGTCCACGCGATCGGCTCCGGGTCGGCGGGCACGACCCGACCCTCGGGATAGTCGCGCCCGGCAACGCTCGCGTCCACGGCGGCGTTCCAGGCGAGGAGTTCCTTCCGGAGTCGCTCGAAGACGGCCGGCTGCGCGGCGGAGACGTCGCGCGTTTCCTTCGGGTCGGTCTCGAGATCGTAGAGCTCGAAGGTGCCGCCGCGCGCGAGGTTGGCGCCGATGAGTTTGTAGCGGTTGTCCACCAACGCAGCCTTGCCCTGATAGCGAAACGGGATCGGCTGGCGCCGAGACGGGAGCTCGGCCGCAAAGAGCGGCTTGAGGCTGGTGCCGTCGACGGGGGCGGGCAGCGCGCCCGCGGGCAGGCCGACGAGGTCGGCTACGGTCGGGAAAAGGTCGAGCACGCTGGCCGGGTAACGCGTGACGCGCGGCGTCCTGATGCCGGCGGGCCATTCGATGATGCCGGGGACGCGCAGCCCGCCCTCGTAGACAGAGCCCTTGAAGCCGCGCAGGCCGCCGACGGTGTCGGGCTCGATGGCGGGCAGGCCGCCGTTATCGCTGCAGAAGACGAGCAGCGTGTTGTCGGCGACGCCGAGTTCGCGGAGCCGGCGGCGGAGCGTGCCGATGCTGCGGTCCATCGCGACGAGTTCGCCGTAGTGGTCAGCGGAGGCGGCGGGGAGCGCCGCAAACGCGGCCTTGTCGGCGGGCAGCGCGCGATACGGATTGTGCGGCGAGCCGAACCAGATGACGGCGAAGAGCGGCTGGTTGCCCGCGCGCCGGCGCTCGACGAATTTCAACGCCTCCGCGACGATGATGTCGGACGAGTCGCCCTTGAATTCCTCGATCGCGCCGCCGCGGCTGAGGAGCGGATTCTCGTCGAAGAAGTTCGTGGTCGAGAGCCACTCGTCGAAACCGAAGGCGCCCGGATTCCGCGGGTCGGAGGCGAGGACGGGCGCGCCCGGTCCGCGCAGGCCGTTGAGATGCCACTTGCCGAAGTGGCCGGTGGCGTAGCCTGCGGCGCGCAAGGCCTGCGCGATCGTCTTTTCCTGCAGGCGCAGCGCGTAGCCGTGGGACTGCACGCCGGTGCGATCGTGGGAGCGGCCGGTGAGCAC
>CAZENI010000163.1:0-14857 GCA_964513055.1 uncultured Opitutus sp.
GCGCGACCCTCCTTTGCTTCGCTCTGCTCGTCACGGCCGCCACCCAAGTCCAAGCGGCGCCCAAGGTGCCGCTCACCGCTCTCGTCAACCCGACTCAACTCCGGGAAGAATACCGAGACCTATCCACTCGGCTCGTGAGCGAGTGGCTGGAAACTGGAACGCTTACCCGTGATTCGGTTCAAGCCTACGCGTTGCTCGTCGCGATGGCGGCGCGCAACGGCGTCCGGTTGGAGCGGACTCCGCTTCGCACGACAAACGAGCGGGAACTCGGCTCGGCGCTCGCCATCGCCCGGCTGGAAGCGCTCGGGTTCGGATACGACAAAATTTATCGGCTCAACCTACGCCAAAACTGAGTGCGTTCGCGCGCCAATGCGCGACCCCTGACGCAAATCACCCTCACACCACGGCCATGAATTTGATCTCGATTCTTAGATCGGTCCTCTCAACGGGCCGTCCATTCACGGGCGGGACGCAGTTGCCAAACCGAGCTTCCGACAACGGGGCCGAGACTCATCATGTCGACGAAAGCGAATATCTGGCTTTGTCGGAGGCCAGCTTTTGTCTGGCGGTGCTCGTGCTCACAATGGCCGTCTTCACGGCCGCCGTTCCACCAGCCAAATCCGACATGCGTTCCAGCCTCGAAATCAAAACCGCGGCGAAGCTGCCGACGCCCGAACCGTCGGCGACCGACGGCGCCAGCAATCAGACCCAACCCACGCATCGCTGGTCGGGGAGCCTGGAAGCGACCGGAACAACATCCGCCGAAGGCGCGGTGATCATCGAGGTTTCTGCCGGTGTGTTCGCCACCCTGCAGCACGCCAGTTCGATCAAGCTGATCACAGAAAAACTCTAATCCCAAAAATTCCTGTTACCATGCCCGATTCCAACTACTGCGATCAGTCGACCACCATCGTGGAATCCGCGCCTCCGATTGTTATCGCCCCCCCTCCGACCACGGTGCTGAGAAATTTTTTCTTCGGAGCTACCGGGGCCGTTATCGTTGTGGCCGCATGGTGGTTACTGGCCGAGTTCGGCTTGGCGCGCCCACCAACCACTGCGGCAGCCCTCGATATAGTCACGCCATTGTTCAGGGATCTGAGCGTGTTTGCGGGCTATAACTTCTCGCACAACCTCACCTACATTCTGCTGCTGGCAGGCCTCGTCGTGTGGTTCGAGATCGTGTTCAGGCGGCGCGTGGCTGGAGGGCATTCCACGGCTCCGGTGGTCGGTCAATTCAAACGGCTATCGTTGCTCAACGGCATACTGAGCATGGCGATCTCGTTGCCGGGAGTCTTGGAAAATGCGCTTGCGAGCGGCGGGGACGCAAAGACCTCAGTTGGCGCGATCTATTTCAAATTCGGACTTTTTGTGCTCGGGGCAGTCATCTTTGAAGTTCGTCATGCGGTTTTTGAGCACCACGCCGGGAACTTGCGCCGCGATGAAGTCGTTTCCTGAAATTGCTGCCAGGACCGCGGGCATTCTCGCGGGTGGCACGGGCGCATTGCTCCTCCTGTCGTGGCTTGGACCGGCAACCATGCCGCCCCCAATGCCACCGCAACCGATCGCTCCGAAGCCGACAGCCTCGGCTCACACACAAGCGCAAGCGAGCTTGCGGGCGCCGACCGCGGCCACAGCCGAGGCCGCTAATGTGCAGGCGTCGTTTGAAGTGCTGGAGAAGGTGTCTGCCAGCGGCGTGCAGGTGAACCAGGCGCAGCGCGAGGCACTGGAAAAATTCGCCTTTCCGCCGATGCGCTTTCGGTGGGACGGGCTGCCGCAAGCCCTCGCCCCCGCGTTTCTCTGGGAGAATCAAGCCGGTGTGTTTCAACTCGGCGCGCAACCCGTGCCGGAAGGTCCGGAAGGCGACGCGCTGCTCGCCAACTATTCTGCGAAATTTGCGATCCGTTTCAAAGGTGCACCCGGGCAACTTCGGCTGAGCTTCAATGTGATCCAACGCCTGAAAGCTTGGGTAGAGGAAGCCGGCTCGGAACTTGGCAAGTCCGCGCCGGTGGAAATCAAGATCGAGGCGCCAGCTCCGGACAAAGTTCTCCTCAAGGTTCCCGCCACAGCGAAAACGTCAGCCCGGACTTTTATCGTGGGAGTATAGGAAATGAGTCTGCGAAGCGACGCCACTCCCACGGACGCGCGTAGGCGACTTCGTCCTGCAGCGAGCTTAGCTTCTCTCCAGTCCTCTTCACTAAATGATCTGAAATTTATCATCCTCCAAAAAATAAGGGCGAATGCAGGCACGGCGGTTCCGCGCCGCACCTGCGTTTTTTCGTTTAGTCCTCCTCGAACAGCATGACGGTGGCGCAGGGCTCGCCGAGATCGCCGCCGTTAAAGAGAATTTTCAATTCGTGCCAGCGCAGGGTGTGCGCGTCACGAATTCTGACTTCGAACGTGTGGCCGCTGGGCAGCAGCTGCACGGGACAGACGCGCGACATCCAGAGGACATCGTGCCAGAGGCCGGCGAATGCCTAGCCCTCGCCGGATTCGACGGCTCGCTCGACTAGTGCGAACACCGGACGCGCGAGACTTTGACGAAGTCGCCTTGCGTGGCGTCGACAAGCACGCCGTCGGCAATCGCCATCCGGCGCGTGTAGCGGAAAATGATTTCCGCGGATTCGAGAGGATTAGACATGGTGGTGTCTCCTTTTGAGTTTTTTCTCGACCGCATCGCGCGCGGCCTGGCGGTGAACGGCGGCGCGAAATGCCGCCTCAATGGGAAGCGACCGCGTCTGCCGCCCTCGTTCTTTGCGGAACACGAGCAGGTCGCCGGGCGCGAGGGTCACTACGATTTTCTCGGCCTTGGGCCGAAGAACCGGATACGCCTCGCGCGTGCGTCGCCGGACGGGACGATCTAAGTTGGTCATGCGAGAAAAAGGGAGCGGCGGCGTTCCGCCGCTCCCGTTGAGGGGTTTTAGTTGCGCGAGAACTCTTCGGCTAACGTCCACAGGGCTTTGTTGAGCCGCTGGCCTTCATTGAGCCCGGCCACTGGCCGGGTGGTGTTGCGCACGAAGTGCGTCGGGAACACCTGGTTCGCCTCCGCAGGAATATAGCCTGCGTACCGCATACCTCCCCGGAGGAGATGTTCCTGCACGACGTTAAACGTCGTCCACAGGTCCGTTCCCCGGTCGCCGTAGCGCACCGGCTAGAGCAGCCGATTCGCGGGCATCAGACGCGTGACGGGTTGAGTCGCATCCCAGCGCAGGGCGACGGCCCGCCGCGCGAACTCCCTGCGAGTGTCTTCGTTGAGCTGCACGGCCTGCCAGCGGGCGATGACCTCCAGCACGCGCGGGGTGTTCTCTGCAACGGACTGTGCCGCCGCTGCGAACTTCTCCGCCGAAACATCGACATGGCGAATAGCGACGTGAGCAAAAGCGGTATCCGCCACCACCAACCCATTGCGGCAAACGAGGCGGTAAAGTCCCGCGTCGATGCGATACGCGCGCGTGCCGTCATGCGCGTTTTGCAGGATCATTTCGGGCCGGGTGTCGCCGACGTTGAAGGTGGACGCCTCCAGATCGGCGCGGCGGGCGAAACGAAGCTCGTGCATTTGAAAGCCCACACGGGACTCCAGACGCACACGTTGTTCGGAGGCCTTCACGGGCTCCCATCCCTCGCCGCGAAGCAGGTCAACAACCTGCGCCGTGGAAACGAAGGTGTAGCGGCGGGAAACTCCAGGACGCGCGGACTCGGCGAAAACCGAGGGAGCAACGCGGCGGAGGTCATCGAGGGAAAGCGGGGTGAAACCGCGCGAGGGAGAAACGAGAACGGAATCGGACGTATTCATGGCATTTGTTTTTCTGTGCGCCCCAACGAGGGCGCATTGCAGCGGGCCGCGCTGCGCGGACCCCATCCGAGCCGAACCTTTAAATCGGCCGCCCCGGAGGGATGCCTCCGGCGAGCACCGTTCGCGCAAGGTGGAAAGCGCAGCGGACCTTGAGGCGCGGACGGGCCGAGGCGCTCGCGCCGCAGGACCGCCAGCCGGCGCAGGTGCTAGACTGAGGCAGCCCACAGGGCGCGGCTTCGCTAACCAAGAATGCGCGAGCGGTGCAACGAGAGCGAGCGACCGAAAGCCCCGCGGCGATTGAGCGTCACGAAAAACCTGGCTCGGGCGCAGCCCGCGCACGACCTATCGAGTTCACGCGAGCGAAGCGGGCGGCGCGCAGGTGCGGAGTGCAGCCGACGCGGCAATCAGGGAGCGGAGAGACGGAGTCGGCGAGAAAAGCGAACGCGCGGGCCGCCGGTGTCGCGTCCCGCAGCCTGCGGAGGGCGCGATCCGGGCGAAAGGTCGCGGGGCCGCGCGCGATGTTTCGCCCGAGGCGGTGAGGAGCGCGGAAGCCGAGCCGTCTCCGTCTTGCAGCGACCACGATGCCGCGTGAGCGTAACGGAGTCACCGGAGCGCCGCCCGCGCAGCGAGCCGCTGGAAGAATTCCGGCCGCGGCCGGCGTCGGGGCGTTGCGGGGTGTCCCCGCTCGAATGGGGAAGCGGAAGGCCTGCGACTGAAGCGAGGGGAAAGGCTTTTCCCCTAAATGATGCAGCTACTTCGGAGGCGGAGCGTCGAAGGGCAATTTGAAATACTCGAAGATCCTTCTCGTGCGCTCGTAGATCAATTGCTCGAACATTTCCCCACGTTCGCACATCGCGTTCATCGGCGGAAAATTCGCCCGCAGGAATTCCGACAGCTCCCCGCGATCGTATTCGACGGCCACGCTCGCCCGCTCATCGACCTTCAGCGCGGCAATCGACGGGAGGCAACAGAGCACCATCATCTGGAATTCGTCCGAATCCAGATTGCAGAAGTAAAGCCAGTAGGGCCACGCCTGGCAAAACGCCGCGTAGAACGACCTGATCTCCGGAATCGAATGAATCTCCCGCGGATCGTCATCGAATCCCTGGACCATGAACGCCATCGAATTCATCATCTCCCGCAGACGCCGCCCGTGGGGGAGTTTTTCCGGCGCGTAGAGGTCGAGAAAATGGCTGAAGTCGCCACGTTCCACTCTCGACCGGCTGAACTGATAAACGATCAGGTTCATCCTTCTGCCGACGCCGTCACTGGCCCTCGCGCTTGCGCGCCTCGTGTAACGCGAGCGCCTTCTGGAAGGCGTCGTGGAGATCGATGCTGATGTCATGCGCCGGCGCGACGCGCTTAAACGCGGGGAACATGACGCACATGACTTCGAAACCGGAGAGCATTTCGTCCCCGTAGGCGGCGACGCGGTAGCTCTTCTCCGGGCTGCCGTAGTCCAGTCCATCTTTGCCCACCGCTGCCGCATCAGCCGCCACGCGTTGAACGGTTTTAACGTCCATGCCGTCGAGTCGCTTCAAGATTTCCAGAAAATAGAAGACAGCCGCCGGGGATTTGCGGGCCAGCAACTCGGGGTTCGACGATCCCTCCCTCGCCGACGCCGCCTCACCGGTGTCCTCCTGCCAGCTGAACCATTCGCGCAGGCGTAACTCGGCCGCGAACTTGTCGACGACGTCGTATTCAGCTCCGGGAGTCAGGTTCTGGGTTTGCTCAGTCCAAAGCTGAAACAGTTTCAAGCCGCGCTCCATTGCGCCCATCTGGATGTAGGGCACGCTCGCGACCAGAGCGCCCGCGAAGTGGTGATCGACGAACGCTGCATAGCCCGCGTTGAGAAAACGCGAGGCGTGCAGGATGCGACGTGGCACGATGCGAACGATCTCCGGCGCGGAGGAACCCTTCGCCGCTTCCTCGAGCAAAAGAACCAGCGACTCGACTTGAGCGTAACGAAGTGCGGGATGCCGGGTCGCAATCCTGCGCTCGATGATCATGTCGATCGGCAAATTGTAGAGCTGAGACATGAGGCCGCGGAAGAGTTGGTCGATGACTCCCTCGACCGCATTCGCGGGAACGGACCGTCGCAGCGCACCCAACTCGGCGTCGATCTCGGCCAAGGCCGTGGCACGATTGGATTCATCCGTGGAGAAGCGGCGATTGGTGCCGGCATTCCGCGCCTCCGCCTGCATGATGAGGCGGCAAAGCTCGTGGGCGCGCATGTGAAGCTTAACAGCGGGAGCAAACGATTGACGCACGCGAATGACATGATGGTCCCGGCCATGCTGCCACGCGGTTTCGGTGGCGGCGGTAATCCGCACGCCAAAATCACCATCCTCGAATTTGACCGCGCATCGGGACACGCGCTCCGCCTCGCCGGCAAGGGCTTCGATTTCGGCTTCGGCCAGGGCGGCGGTTTCGCCGGCCAATTGATGAGCGAGCGCGCGATAGGTGCGCGAAGCCTGTTCGAAGGTCGGAAGCGAACGCGCGTCCTGCACCGCGCTTGTGACGAACATTTTTTCGAGTGCGGCAAATGCGCCGCGAGGCTCGCCGGAATCGGCGAGCGCGGACGCAAGACCCAGGTGCGCCTGAGCGAAGCGGGGATTAGCATTGAGTGCACTTTCGAACGCGCTGATGGCCCGAGCAAAATCACGCTTCTCCGAATACATCACGCCCATCCCGTTCCACGCATAAGGATCCTGGGGCGACAGCTCCACCGCGCGTCGAAAGTAGCGCTCGGCCAATCCGGAATTGTGCCGAAAGTTGAGGTTCCCGAGAATGACCCACGCCCACGCGTCGGCGGGTGCGAGAAGGAGAAGCCGGCGAAGTTCTGCATCGGCGCCAAGCGGGTCACTTTTCGCCATGCGAGACATCGCCAGATCGCGGCGGCCGGTGACTTGGAGCGGATCGATGGCGAGCGCTCGCTCGTATTGCTGGATGGCCTTGTCATGATCGCCCTCGCGAGCGCGTTTCGATGCGCGGTCGAAAAGCTCGGATACCTCGTCCATCCGTTTTTTAGCAAGGGCGGGACGGGCAATAACCAATTGGTCGTCAGTAACTGTGAAGGTCGTTTCGGTCGGCAGAAACGAATAGAGCGCTGCCAGTCGCGCGGCATCCAAGACCGGCGCGCCTTCACTTGCGGCGTCGAGAAAGCCCGGCGCGGCGTAGAGGTCGGTGAGCTGGATGCGGAGCTGCATGAACCGCCCATGAATTCACTTTTCCGCTTATGCGTCGAGCCGGCTTGCTTGGATGCACGGAAGCGACAGAGCCTCACCAAACCTTCCCACAGAGCGACCGAAAGCCCCGTGGCGATTGAGCATCACGAAAATCCGGGACTGGCGAAGCCCGCGGAAGGACCATCAATCCCATGCGAGCGAAGCGGGCGGCGCGCAGGTGCGGAGTGCAGCCGACGCGGCAATCAGGGAGCGGAGAGACGGAGTCGGCGAGAAAAGCGAACGCGCGGGCCGCCGGTGTCGCGTCCCGCAGCCTGCGGAGGAGCGCGATCCGGGCGAAGGGTCGCGGGGCCGCGCGCGATGTTTCGCGCGAGGCGGCAAAGAGCGCTGGAGCCGAGACGACTCCGTTTCGCAGCGACCAAGATGCCGGGTGAGCGTAACAAAGTCACCGTAGCGCCGCCCGCCCAGTGAGCCACTGGAAGAATTCCGGCATGGCCGGCATCGGGGCGTTGGGGGGTGTCCCCGCTAGAAAAGGGAGGGCGAGACCGGGACTCGACCGCGGGGAAAGACTTTTCCCGATATCAACTCCAAGCGAACCCTTATCTCCATTGTCGACGGCTGACGAAAATATCTCGCATCCCCAGCACGGATCATTCTGAGGCTCGAATCCTCGCGGGCGCGTGAGGAAGTTCAGAAATACGTGGCAGGCCTCCAAAATCGCCATGTAGGTAGCTCTTCATGATGACACGATCCGCGCGAACGCCCTTCTGTTCACCGAGCGGAATCAGCGTTGAGTTGCCGCTTGAATCCTTCTCCGCGAACCAAACCTCGTCTCTCCGCAGGAGATCCTGATTCATCAGCAATACGTCGTGGGCCGTGAAGATCAGTTGGCTCCGACTCCGCTCGGTTAGCCCCTTCACATAGGCGCCGATTAAATTTTGGGTAAGAGTGGTGTGCAGACTGCGGTCAATCTCATCGATCACGAAAACTTTGGGCGTATCGGAATTTCCAAGATCATAGAACGCCGGGAGCAGGTCGACGAACCGTTGGGTGCCGTCCGATTCCTCGGACATAAGAAATTCAACTTCGCGGCCGTCTTGCGCCCGGTGAACCGTGGTCAGCCGGGTGGCAACGAGTCCAGTTTCTTCATGCCGGATCGTGAATCGTTCGCCCGATGGCCCGGCCATCAGCATGGCCCGGCCCACGGGAATTACCTTTCGCAGCCACTTCTCCACATCCGTCCCAATGGGAATCTCGTCCCAGGGAAGTTCACTAATGTGGACGGACCGGCGACCCAGGCCGGCAATCCCGGTGTCGGCTCGCACGAGTGCATCAATGCAGTATTGGCGCAGCCCTTGAATTGCCGACAGGCTAATGTCCAATTGCTTAAAAAGCGTGTTCGGCGTCATCAACTGGAGTCCATTTTTGAACCAACGAATGATTCCATCGACGTGCCGAATATTGCGCCCGCGGAGCGCGGCCAAGAAAAGTTGATTCGGCAATGTGTCCCGCGCCTTGAACGTGAGGAATTCCCGCTCCTCCACCGGCAGGGCATCGTTATACCACTCGCCCGGTTCGAAGGCGCGTTCCGCATCGCGCCGATAAATGAGGCGATCCTTCGAGGCGCCCACGAATTCTAATTTCTCTTCGAGCACGCGCTCCTTTGTCACCAAGAGCGTCAGTCGATAAACGCGGTCATCGGGCGCGAGGACTTCGATACTAAATCGCGAGGGCGCACTTTCGCTCCCGGCATCGAGCCGAAACGCGCGCACCGGGATCTGTTCGTCGGGGCTTTGCGCGGGGCTTAAGACCAGGTCCCGCAAAAACTCCACCGCCTTGTAGAAGTTGGATTTCCCCGATCCGTTCGCCCCGTAAAGCGCTGCGATGGGCAAAATGTTCAACTCCCGCTCCTCGTGGCTGAATACACGTTCCGAGTGCTGCTTCTCGCGGGTGGGAACCATCGAGAAGCTGACCTCTTCCCGAAACGAAAGGAAGTTGTTGAGAGTGAGTCGGATAAGCATCTGGCCAGAGAATAGACTAGGTTTTGTTTATGGCGGGGCGAGCCAAAAATCCCGATTCAGGAGAAAAAATCTCCCAAATCGCATTGACTCGCATGGGGAAAAATCAGGAGATTTTTCCACATGACCACGCTAGAACCACAGCCCGTAGTGAGTCTTAAGACGCCGACCACAACAGGCTGTGGTCCATTCGCGGGTGACAGCGCTGAGCCGTTTCAAGTGCTGGCGCTGGATGGAGGAGGATTTCGCGGACTATTCTCCGCCGTGGTGCTGGCCAAATGGGAGCAACAACTGGGTCGGCCGATTGGCCAACATTTCGACCTGATTGTCGGCACATCGACGGGCGCGATTATCGCGTTGGGCCTCGCGGCTGGCATGAGCGCGGCGGACCTGGTGGAGTTCTATGAGAAAGATGGTAAGGAGATTTTCCCGGCCCGGTGGTCCGTCGGTCGCCTGTGGCACGGGATGCTTCACTACCTGCATCGGAAGTATGGTTCGTCGGCCCTCGAAGACGCCCTCAAGCGTCGCTTCGGCGAACTCACGATCAGCGATTTGGCGAAGCCGGTGGTGATCCCCGGCTTCAACCTCGAAGTGGGGCGGCATTGGTATTTCAAGACCCCCCATTTCGGCGCGAACTTGATTGATCGTTATCGGCCCCTTTGGGAGGTGGCGCGCGCGACCAGCGCTGCGCCCACCTATTTTCCCGCATTCCGGACCAGCGAGAATGAACTCTTCGTCGACGGTGGCCTCGTCGCCAATAATCCGTCGCTCGTGGGCTACTTCGAAGTCGCCCTCAATTTCCCTGAGTATCGCGACCGTATCAAGGTGCTGAATATCGGGACCGAAGGTGGCGAATGTGCGCTGCCCAAACGGCGGCTCGCGACGGGTGGCCTGCTGGCGTGGGCCAAGAAGGCTCCCGACGCGCTCATGCAGGCCCAGGCGGTTTCGACCGAAGCACTCATGGCAAAGCTGCTCGGGCCGGACCGGTGGCTCCGCGTTAAGCCGGAGCACGGGCGTAATTTCGCGCCGCTCGATATCTACGATCCCGTTCTCTACTCCGGCCTCGCCGTGAATCAGGCCGCGCGCCACTTCGCCGCCGCAGATCGCCAATTTTTCCAACACACCGCCCGTGAGGGCCTCATCCAGCACAATATCAAATGATCACATTGACCACTCCTACATTGGGCGACCCAGACTCGCTCGCTCGGCGCCAAGCGCTTACGGGCATTCTCGAACACGCGGTCGCCTCGCTCGAGTTGACGGCGGAACAGCGCCAGAGCGTCGAGGCGACTTATCGCGAAGTCGGCGCGCATTTAGCGAAAGCGCTCAAGTTCGACCTCCCGGAAGCGGACATTTTTCCGCAGGGCTCCTACCGCTTGGGGACGGTCATCCGGCCTTGGCGCGACATCACGGAGGTGTTCGACCTCGATGTGGTGTTTCGCCTGCTGCACCCCGCCGCGGGTCAGGACGCCAAAAAATATCGTGAAGCCGTCGGCGAGCACCTTCGGACCAAATACAATGGCACCGTCAAGCCGCTCGCGAAGGGGTGGCGTCTGGATTTTTCGAAGGAGCGGGATTACTACCTGGACATCATTCCCGCGATGGATGCCGCCGAAGTCGGCATCATCGCGATCACTGACGACCGGATCTGGCTCTGGTCGAACCCGCGCGGGTTCGCGGATTGGTTCGCGAATATTGCCAAGGTCATGCCGCGGGTCGCGCCGGTCTTGATCGCCAACTCTGCAGAATTTAGCAATCGGCAGGCCAGTATCGAAGCATTGCCCGAGCACACCGAGTTCAAACTGCCGTTGCAGCGCATCACCCAGCTGTCGAAGCGGCATCGGGACTATCACTTCAACAAGAAAACCAAAGATCCCAAGAAGGCTCCGGCATCGATCGTCCTCACTACCTTGCTGGCGAAGTCTTATGCCCGCTGTGTGGACTCCACCTTCTTCGAATCCGGTTTCGACCTGCTGGTCGAGTGCGTGAAGGGAATGCCCGACTTTATCAGCAAGCGCATCGATGCCTCGATGAAAGTCACCTACACCCTGAAGAATCCGAGCTTGGAGTCGGAGAATCTGGTCGCGCGCTGGAATGAGGATCCCGAGCTGGCGACGGCGTTTTATGGGTGGCAGCGTGAATTCCTCACGTTCCTGGAACTGCTCATCGCTGACCAGACTCCGCAGCGCCGTCTCTTGGAAGAAACGATGGGCAAGATGCCGGTTGACGCCGCCTATCGCATGCAAGTTGAAGCGCTAAAATCCGCCAAGGAGGCGAAGGTGCTTCGCATTTCCCCGCGCACCGGCCTGAGCGTGGCCGCGGCGGGCATCCGCGTTCCCAACCTTACCGTCGACGGCATCCGATGAGTTATTTTCGTGGGCCAGAGCATTCTCTAACGGCACAACACTGGCATTTGAAGCGGTTGCATCCCGCTGGGGCCGGTCGCGTCGTGAAGGATCGGCTTCAGTGGTCGCAACGGATCCGACCGCATGCGTTGGCCCACGAGTATCTCTGTCGCCTCGAATACTGCCGCTACTGGTATCCAAAGATGTGCGTCATCGATCCCCCGCTCATTCAACTGGCGGCAGGTCGAAAACTTCCGCACGTGCGTTCCACGGAGGAACCGGTGGCCATGTGTCTCTTTCTGCAGGAAGAAGATTGCTGGAATCCGAGTATGCTCCTCGCGGAGGTCGTGGTCCCGATGGCTTACTACTGGTTGGCGTGCTTTGAAGATTGGCTGTTCACAGGCCAGTGGCATGGCGGCGGCACGCACGAAATCCTTCCGGATCCGCCTGCGACGTCCCCAGTTTTTCCCGCCGACCTAGGCTTGGCTGTCATCGTGTGACTTGCCAGGGCGGAATACACAAAAACGCCACCCAACTTCAGCACATCAGCGCAATGCCCCGCACTATCGACGACGGTTTCCGAGACTTTCTTTCGACGCTCACGCCCAGCTCGACGGAGACTGAAGCAGCCAAAACTCATCGGGCCTCTATCAAGACCCGACTCGAGAAGGATTTTGGCTACGTTCGACGATTTACTCGGATTGGCTCATTCGGTAACGGCACCAGCATTTCTGGTTTTAGCGATGTCGACTACTTGGCCGTGTTACCGACCAACCAGCTTACCAGGACATCTTCATATTCACTTACCAAGGTTCGAAACTCGCTCGACGGTCGCTTTCCTTCCACAGGGGTTCACGTGGATTGTCCGGCCGTTGTTGTGCCGTTTGGTTCAACTGCATCCGAAACGACTGAAATCGTGCCGGCCGATCTCGTGGATGAAACCGGGGCATATCCGGTTTACGATATCGCTGACTGTGCGGACGGCTGGATGCACGCCAGCCCCGATGCTCACAAGGCTTACGTGGCGTCGGTCGATGAAAAACACGGTGGGAAAGTCAAACCGCTGATTCGCTTCATCAAGGCGTGGAAGTGCTACCGCGATGTCCCCATCTCCTCGTTCTATTTGGAGCTACGCATCGCAAAATACGCGGCGGGTGAGTCCGCGATCGTATATGATATCGACGTCAAGCGTGTCTTGTCACAACTACGCGACGCCAATCTGGCCAATATGCAGGACCCGATGGGGATTTCCGGTTACATCGCCGCTTGTTCGACCGAGGCCAAACGCGCCGATGCACTTTCAAAGCTTAACACAGCCGCAACGCGCGCTGAGAATGCGCGCGACGCAACAGCCGCTAACGACATCAAGTCAGCTTTTGATTGGTGGCGCCTTCTCTACGCCGACGCTTTTCCGACTTACTACTGGTGAACTCCATTCCAATAATTCAGAATCAGGCGGAAGCGCTTCGGCGACTCGCGGCGCAGCGGCATCTCTATGCTTTCGCCAAGAACATCTTCATAGTTCAACTCGTCCTTGCCGGACCGATAGCGATTGCTTGGGCATTCGCCGTTATCCTGCGTCCGGAACTCAAAAGCTGGGCGGCGCTCTTCGGAGTGATTGTCGCGCTTGCTGATGTCATATTATTAACTCCATGGCAAAAAAGACTTCGCGATTGCGCTGCCAGGATTCAGGAAGCGTTCGATTGCGACGTATTGGAACTTCCGTGGAACTCAATCAAAGTCGGTCAGCGCCCGGAGCCGGAGCTAGTAAAGGAACACGCCGACGCATACAGCCGGGTTGCTTCGCGATTCCCGCCGCTCACCGATTGGTATCCGCCTGTTGTTGGCGATCTCCCGTTGAGCGTCGCACGCGTCATCTGCCAACGAACGAACTGTTGGTGGGATTCGAAGCAGCGGCGGCGCTATGCTGTTTCGATCCTCGTCGGAACTGGCATGATCACCGCAGCAATCAGCGCGATTGCCGTTGCAGGCGGGTTCACCGTAAACGACCTCCTTCTTGCCATTGTGGCGCCGCTCGCGCCTACGCTTGTCTTGGCGTTTCGCCAAGCAAGCGAACACACCGAAGCCGCTAGCCGCCTCGACAAACTGAAGACACATGCAGAACGGTTGTGGACCGACGCGAGCGGCGGAAATGCATCTCCTCACATCGCCGCGGAAACGCGCTCCCTCCAAGACGAGATTTTCGAAAATCGGAAACGCAGTCCGTTCGTTTTCGATTGGGTTTTCATGCGCCTCCGAAAGGACTACGAAGCGCAGATGAATCACGGGGCCGGGCAGTTGGTCGCCGACGCGAAAAAGCGTCTCGGGCTGCCTTAGAGCTGGGCCAGCGACATCTTGGATCGGAAAAATGAGCGCGGCGAGCCACCTTCGACGAATAACCGATGCAGCCGTGTTGCGCGACGCGGAGAAAGCGAGCGTCGAGCGTTCGTTGGCGGCACTTCGTAGCAGGCTGCGTGCGCATTTCGGCGATGGCCGATCGGCGACGAAGTTGGTCAAAAGGCATTTTTCTTTCGGGTCATATACGCGCGGCACGATCCTGCCGCGCAGCATGGACGCACAGTCCGACGTGGACTACATGGTCGTTTTTGAAGACACTGATGCAAAACCGCAGACTTACTTGGATCGGCTCCGTCGATTCGTTGAGGGTAATTATCCTCGTGCAGATGTCGCGCAATCGCATCCCACGATCGTATTGGAGCTAGACCATATTCGTTTCGAGCTGGTGCCGGCGATCGAAACATTCTGGAGCGGAATCCAGATACCAGGAAAAGGTTCCTTTTTCGATGAGTGGATCACCACTACTCCAAATGAATTCAACGCAAAGCTCACCGCCAAAAATAAAAACAACGAAAACCTGATCAAACCACTCGCGCGCGTGCTAAAATACTGGAATGCACGTAACAACTACCCTTTTGAATCATTCAAGCTGGAGCAAATGGTAGTAGACCACGTTTCAATAGAGGCTGCTTTTTTTGGAGGAGATCTTTGGAAGCGGTTCGCCTGGTTTATTGATGATTTGTCAGCATCGTGGTCCGACCCGGCCTACAAAAAGACGGCGATCGAGCGTGCGAAAGAGGCAGTGGCAGAAGTCCGCCGGCTTGCCGATCGAGGCGAAGAGTCCGATGTGGAAGCCGAGTTGAAACGATTATTGCCCGAAGTATAAAAGTAGAAAAACGGTGATAGCCGGATCGGCGGATCAGCGTGTCAATGAGACGCTACGACCTCGCCAGCGTGGTTGTTGCGATTCGGTCGGAGCTGCCGAATCAAAGTGCAGCTTACGCTATTTGGGATATTTCCGTGTCGGGAGGTGTGCCCCAATGTGTCCCACGACAAAGCGATCTTGGTGAGGCGTCAGATACATCCGCCAGCCGTTCGGCAAATAGAAATGCCATCCGCACGTAAATTCCGCACCGCTTTCGAGACGAAAAGCGTAGCTAGAGCAATTTCTATTTAGATAGACGCATATTGGGCATGGCGAAAGAACGCCTGGCAATGAGC
>CAZENI010000164.1:0-14849 GCA_964513055.1 uncultured Opitutus sp.
GCGGACGACATGTCGACGAGCCGTACGTCGTAGCGGGCGGCCACGTCGTCGATCACCGCGTTGAACTCCGCCGTCGACCGCTTGACCCGCGCGCGCGAGCGCTCGCGGTACGGCAGGATCTCCGACATGTCGACGATGTTCGCGCTGATCAGCAGCGCGTCGGCGTTCTTCTCGCGCAGCGCCCCGAACATCGCGTCCTCGAAATACTCGCCGGCATTCAACGCCGTCTGCAGGCGCGCGAAGATGTAGATGCCGTAGTCGACGCCGATCCCGACGCCGAGCGCGACCATCGGCAGCGTCGAGGTCTTCAACCCGATGTCGAGGTAGACCATGAGCGCGTAGGCGAGGTAGTTCACGATCGCAAGCGGCACGACGATGCACAGGGTCGCGCGGATGGAGCGGAAGGTGATCAGGCAGAGCGCGATGACGGCGCCGAAGACCCAGTAGAGAATGGGCTTCTCGGCGGCGCGGACGACCTCGTTGGTCGCGGCCATCACACCGGCCGGTCCGCTCGCGAGCAGGAACTTCGCCTTCGGCGAGGGATGCGCGGCGGCGAAGGCCTTCACGGCGTCGGTCGCGGCCTGCAGCGTCTCCGCCTTGTGGTCCGTGAGGAAGATCATGATCGGCATCACGCTCGCGTCGGCGTTGAGGAAGCCGGAGCCGGTCTCGATCGGCGACACGGCCTGGGCGAGGGCCTGCTGGTTGCGCGGGAGGATGCGCCACTGCAGGGAGCCCTCGTTGAAGTAGGTGTTGTAGATCTTGGCGATGGACGTGAGCGACATCACGGACTGCACGCCGGGGAGCCGCAGCATGTGCCCCTCGAACTCGTCCATGAGCGTGACGACCTCGAAATCGACGCAGCCGTTGGGCACGGTCTCGACGATGACCGAGAGCACGTCGGCGCTGATGCTGAACTTCGAGGCGATGACGCCGGTGTCCTGGTTGTAACGGGAATTCGGATGCAGCTCCGGCCGGCCGGCCTGGGTGTCGCCGATGTGGATCCGGCTCGCCGTGCGCTCGCCCCAAATGCCCAGCGCGAGACCGACGAGGATAATGACCATCGACGGCTTTGGCTTCATGCCAAAGGCGAGGCGCCGCCAGAGTTCGTCGCCCTTGGCGCGACGTCGTGCAACCCACGCGGCGTAGGAGGGCGGCAGGCGGAGGTAAGAGAGGAGGATCGGCAGGAGGAAGAAATTGGTGATGACGATCACGCTCACGCCGAGGCTCGCGGTGATCGCGAGCTCCTGGATGGTGGGGATCTTGATCACGAGCATCGTGATGAAGCCGACCGTGTCGGTCATGAGCGCCACGATGCCGGGCGCGATCAACTGCATGAAGGCGGCCCGCGCCGCGGTCGGGCCGTCCTGGCCCTTGAACATCTCGTTGCGGAACGTGCAGATCTTCTGGACGCCGTGACTGACGCCGATGGCGAAGACGAGGAACGGCACAAGGATCGAGAAGGGATCGATGCCGTAGCCGAGCGCGGTGAGCGCGCCGAGCTGCCAGACAACCGCGACGAGCGAGCAGACGATGGGGGCGGCGGCGAGCTTCCAGCGGCCGGCGTAGTTCCAGACGAGGAGGGTCGTGATGAGGATCGAAACGCCGAAGAGCGTGAGCACCCCGCGCGCGCCCTCGCTGACATCGCCGATGAACTTAGCGAAGCCGATGACGTGGACGCGGATCGCACCGCCGCTCTCGCGCTCGACGCGGGCGCGGATCGCCTCGAGGCCGGCCGCGACGCGCGTGTAGTCGATCTTCTCGCCGGTGCGCGGATCGACCTCGACGAGCTGGCCGATGACCATCGCGGCGGTGAAGTCGTTGGCGACGAGCTGGCCGAGGCGGCCGGACTTCACGATGTTGGCGCGGATGCGCGCGAAGTCCTCGGCGGTCGGCGTCGAGGGGAACTCGGCCGGCACGACGTTGCCGGCCGAGAGGCCGTCGTCGATCACCTCGATGAAGCGGACGTTGGGCGTGCGGATCGACTGAACTTGCGCGCGGTCGACCGCGGGCAGGAAGGTCACCTCATCGGTGACTTTCTTCAGCGCGGCGAAGAACTCCGGCGTGAAGATGTCCCCGCGCTCCGCGCGCAGCGCGAGCATGATGCGGTTGGCGCCGCCGAACTGCCGCTCGTGCTTCACGAAGGTGCGGATGTAGTCGTGGTCGAGCGGGAGCGACTTGTGGAAGCTGGCATCGACGCGCACATGAAACGCGAACCAGCCCATCAGCAGCGTGAGCGCCGCGAATCCGCACACCAGCGGCGTGCGGTGGCGAAACATCCATTCGGTGAAGCGTTCGAGCGACAGCATGCGCGGAGAGTCGCGGTGAGCTCAGCGCGGTGCCGGGGGCCGGGCGGCCGCCGCGGGTGAAGCCGCGACGAGGCGGGTGGGTTCGAGCCGATTCGCGCCGCCCTCGCCGAGAGTGAGGACGCTGCCGTCGGGCAGCTCCAGAAGCGCGGCGATGGCCTTGGTCGGAGCGCCGGCGACGGCGTTGAATGTGATGCCGCCGTCGGGACTCAATGACAGCGCGCCGGCGCCGCCGGCGACAAGGATGGAGGCGTTCTTGAGTAGCAACGCGGTCGCGAGCAGCGCCGGCTGCGGCGTGGCCGACGCCGTCCAGGTCTTTCCGTCGTCCGTGGTGCGAAAGACCTGCCCGCGGAGGCCGTGCGCGAGCAGGATCCCCGGCGCGAGCGGCAGCACGCCGAAAAAGGAGCCGGTGGCGCCGGTCGTGAGGGCGGACCAATTTGCGCCGTCGTCGGACGAGCGAAGGAGGGTCGCGCGCTCGCCGGCGAGGTAGAGCGTGCCGGCGGGGCCGCGGGCGATGCGGTTGAAGTGAAAATCGTCCTCGCCGATCTTGCGGCGCGTCCAGGTGCGGCCGCCGTCCTTCGTTTCGGCGAACAAACCGTAGGCGCCGACGGCCACGGCGTGCAGCGGGCTGAGCGCGACGACATCGAGGAAAGAGTCCTGGAGGTTGTCGGTGCGGAATTCCACGGCCCAGGTGCGGCCGGTGTCCTTGGTGCCGAGAATGACGCCGTCGTGCCCGACGGCCCAGCCGCGCGCCGCGGAGCCGTCGGCGCCCGGGGCGAAGGCGATGCCGGTGAGCGTGGCGGGCGTGGCGCGGGGCACGGCCTGCCAGGTGACGGCTCGGTCGGCGGAGCGCAGCACGGTGCCGCGTTCGCCGACGACGATGACCTCGGTGCCGACGACAGCGCCATCGAGGAGGAGCATGCGCGGCGGCGGCTCGTCGGCCGAGAGCGCGGCACCGAGAAGAAGAAAAGCGAGAACCGGGCGGATCACGCAGGGACAGGGTTGTCCGGCTTCACGGGCAACAAAAAGGGCCGGTCGAAGACCGGCCCCGTGCTTCATCGCAGGCCGTCCCGCCGCAGCGAGTCCGGCGTGTAGTCGGCCGGGGTCCGCTTGAGGTTGAAGTCATACATGACGTTTTCGTTGTCCAGGCCGATGGCGAGGTAGCGGCCGTTCTGGAGATCGGTGTGGACCTCGAGCGTGCTCCAGAAGACCTGCGCATCATAATAGTTGATGCAGTGGGCCTCGGAGACGCGCCACATCTGGCCGCGGCCGTCGTATTGGTCGGCGACAACAATCTGCCAGGAGTCCTCATCGATGTAGAACGTGCGGCGGGCGTAGAGGTGCGAGGTGCCCGGCTTGAGTTTCGCTTCGACGACCCAGACGCGGTGGAGTTCGTAGCGCGGCAGGTCCTGGTTGATGTGGAGCGGCTTCAGGATGTCGGACATCTTGAGCTTGTTGCTGTGGAGCTTGTAGGCGTTGTAGGGGACGAGGATATCCTTCTTGCCGACGAGGGTCCAGTCGTAGCGGTCGGGCGCGCCGTTGAACATGTCGAACTGGTCGCTGGTGCGCTGGCCGTCGGCGTTGGTGCCGGGATTGTCGTAGGCGACGTTCGGGGCGCGGGTGACACGGCGGCGGCCGGCGTTGTAGACCCAGGCGTCGCGGGGCTTCTTCACCTGGTCCATCGTCTCGTGGGCGATGAGGATGGTGCCGGCGACCTTGGCCGGGGCGACGGCAGCCTGCTTGAAGTAGATCAGCGTGTTGCTGGCCTCGAGTTCCTTGGCGGTGATGTCGGGCCGCGCGTAGTTGAAGAGAAACTCGTCCTCGAACTTCACGATCTGGTAGCCGCCGCCGCGCTCGACGGCGGCCTGATCGATGTGCCGGGCGGCGGCGACGCCGCGATAGCGGGTGAGGAAATTCCAGAGAACCTCGAGGCCAGTCTGGGGAATCGGGAACGGCACGCCGGCGACGGCCCCGCTGATGCCGTTGCCGTTGGAGACGAGCTTGGCGGCGGTGGCGTTGGCGCGGGTGGCGTCGTAGATGCGCTGGGGGTTGGACGCGCTGCGGCGGCTCGGGTAGACGACGAGCTTGTAATCCGGATACGCCTTCAACAGCGCGACGTGGCCGGCGGTAAGCTTGCCTTCGTGCGACGCGAGGTTGGCGGACGTGACCGTGAACAGAGGCTGGTCGGCCGAGAAGGGGTCCGGGTGGTGGTCGCCGGACTTGTAGCCGGCGGGGGACGTGACGATGCCGCCGGTCCACGCGGGGATGGTGCCGTCGGCACTGGCCTTGGCGTCGGCCCCGAGCGGCGTGAGCTCCTTGCCGAGGCGCGCGGCTTCGGCCTCGGCGACCGCGGCGCGGGCCGCGGTGGCGAGCAGCAGACAGCCGGCGGCAGCGAGGGAGCGGAGGGTGAGAGGATTGGGGTGGTTCATGTCGGGCGTGGTTCCGCGTTAGAACGAGTATTTCACCGTGGTCGCGAAGTAATCGCGGTCCGAGAAGAGGTTGAAGCGGCCCGCGCCGGAGAAGTTCACGTAGCGAAGCTCGAGCGACCAGGCGTTGCGGTAGGCGAACTCGACGGAGACGTTGAGGCTGCGGCGGCCGTGGATGTAGTTGCCGAGGGGCAGGGGAGTGTTGCCGCGCAGGTCCTGCGTGTAGGCGATCGTGGGCGTCATGTTCACGTTCGGGAAAATGTTGTTGTAGTCGAGACGGCCGAGCACCTGGTAGCCCCACGAGAAGTCGTCGGCGAACGCGCTGTCGGCGGTGGCGGTGAACTGCGGGAACCCGGCGCCGATCATCGCGGCCTGCGAGCCGGAGGTGAACGTGCCCGGGCCGTCGTAGCGGAGGGTCGCGCGCTCGGGCAGGTTGACCCAGACGCCGCCGACCTCGCCGAGGAGGGTGAACTGCTGGGCGCCGAGCATGGGGCCGAAGACCTTCGTGAGGGTCGACTGGGCGGTCCAGACGTGGTGGCGGCGGTAGCCGGAGACCTCGCGGCCGTATTGGCCGAGGAAGTTGCCGACCTGGTTGTTGGCGCCGAACTGCGGGGCAAGCGAGGAGAGGGCGGCGAAGAGGAGTTCGACGTCGTCGACCTGGAGCGGGACATCCTGCTTGAGCGAGACCTCGCCCTGCCAGGAGACGCCGCTGCTGCCGAGGGCGGTGTTGAAGCTGGCGCCCCAGAGGTTCAGGCCCTCGACGTATTCGGTGAAGTAGCGGCCGGTGGCGGCGGCGGTGAGGAGGGCGATCTGGCGGGCGCCGGCGATGGCGGCCTGCACGGGCGCACTCTGCAGCGTGGCGAGATCAACCGGCGTGAGCGTCGCCGGGGCGAGCTGCGAGCGGACGATCAACTGGAAGATGGCGGCGGCCTGCGGGCCGGCCTGCGCGGCAGGCACGCCGCCGCGGATGAAGGCGGCGGTGAGCGGGCCGGTGAGGTCGGTGTTCACGGCGGTCGTCGGCGTGCGGGCGCTGATGACGGGCGAGCGGCTGTTGTAGCGCGCGTAGTAGAGGCCGAACTCGGTGTTGTTGAGATTCGGGGCGAGGATGCGGGTGGCGACGCCGTATTGGTTGAAGTTGCCGGCGTCGCGATCCTTCTCGCGGGCGATGCCGCCGATGGTGCTGCCGAGGTCGGCGACGCTGCCGAAGCCAAGCCAGACCTGGCTGCCGCCGCGCGTGGCGAAATCGTTCGTTGAGAAATAGGTGCCGGCGGGCTCGAGTTCGTTGCGGCGGAATTCGAGGAGCCAGAACGGCTCGACCGTGATGTTCGGGGTGAGGCCGAGCGAGGCCTTGAGCATGTTGACGGGCAGGAACGCCTCCTTCAGCTCGGCGCCGGGCACGCGCAGCTTGGAGAGGTCGACGGCGTTCACGACGTTGATGCCGTTCGGGATGAACGTGCTCTCGCCGAGGCTGAGCACCTGCCGGCCGAAGCGCAGCTCGAAGGGCATGCCGCCCGCGAGCGTGAACTTGGCGCGCGCATACAGGTCGAGCAGCTCCGCGCCGCTGACGACGCGATCCTCGGCCTGCGCGGAGAGCGGGGTGCGGCGGGTGTCGTCGGCCTTCAGGTCGTGAAACCAGTAGCCGCGGACGAGGGCGCCGTAGTCACCGAACTTCAGTTCGAGATCGTGGTTACCCTTGATCACCTGCGAGGCCCAGCCCTTGCCGTAGTTGAGGTTGCCGTCGTCGGTGTTGACGGAGTTCTGGCGGCCGGCGACGCCACTGAAGGTGTTGCTCGTGCCGTAGAAATCGGGACTGGGGTCCTTCAGGCGGTAGAGGCCGCCGAAGGAGAGCGTGGAGTCGAAGCTGGCCTTGAGCTCGCCGAGCGTGAATTGCACGGCGCCGGCCGGCGGGGCCAGCATCGCCAGAGCGAGTCCGCCGGCGGCGGCGGCGCGGACCAGCCGCTGGAGGACACGAGGAGACAGAGGGTCTTTCATGAGGGTTGGTGACAATCAACAATACCGGGCTGCGCGCCAGGAAACGGGAGGATTGGCGCGCGGTAGGCGGACAGGGTTACGGCGCAAAGACAAACGGCGGCGCGCCCACCGGAGCAAGTGTGAATGTAAGGGTGGTATCAGGGTTAACCGCACCTACGGCTTTGACGCCCTGCGCTTTTCCCCAACGGTGCCGATTCGATCCATGCAGGTCCCGACCCACATCCACGTCAAAGGCGCCCGGGAGCACAACCTCCAGAACCTCGAGCTGCGCATCCCGCGCGGTAAACTCGTCGTGATCACGGGTCCGAGCGGCTCCGGGAAATCGTCGCTCGCCTTCGACACGATCTACGCGGAGGGCTACCGCAAATACATCGAGTCGCTCAGCGCGTCGGCGCGGGCGGTGCTCGACCAGCTCAAGCGGCCGGACGTCGATTTCATCCACGGCCTCTCGCCGGTGCTCGCGATCGAGCAGCGCACCGGTGCCGGCGGGCCGCGGAGCACGATTGCCACGGCGACGGAGATTGCGGACTACGCCCAGCTCCTCTGGGCGCTCGGCGGCGAGCGGTTCTGCCCGAAGGACGGCGGGCGCGTCGTGCAGCGCTCGCTCGACGACAACGTGCGGCGCGTGCTCGCCGAATGCGCCGGCGAACGCGTGATGCTGCTGGCGCCGTGCCTGCGGGCGAAGCCAAGCGTGCTGCGCGACGAGCTGCCGCGGCTGCGGCAGCGGGGCTTCCAGCGCGTGCGCCTCGACGGCGAGGTCAAGAATCTCGACGACGCGAACCTCGTGCCGGCCAAGGCGGGCGTGAAAGAGCTTCAGGTCGACCTCGTGGTGGACCGGCTCGTCGCAACCGTTGATCAGCGCAGCCGGCTGGCGGACTCGCTTGAGCTGGCGTTTCGCGAGGGCAAGGATCGCGCGATCGTCCTGGCGCAGAAATCGGCGGATGCCCCGTGGCGCGAACTGCCGCTCAGCCAGTCGCTGGCGTGCGAAGTGTGCGGCGATGTGTTCGAGAAACTCACGCCGCGGCATTTCTCCTTCAATCACCGCGACGGCGCCTGCGCGACCTGCGACGGCATCGGCCGCAAGCTGAAGTTCGTGCCGGAGCTGGTGATTCCCGATCCGGAGAAATCCGTGCGCGAAGGCGCGATCAAGCCGTGGCGCATCGGCGGAAAAAATCTCATCATCAAGCACAACGCCCTGCTGAAGCAGCTCGCGGAGCAACTGCCGTTCGATCCCGACGTGCCGTGGAAGAAACTGCCGGAGGAGACGCGGCGCGTGCTGTTGCACGGGGCGGGGGAGCGGCAGTTCGCGATCAAGCTGCGGCGCATGCGCGAGGCGAAGGCGACAACCTTCGCCGGCATCATCGCGGACCTGGAGGACAGCTTTCGCAACACGGACAGCGAGGGATTCCAGGCGCGGCTGACGACGTTCATGGTGAGCGGGGAATGTCCGGAGTGCCATGGCACGCGGTTGAATGCGCGGAGCGGCAGCGTCCGCGTCGGGACGACGGCACGGGTCGCCGCGCCGCCGTCCGCCCCGACACCGGGCGGCACGCCGGACGGCGGCGACCCGACCGGCACGAGTTTCCCGGAGTTCATGGCCCTCGACATCGCGACGGCGCACGCGTTTGCCCGCGCGCTGGTGGCGCAGCACGGGGAAGACGCGGCGTTGCGCGAGGTCGTGACGGGCGTCGAGCAGCGGCTGCATTTCCTGCTCGAGACCGGGCTCGGCTACCTGACGCTGGAGCGCGACTACGGCACGCTGTCGGGCGGAGAGGCGCAACGCGTGCGCCTCGCGACCCAGCTCGGCATGGGGCTCGTGGGCGTCATCTACGTGCTCGACGAGCCGAGCATCGGCCTGCACCCGCACGACAACCAGAAGCTGCTCGACACGATTCGCGCGCTGCGCGACCGCGGCAACACGGTCCTCGTCGTCGAGCACGACGAGGACACGATGCGGATCGCCGACGAGATCATCGAACTCGGGCCGGAGGCGGGGACGGAGGGCGGGCGGCTGCTGTTCCAGGGCACACCGGAGGCGTGCATGCGGCTCACGGCGAAGGAATCGCGCACCGGCCCGTATCTGGCGCGCACGCTCGCGGTCGGGCGCGACGCGAAGGCGAAGCTGCCGGACGGGGCGTTTCTCACCGTGCGCGAGGCGCGCGCGAACAACCTGCGCGGGATCGACGCGAAATTCCCCGTGGGCCTGCTCACGTGCGTCACGGGCGTCAGCGGCTCCGGCAAGAGCACGCTCGTGCTGGACATCCTCGCGGCGCACGCGGCGCGCAAACTGAACGGCGCGAAGTCGCTCCCCGGAAAGCACCGCCACATCGAGAACCTGGATTTCTTCGAGAAGCTGGTGCAGGTCGACCAGGAGCCGATCGGCCGCAGCCCGCGTTCAAATCCGGCGAGCTACGTCGATCTGCTCCCGCTGTTGCGCGATCTCTACGCGCAGGTGCCGCTGGCGAAGGTGCGCGGCTACAAGGCGAGCCGCTTCTCGTTCAACGTGCGCGGCGGCCGCTGCGAGCGCTGCCAGGGCGATGGTGCGATCAAGCTGGACATGCAGTTCATGCCCGACGCCTACGCACCGTGCCCGAGCTGCGGCGGACGGCGGTTCAATCGCGAGACGCTGGAGATCCTCTTTCACGGCCGCTCGATCGCCGACGTGCTCGACATGACGGTGCGCGAGGCCATCGGCCTTTTCCGCAACATCCCGCGCGTGATCGACAAGCTGCAGACGCTCGACGCGGTGGGCCTCGGCTACCTGAAGCTCGGGCAGTCGGCGACGACGCTCTCTGGCGGCGAGGCGCAGCGCATCAAGCTCTCGCTCGAGCTGAGCAAACGCCAGCAGGGCTCGACCCTCTACATCCTCGACGAGCCGACCACGGGGCTGCACTGGACCGACATCCAGAAGCTGATGGACCTGCTGTTCAAGCTGCGCGACGCGGGCAACACCGTGATCGTGATCGAGCACAACCTGGACGTGATCAATCTCGCCGATTGGCTGATCGATCTCGGCCCCGGCGGAGGCCGCGACGGCGGCGAATTGATCTTTGCGGGGCTGCGCAACGAGATCGAAAAAGAGCCGCGGTCGCTGACGGGCGCGGCGTTGAAGCGCTGGAAATCAGCCGCAAAACCGGGGCGGCCTTAGCGAGCTTTGCCGGTCATCTCAGCCTTGGAGGGCGATGACTTTTCCGCGGGAGACAATGACTGCTTTGGCGCGGCGGGGCAGGCTGGAATCCGTGTTCTTCGGGGTGACCATGACGACGCCGCTGGGGCCCTTGCGCTTCGCGGCGGTGTCGGCGGGGCGGGCTGCTTTGATGGCCGAAACGGAAGGGATGCCGGGCGTGGCGTCTTTCAGGTGCGCCGATTTGAGCTTCTGGAGTGAGGTCGTTTTCATCACGCCGGAATTGGTTTTGCGCGCGGGGTTGGCCACGGTATCGGCGAGATCCACGACCTTGGCATTCGGATACTGCCGAAGCACGAGTTTGCGGAGTGCGGCATTCATGGAGAGGAAACGTATGTCGAAAGCGGGCGTTGAAAAGAGGGAAATCGAGCAGGCCTACCAGCCGAGGCCGAGACAGGTGAACTGGAACAGGATCTTCATCTCGACGGCTTCCGCGTTGGCATCGGTCTCGTCCCCGCTGTGGGGGATGCCGGCGAGGTAGTCCCGCTTGGCGCGAAAGAGCGCCTCGGCGGGCGGCAGACCGGCGCGCAGATGCCGCCAGAAATGCAAATGCATCGGCTCGCCGTTCGTCCCGGGAGCGTCCGGTGGCGGCGAGTAGTGGACTCCGGTGCAACCGACAAACGCCCGGGCGCCGGCGCGCAGCAGCGACAGCGCCATCGACTCCTCGACCGCGCGAGCCGGCGGCACCCGGTCCGCGCGCGTGTCGGCCGCGGGATAACGCGTCAGGAGGGCGCCCCAGCAGCAGCCGGCCAGGACCACACCTTCGAGCGACTCGGGCAACCGCGCGCGATCGATGGCGGCAAACGGGACCTCGGGCTCGTCTTCGCCGGAATACTGATCCCCGTCGATGTAGTGCCCGTGCAGCATGAAATACAGGTGTTGGGCCTGGAGCTGGGTCGCTTCCACCGCCTCGGGGGTGAGTGGCCAGGACTGCGGGCAGGTCGTGTCGGCGATCTGCGCGTAGACGCGGTCCGCGAAGGGCCGGTGCCGGTTGCGCAGGCCGTAGGCAGCGATCGGCGCCCGCGTGTGATCGGCGGCGGAAAGACACGCGCGCACCAGCTCCGGATCGCCCGCGTCCGGGATGCGCGACACCGGCAGATCGGGAAAGCCGTCGCCGTCAAACGAGGTGTAACTGTCGTCGGACCAGATGATGTAGTCGTCCAGGTCGGGCTTGATCGCGGCGCGGAGTTCATCGTCGATCACGCTGAAGCGCACCGCGGGCACGACGTCGTAGCCGCCGAGAATGACCAAGCCGGCATAGCCACCGCGCTGCAGCTCCGCGCGCACTTGGGCGAGCGCCGGTTCGGGATTCGGGCCGCCGGGAATGTCCTTCAGCACGGCGAGTCCGCGGGCTTCCAGCGCACCCACCGCGTCGGCGGCGGGCCCGGAGCCGATGTTCTGCGCGAGCCGGCCGAGATGAGTGACGACGAGCAGGCGCGGGAGCGCGCGGCCGCCGGCGACGACTAGGTGCCGTTCACCGTTTTTTTTTGAGCGGGCGGCACGACCACCGTCGACGTTTCCCCGTTGGGCTGCACGTCGACGGTGATCATGACGCGCGTGGCCTGGTGGGGAATGCGGGCGATCACCTCGATGGTGTCGGCCGAGCCTCGCTCGACGGTCACCCTGGGGGCGACCAACGCCTTTTCCTCATCGGGCCGGCGCGGCCGCGCGGGGGGCTTCGGCGGCTCGGGGTTGAGTTCGAAGTTGTTCCAGGCGCCGCGTTGCAGCGCGACCTCCGGCTTGGGGCCGGAAAGATTGACCGAGACGATGCCGTTGCGATCGGTGCGGGCGAAGCGCTGGGGCGCGAGGCGCTGGGCAAAGAGTTCTAGGATCCGCCGATTGGGATGAGCCGGATCGTAGAGCCCGCCAGTGTGGACGAGAATCGGTTCGCCACCAAGGGCATCGAGTTCTTTTCCACTCAAACCGTTCTTGGCGGTGTGATGCGTCACCTTGATCAAGCAGTAGGGTCCGTGCGCGACCACCGCCTGCAGCAGCGCGTTCATCTCGTCGCGGAGACCGGGGACATCGGGCGCGGCAAACTGCATGTCGCCCGCAAGCAGCACCTTCTTGGCGCCCCGACCGACGGCGAAGACGATGCTCTGGTTGTTTTTTCCGGAGCCCGGTCCGCCGGCGTCGACCAAGCCCTCGGCGTCGTCGACGGCACTGCGAACGGCCCGCAGTTCCGCCCAGAAGCGCGCCCCGAGGTCGCCCTCGGCGTCGGGGGCCAGCGCATCGCCCGGGCGGCGGCGCACTTTCGCCTTCGACTGGCCGATGAAGGCGGCGCAGGTCTTGAGGTGCGCCACACTGGGGCCGAGGAATTTCAGATCGAAGGTCTTGAACGCCTTCTCCAGCGGGGCGACATCATCGCGCCCGAACCGCAGCACGATCGCGGGATCGAAGGTCTCCAGCATCGTCGTGTAACGCGATTCCTCCGAGACGAAGGCATCGATGAACGCGCGGGCCTCGTCCTCGCTCTCGATCGCGGCGGCGGCCTCCTCCTGCAGCGCCTCGGCGATGAGACGCGTGCCCGGATCAGCATCCGACAACGGATCGGCGTCGGTGTCGCCGGTGCGGCCCGAGCCCCAGCGCTCGTCGGCGGCGAGCACGCGTTTCGGCTGCAGCAGCCGGTCGCGCACCAGTTGCGGCAGACAGCCGATGTGGTCGCCGTGCACGTGGGTGACGATGAGCAGGTCGGGCTTGAACGGCGGCGGCCCCATCCACTTCGCGAGCTGGTCCTGCAGCGAGGGCGTGATGCCCTGGGCGCGGTAGTTGCCGGAGTGCGCGCCATCGACGAGGATGAAGCGCTGGCCATGTTCGATCAGGATGCAGTCGCCGTATTTTTCGGGGCCGACGTCAAGAAAGTGGATTTTCATGCCGAAGAGGGGACGGGGGGAGTGGAAACGGGGAGGTCGACTCGCGGCCATCGACACCAGTGAGCTGACGACCGGAAATCCGGTAGTCGATGGAAAATCTTGGACGGTCCGTCCATTTTCGCGTGGCCCCCGGCGGAAACTTGGCCCAGTGCTGGGCCACCCCACACCCTATGCGTATCACGATTTGTCTCACCCTGCTCGCGCTCGCGTTGGCGCGCGTTTCCGCCGCCGATTCCTTCAAGCCCGAACCCGGCTTTGTCAGTCTCTTCAACGGCAAGGACCTCTCCGGCTGGTGCTATCGCGACGGCCAGCGGACCGACGAAAAGGTGGCGGTGGCGTTCGATGGCAAGGTGGCGGCGACCGACAACCGGTTCTCGGCGAAGGACGGCGTGTTTATCGTGCACCCGAAGGAGCCGCGGCTCGCGCAAAAGATTTGGACCGTGCAGGAGTTTCCGAAGAACTTCGTGCTGCGCCTCGAGTTTCGCGCGGCGGCGAATGCCGACAGCGGCATCTTCATCCGCAAGCCGCAGCTCCAGTGCCGTGACTATGTCGTGGCCGGTCCGGACAAATACAAGACGCTCAAAAAATACCGGCCGCAGGACTGGAACGAGGTCGAGATCGTCGTGAAGGACGGCGTCGCCCGCTGCACGTGCAATGGTGAGGTGCTGGAGGAGGCGCTCAAGGTGCCGGCGACCGGGCCGATCGGACTCGAGGCGGACCGCGGGTTGATGGAATACCGGCGGATCCGGATTCAGGAGCTGCCGTAAGCTCGGGGTTCGGCGAGCCGCCATCGGTGGGAGCGGCCAAGCGGCGCGCAGCGTTGGCCAAGCGATGCGGTGCGGCGGGGCGGCGATGGGTTATCGTGGCGCCATGCACCTCCCTGTGCACATCGACATCGCGCAGTATCCGTCGCGCGTGCGCTGGTTCATGGGGCTGGCCTGGATCCTGATCGCGGTGAAATGCGTGGTCGTGTGGTGGGCGATGGCCCGCTGGCACGTGCCGTTTCATCCGCTGTGGATCATCGGGCCGACCCTCGTGTTCGCGGCGCTCGCCTCGGTGCTGTGGGTGACCCATCGCGAGGGCTGAGCGGGGCGGCACCCGCGCCGGACCGTCCGTGAGAAACGCGCTCGCGGCCGGTGGCGCTTGTCCCGACAGTCCGCGCAGCCCCTCACCCCTGATGAACTTTGCGCGCGCGTTCGGTCCCTGCCTGTTGCTGTGGCTCGTGCCGGCCCTGGCGGGCGGGGCGGAGCCGGAGATTGCCATCGCGACGCCGATGGCGGCGCCGGAGTGGGCGCGGCTCCAGCGGCAACTGCTCGCCGAGCAGGCGCCGGCGTGCCGCGAGTTCTTTGAGAAATACTTCGATGCGCGCGGCTATCTGCAGTGCTTCGTGCGCTGGGGCGCGAACGACGGGCCCGACGATGCGTTCGAGAATTTCAACGGCTGGCCGGAGTTGCACGCGCTTGGCGCCGACGACGAGATCCGCCGGCTGTTCCTCATCGGGCACGAGGGGATGATTCGGCAATACAGCGAGGCGCGCACGGTGGAGACGCCGATCGCGCGCGAGGGCATGTATCACCGTGAGTTTATCGTCCAATCGGACTGGATGCACCACGGCGAGGGCCTCCAGCTCTTCAATCGCATGGGGCTCTCGCTCGGGGCCGGTGACGCCGCCTACGCGGCGCGCGCGCGGCGCTTCGCCGGTCTCTACCTGGGCGAGGAGCCCGAGGCGCCGAACTACGATCCGAAACTGAAATTGATCCGGAGCATGCAGAACGGCAGCCGAGGGCCGATGCTGCGCAAGGCGACGGCGCTCGACTGGGTCGGCGATTCGTTCGACGTGAGCAAATTCGTGGCGGCGCACGGCGAGAGCACGTATGCGCAGTTCCTCGAGCACTATCGCGACTACACCGATGTGGCCGGGGATCATTTCCTGAATCTCGTGGCGACGACGCTGCCGACGACCGCCTATCTCGTAACCTACGACGCGAAATACCGCCGCTGGATCGTCGACTACATGGACGCGTGGCTGGCGCGGATGAAAGCCAACGGCGGCATCATTCCGAGCTACGTC
>CAZENI010000165.1:0-3582 GCA_964513055.1 uncultured Opitutus sp.
CCCGGCTCGTCGGGCGCCCGCCGCGCGAAGATGACGGCCCGGCGGTCTTCGCCGCCTACGCGAACGACCCGGAAGTGACGCGCTACCTGAGCTGGCGCGCCTACGATCGCGTGGAGCCGCTTAGCGCCTTCCTCCGCGAATGCGCCGCCCACTGGGAAAACGGGCAGGGCCCACTCGCCTGGCTCCTCTGCCTCAAGGGCACCGACACGCCGATCGGCTCGATCGGCGTCACGCTCGAGGGTGGCGGCAAGGCGCTGTTCGGCTACGTGCTCGGCAAAAAATTCTGGGGCCACGGCTTCGCCGCCGAGGCGCTCACCCATCTCGTCGAGTGGTCGCTTTCGCGCCCGACCATTTTTCGCGCCTGGGCGTTCTGCGACGCCGAGAACGCCGCCTCGATCCGCGTGATGGAAAAGGCCGGCATGGCCCGCGAGGGAGTCCTGCGCCGCTGGCACAGTTGCCCCACACTCGGCCCCGAGCCGCGCGACTGCGTGGTCTGCGCCAAAGTCCGCTGATCGCAGCGCAATTCTCCGGCGCCGTCATGGCTCGCCACCCGTCCGCCGCGGTCCATAGTCGCACCATGATCACCGTCGCGACGTGCTCGAACAACGCGGAAGCCGAGCTGCTCCACTCGCTCCTCACCGGCAGCGGCATCGAAGCCTTCGTCCTGGACGACGCCTTCGGCGGCTCCATCCGGATCCAGGTCGACGATGCCAAGGCCGACGAAGCCCGGCGCCTCATCGCGGAGGCCCAGACCGTCGATGACGACGACGAGGAGGGCGAGGCTGACGATGCCGTCACCTGAGAAAATCGATCTCGCCGCGAAGTTCGCCCTCTTTTCCGAACACTGGTCGCCGAAGATCGTCGCCGCGCTCAACGGCCAGCACGTCAAGCTGGTGAAGCTGCGCGGCGAGTTCGTCTGGCACCAGCACGAACACGAGGACGAGCTCTTCCTCGTCGTGCGCGGGAGCCTCCGCATGGAATTCCGCGATCGCCACGTGACCGTGGGCGAGGGCGAGATGATCGTGGTCCCGCGCGGCGTCGAGCACCGGCCGTGCGCCGCCGACGAAGTGTGCGTGCTGCTCTTCGAGCCGGCCTCGACGGTGAACACCGGCAGCGCCGGCGGCGAACGCACTGTCGCGTCGCCGGAGTGGATCTGACCTCCTCCCCACCGCATCCCGTCGCGTAAGCGACGGGATGATTCTCCCGGCCCGGAGTTTTGCTCAGCCGCCGACCCGCACTTCGCAAACGCGGGCGTGATCCAACCCGTTCGTCGCCTCCACCACGATCCGCAAGGCGCACAACGAAACCGGCGCCGCGAGCCGGTGCACGCGCCGCCGCTGATAGTTGCCGCGCTCGGCGTGCAGCAAGGTCCACGCCCCGGCGGTCGTCTCCGCTTCGATGCGATAATCGCGCACCGTCTCCGGCTGCGGCTCCCCCCAGTGCATCCGGCGCGTGTAACCATCCGCCTGCGACAGCGTGAGGAACCGGTGCAGGCCCGTGTCGAAGATGAGCTGCACCTCGCCCACGCGCACCGCCGCCGGCCAGCGCAGCTCGAGCCACGCGGGCAGCGCCGCGGCCGGATCGCTCATCCAGCGATGCACGCCGGGAAACGCCCGCTCCGGCGGCGCGCTCGTGTGGAGCGCGCGCACCCGGCCCGTCTCCAGTTCCTCCAGCACGTTTTCCCACTGGTTCCCGCCCGCCGCTGCCGGCTGTGTCTGCGCCGGTCCGTGCACGGCGCGCGTCTGCCCGGAGCACACGAGCCGCGCCTCGCCGCCCGACTGCTCGCTCGAGGCCGACACCGCCGCGCTCGGCGCGAGATCGGACTCGTCCGCGTGGCGCACGCCGACGAGGTAGGCGTCGTCGCGCAGCAGGCGCTGCTGGATCGCCGCCAGCAACCGCGCGTCGCCGCCGATCGCCGCCGGCTCGACCTTGGCCCGCAGCGCCAGCGCCGCCGCCGTGCCGACGCCCTGGCCGACCGCCGCGCAGGTCGCCATCACGCGCGTCGACGCGAAGGCGAGGTGCGTCGCGGAGAGGTTGCGCCCCGCGAAGAACAGATTGCGCAGCGACGACGCCACGCAGCAGCGCAGCGGGATGTCGTAGAGCCAGGGCAGGTGATGCTGCGTGCACGGCGCCTCCGCCGGCGCATCGACACCCTCCGGCGGATGCGTGTCGATCGGCCAGCCGCCGAACGCGATCGCGTCGGCAAACGGCCGCGACGCGAACAGATCGGTTTCCGTCAGGACATACTGCCCGACGAACCGCCGGCTCTCCCGTTTCCCCGGCACGAAGCCGATCCAGTCGAGCGCCCAGTTCGCCACGTCGAGGCCCGACTCGTTCTTGATGTGATTCCACACGCCGAGCGTGATCGCCAGCAGTTCGTCGCGGATCCGCTCGTTGTCCTTCAACGTATCGAGGCCGCCGCCCCACTCGATCCACCAGTAGCCGTATTCGAGGCCGAGGTCGGAGCCGGACTTGCCGAAGGGCCGCAGCTTGAAATCCGCCGCCATGAATTTCCGCACCCAGGGCGGCGCGACATACGGCATCGCCCGATCGTGTTTCCGCGCCTGGAAGAGAATCGTCGAGCCCAGCGTCTTCTCGTCGCCGCGCGCGGGCGCGAGCTTCTCGCCGAACGCATCGCGCCCCTCGCGGCCGCGCATGAACGGCACGCCCGCCTCGCGCGCGAGACGCCCGTCGCCCGTGCAGTCGGCAAACATCTCCGCCGCCAGCGTGAACCGATCCTCGGTCGACGGGCGCTCCGCGATCACCTCCGTGATCCGGCCGTGTTCGACGCGCGCCGCGACGACGGTGGTGTTGAGCAGCAGCGTGAGGTTCGGCTCCGCGCGGCAGAACTCGTAGAGGATCAGGTCGGCCACGGCAGGCGAGCGCTGCGGATTGCGCACCGCCAGCTCGAGGCGGATCTCCTCGATCAGCCCGCCCTCGCGCGGCTCGAGCACGAGCGGGAGGCCGGCGTGCAGCCCCGTCGCCCCGACGATGTGCATGCGAATCTCGCTCGAGGCGTTGCCGCCGAGCACCGGGCGATCCTGCACGAGGATGACCTTCACGCCCAGCCGCGCCGCCGCGATCGCGCAGCACAGGCCCGACATGCCGCCGCCGGCGACGAGCAGCTCGCAGCGTAGTGGGTGTTCGGTGACGATGCTCATGGTCCGGTCCGGAAAAACTCCGCTGCGTCCGCCAGCACCAGCGGCAGCGCGCGCTCCACCAGCGCAAACTCGTGGCCACCCTCGAGCGAGTGCACACGCGCGGCGATGTTTCGCGCCGCCAGCGCCGCGAGGAAATTCTCGTTCATCGTCCGTTCGAAGCCCCGCGTCGCCAGCACGAGCGTGAGCGCCGCGCCCTGCAATCGCTCCACGGCGTGCCGCGGATTCAGCTCCGCCCACACGGCGGGATCGCCCGTGAAACGGTTCGTCGGCACGCGGTAGTTCTGCCCTTCCGGCAGCGTCTCCGCCCGCGGAAAATCGAGCAGCCCGATCACGCTCGCCACGAAACCGAACCGCCCCGGATGCGTTTGCGCGAAGCGCACCGCGCCGTCGATGTCGAGCTCGCCTGCGAGGGGCGCGGTGC
>CAZENI010000165.1:3592-14839 GCA_964513055.1 uncultured Opitutus sp.
CCGCCCACCGCGCCGTAGCCGCCCATCGACCAGCCGGCGAGGCCGCGGCCCGACGGCGCGCTCGAAATCGGCAGCGTGCGCTCGGCCCACGCCACCACTTCCTCGAGGTAGGCGCCGTAGCGCGCGTCCGGCTGCGCCGGCGAATCGACATACCAGCCGTCTTCGCCCTGCGGCAGCACCACATAGCACGTCGCGGCCAGCAGCGCCGACCGCGCCGCCGGCGCGTCGAGCAGCGAGCGATGCGTGCGCCCGCGACCGTGCAGCAAAAACAGCACCGGGACCGCGCCCTCCGTCTTCCGCGCCGCGGGCGCGACGACGGCGACGGGCAGCGTGCGACCCAGCGCCTCGCTCTTC
Organism: uncultured Opitutus sp.; assembly: GCA_964513055.1. Lineage (GTDB taxonomy): Bacteria > Verrucomicrobiota > Verrucomicrobiia > Opitutales > Opitutaceae > ER46. Next base: position 3,947 of record CAZENI010000165.1, read on the forward strand.
ACTTCGGCAAAGGTCACCCGCTCGGCCGCCAGGACCTGCCCGCCGAACGCCAACGCGAGCACTGCCACGATCGCCTCCCTCATTTCACATCGTCCCACCGGTAGTCGAAACGCACGATCCCCGGCGGCTCGCTGCCGATTCCCTTGTAGGTGATCACGTGCAGCCGCGTGTCGGCGCCCGTGCCCGAGAAGGCCGTGACGGCGTAGTAGCCGTCTTTCACGGGCTGGCGGTCGGCGTTGTCGAGCACGACGCACGCTGTCACCGCCAGTGTGTCCGGGTCGAAGCGAATCAGGCAGAGCTGCATCGGATTCGCCGCCTCGGCCCGCGGATCGCCCGGGGCGGTCGGACGCGTCCAGTTCCGCCCGAGCAGGTAGCCCTGCCCGTCGCGCACGAAGAGCCGCGGCCGGCCGACGTAGTTGTTAATAAACGGATACCGGCCCGTGAGGTCCGTCTGCTGCCGCACGCGGAACTCGCCGTCCGTGCGGTGCAGCCGCTCCATCCGATCGTAGCCGCGCGTCGTCACGATGAAGCCGTCGCCGTGGCGCACGAACGCGCTCTCGTTGGCCCGGATGCCGCCGAACTCCTCCGCGAGATTGCGCACGAATTTCCACGTCCCACCCGCGTCGTCCGAGCGCAGCGCGTCCACGCTCCAGCGCCCGCCCTGCATGTAACCGAACGCCATGATGAGCTGCCACGTCGTGCGGCCCTCGTGGATGAAGTCGAAGGGATAGCCGTAGTGCACGCCGTTCACGATCGGCAGCGCCGCGGGCGGGTCGAAGCGCTTCGCCGCAGCATTCCAGCGCAACACCTCCGCGCCCGCGCGATAGTGCCGCCCGTCCCAGCCGATCGCCTGCACGTCGACATAGATTGCAATCGTGCCGTCGGGCAGCCGCGTGAATTCGCCCATCTGATACAGCTTCGGCGGCGGCGCCGGCAGCCGCTGGATGAGCTCCGTGGTGCCTTTCGCCAGCGAGTGCCGCACCACCTCGAGCGCGGCGCCCGCATCGGTCGCGTGGCTCTTGCCCGCCTTGTAGGCCACCCACACCTCGTCGTCGCTGATCCGCACGAGCGAGGGAAACGCGGTGTAGCGATACTCCGCCGGCTGCGCGGCGGGCGAGACCAGCACCGTCTCGGCGAGGCGGGTCGCCACGCGCACCGCGGGATCGGCGGCGGCCAGCGCGGCCGAGGTGAACACAACTCCGGAAAGCAGGCGGCAAAAGCGGGGCGGCATGGCGGGAAGCCCCGGAGGCTTCCAGTGGTATACCAAAAGTCAAACCCTGGGTGGCACCGCGCCGCGCCTCCCCGCGTCCGCGCCGCGGCCACCGTGCCCCGGCCCACGCCAAAACTAAGCCTTGAAGTGGTATACCATCACGGCATTTTGACGCCATTCCGCCGCCGCCCCACCCTGTTTCATGAGCCTGACCCGCCTGCACTCGCCCGGCCCGCACCTGATCGTCGCGATGGTGACGCCCTTCACCGCCGCCGGTGAGATCGACCGCGGCAGCCTGCAGCGCCTCGTCGCCCACCTGCTGGCACACGGCGTCGACGAGTTCTTCGTCGTCGGCTCGACCGGCGAGGCGCCGTTGCTCGACGAGCCGGCGCGCCTCGCCGTGATCGAGACGGTCCGCGCCGCCGCGCCGCGGGGCGTCGTCTACGCGGGCGTCAGCGGCACCGGTCACCGCCACGCGATCCGCAACGCCCGCGAGGCCGCGCGCGCCGGGGCCGACGCCGCCGTGGTGATGTGTCCGTATTTTCTCGCGCTCGATCAGGAACAACTGGCGGACTTCGCCACCGCCATCGCGGACGCCAGCCCGCTCCCGCTCGCCCTCTACCATCACCTGCGCATGCCGACCCCGTTCGCCGTCCCGACCGTCGCCCGGCTGGCCGCGCACCCGAACATCATCGCGCTCAAGGACACCAACGGCAGCGAGCACGACCGCTGCGCGGAGATCCTCGCGGCGACCGCGGGCCTGCCGTTCAAGTTTTTCCAGGGCGTGGAGAAACTCGTGCTGCCCAGCCTCGCCGCCGGTGGCCACGGCTGCGTCGTCGCACAGGGCGGCATCGCGCCGCAGTTGTTCCGCGCGCTTTTTTCCGCCTGGCAGGCTGGCGATGCGACGCGCGCCGCCGGGCTGCAGGCGCAGGTCACCGCGCTCTGGGGCATCTTCTCCCGCCGCGAGGTCAAGCAGTCGTTCTGCCATTTCCTGCACACGCTCAAGCTGCCACTGCACCAGCGCGGGCTCCTCGCCACCACGGCGGGCGCGCTCCCCGGCGTGCAGTTCGCGCCCGAGTTCGAGCGGATGATCACCGGGTTCATGCAGGAGCATCTCGAAACGGAGCCGGCGCTGCGGACCCCGTGACTCGCGCGCTGCTCATCGCCGCGCTCTGCGGGTGGCCCGGTGCGACTCGCGCGGCCTCCCCGGCGTGGGAGGAACTCGCGCCGCTGGCTCACGCCGTGGCCGGCCAGGCCGTCGCCGCCACCGCCGACACCGTGTGGATCGCGGGCGGCAGCTTCTGGGAGCGCGACACCAAATGGATCGACGAAACCGTCCGCCGCCGGCGCCGCGGCGCGTCCGCGTGGGAGGCCGTCGCGACGCTCCCGCGCGGCTTCGCCCACGGCGGCTTCGCGGCCGACGAACGCGCCCTCTGGCTCGTCGGCGGCCTCGACGTGCGCGGCCCGTCCGCCGCCGTCACCCGCATCGATCTGGCGACCGGGTCCGTGCGGGACGTCACGCCGCTGCCGGAGCCGCGCGCCTACGGCGGCACGGCCCTGCTCGACGGCGCGCTGTGGGTCGTAGGCGGCACGCCGGTCGACGGCGATTTCACGCGCGCCAGCGCCACCAGCCTGCGCATCGATCTCGGCGGGGTCGCGACGCGGGTGAGTCGCGTGCCGGCCGCCGGCCCCGCCTGGATCAATCCGCTCGTGCTCGCCCTGCGCGGTGAACTTCACGTGCTGCCCGGCGGCGTCTGGTCGGCGGAACGCGCCCGGCTCGAGACTCCGCGCGACGTCTGGATCTTCTCCCCCGGCACCGGTCAGTGGCGGCAGCGCCCGCTGGCCGCGCCGCTGCCGCGCGGCCTGAGCGGCGTCGCCCTCGACACGCGGCGCGCCCTCGTCGCCGGCGGCGTGGAGCCGCGCGACGGTGCGACGGTGTTCTCCGCCCGCGCGTGGATCTACGACGCGGTCGACGGGACGTTCACGCCGCAGGCGCCGCTGCCCGCGCCGCGCCTCGCGGCGGCGGCCGTGCGCGCCGACGGCGGCATCTGGTTCCTCGGCGGCGAGGACCGCGCGCGCAGCCGGGCCGCCACCATCTGGCGGTGGCCGATTCGCGCCGCGACGCCGCCATGAACCCCGTTCCCTGGTGGCGCGAGACGCGCTGGCGGGTCGCCGCTTTTCTCGCGGTGGCCGCCGCCCTGAACTACGCGGATCGCGCCGCGCTCTCGTCCGTGCTGCCCGCGCTGCGTGCCGACTTCACGCTGACGGATGTGCAGCTCGGCCTGCTCGGCTCGGTCTTCCTGTGGAGTTACGCGCTCGGCTCGCCTCTCGCCGGCATGATCGCCGATCGCGTTTCCCGGGTGAAGCTCGTCGTCGGCAGCCTGGCGGCGTGGAGCGCGGTCACGGCATTGATGGGGGCGGTCGGCGGCTACGGGCAACTGCTCGGGCTGCGCATCGCGCTCGGCGTGGCGGAGTGCTTTTTCCTGCCGGCCGCGATCGCGCTGATCGCGGATTTCCACGGCACCGCGACGCGCGCGCGCGCGATGAGCTTCATCTCCATCGGCGTGAACGGCGGCATGATCCTGGGCGGATCGCTCGCCGGGCTGCTGGCGGAGCTCCACGGCTGGCGCACGGGCTTCTGGGTGCTGGGGCTCGCCGGCATCGCGCTGGCGTTCGGTGCCCGGCCGGCGCTGACCGCCGCCGGCGACCCGCCGCGCGAGACCCCCGCCGGCACGCGCCGCGCCTCGTGGGGCGAGACGCTCGCCTATCTGGTCCGCGTGCCGAGTTACTGGGTGCTGGTGGGCGAATCGATGCTCTCGGGCCTGGCGCTGTGGACCTTCTTCGGCTGGCTGCCGCTGTATTTCCGGGAAACCTACAACATGACGCTCGCCGCCGCGGGGTTCGCGGGGACGTTCATGCTGCAAATCTCCGTCGTGCTCGGCGTGCTCGCGGGCGGCTGGATCTCCGACCGCGTGGCGCGCGACGCCCCGCACCGGCGCATGCTGCTCTACGGGTGCTTCTACCTCGTGGCGGCGCCGTGCCTGCTGCTGTTTCTCGGGCGGCCCGCGTTTCCCGTGGTCGCCGCGGGCATCGCCGCATTCTCGTTCCTGCGCGGCCTCGGCCAGGCCAACGACAATCCCACGCAGTGCGAGATCGTGCCGCCGCAATTCCGCTCGACCGGCGTCGGCCTGATGAACGCCGTCTCGACCGCCACCGGCGGCTGCGGCGTGCTCTTCGCCGGTTACCTGAAGAGTGGCGTCGGCCTGCACGGCATCTTCGCCGGCATCACCGTGGTGTTTCTCCTCGCCGGCGTCCTGCTGCTGACCGGCTACCGGTTCTTCATGCGCCGCGACATCGCGCGGGCGCGGGCGCACAACGCCGCGTAGTTCGCAGCCTGCGCAATTCAGTATAAACAGAAGCCAACAAAGGTAACGAAGAAGACCCCGAGTCGGTGTTCTTCGTTGCCTTCGTTCTCTTCTGTTCAAAAAAACTCCGTCCGCGCCGCCCCGGCGCCGCCTCCCGTGAGACTCCTTCCCCTCCTGCTTTCGGTCATCCTCACGAGTGCCGCGTCCGGTCTGGCCGCCGACTTCACTTACCGGGCGTCGGGCTTCACCTGCCGCGTCGGCGTCGAGGTGGACGGCATGCTCCACTGGGCCGAGGCGCCTGCCAGCAGCGATGAAACCGCCCCGCGCACGCTCCTCCACCTGCCGTCCTCTCCCGTCACCATCGACTGGCGCCACGACGCCAGCGGCGTCTCCGCGACGCTGCGCAACCCCGGCCCCGCGCCGCTGAAGCTCGGGCGCGTCATCCTCGCCCGGACCGACGGCGTGCCCGGCGAAATGGCGCTCGTCATGAGCGGCTGGCAGCTCTCGAACACCGTCCAGGCCACCGCCGGGAAGAAGCTCGTCTCCAAAACGCTGCTACAGCTCTGGGATCGCGCCGCGGGCGACGCGGTGCAGTTCGGTTTCACCACCTTCGACCGCGCCGACACCGCCATCGAAGTCGAGCGGAGCACGGTCACGGCGTCTTGCGATTTCGCGGGCTTCACCCTCGCGCCCGGCGCCGCCATCGAAACCGAGCGGTTGCGCATCGCGCGCGGCCGCGATCCCGTCGCCGCCCTTCATGCGTGGGGCGACGCCGCGGCGGCGCACTACCGTCCGCGCATCTGGCCCACCACACCCGCCGGCTGGGTCGGCTGGTCGTGGGTCGACCCGTTCAACAGCGAAAAGTATGAAGATGTCGTGCGCCGCAACGCCCGCGCCATCCGCGCGAAGCTTCCGGGCGCCGACCTCGGCTACATCTGGGTCAGCATTGGCAACCTGAAGAACCGCGAAGCGGGCAACTGGCTCGAATGGAACCACGCGGCGTTTCCCAGCGGACCGCAGGCGCTCGTGCGCGACCTCGAGGCGATGGACTTCAAGCTCGGCCTCTGGGCCGGGATGTTCTGGCTCAACGCGCGGCTCGAATCGCAGGTCACCGCACTGCGCGATGCGTTTCTCCAGAAAGACGGCCAGCCACTGACCGTGCCGCATCGCGATCTCGGCGCCCAATACATCATGGACCCGACGCACCCGAAGACGCTCGCGCGTTTCGACGAGGTGTTCCGCACGTGGCGCGAATGGGGCATCCGCTACTACATGATCGATTTCATGGACGCCGTCGCGGGCGCCACCATCGGCCGTTACCTGCCGGATCGCTACGCCAACGCCACGCTCGTCCCCGGTCCGCAGGCGATGCGCGAGGCGCTCGCCACCATCCGTCGTGCGGCCGGTCCGGATACGTATCTCCTCGGCAGCACCGGCCCGACGTTCCAGACCGTCGGGCTGCTCGACGGCGTGCGCGCCGGCACCGACTACGGCGAAGGCCGCCCGATCGACGGCCCGGGCCGGGGCTTCTATCCCGCAACCTTCGTGGTGAACCGCGCCAACTACTGGACCGGCCACCAGCGCGCCCTGCAGGCCTGGGCCACGCACTTCTTCGTTCATCGGAAGCTCTTCATCGCCGACTCGGGCAACGTGCTCACGATCGACAAGCCCGTGCCGCTGCCCGACGCGCAGATCAGCGCCACGATCTTCGGCCTCAACGGCAGCCCGCTCATGATCGGCGACGACGTCGATCGCATGAGCGACGAGCGGCTCGCGCTGCTTCGCCAGCAGTTTCCCCGGCTGCCTGAAGTCGGCGAGCCGCTCGATCTCTTCGATGCGCCCGATCCCGACTACCCGAAGACGTTTCGCCTGCCCGTCGCCACCGGCTGGGACCAATGGGAATTGTTTGCCGTCTTCAACTTCACCGCCGATCCCATCCGCAAAACGCTGCCGGCCCGCGGCGCCGTCTGGGATTTCTGGGAGGAACGCTACGCCGGCGTGGCCGCGACGGACTACACCGTCACCGTGCCGCCGCGCTCCGTGCGACTGCTGCGCGTCGCGCCCCCGCGCGCGCATCCATGGATCCTGTCGACCGATATCCACATCCGGCAGGGCCAGGCCGAGCTGAGCAACGTCGCGTGGGATGCCGCGAACCTCGAGCTGCGCTTCACCACCGCGCGCCGCGGCAACGTCATCCTGCGCGTGCCGCCGGAATTCCGCCTCGCCGATCCCGCCGGCCTTTGGATTGCGAAGGATGGCAATGACTCGTCGCTGATCGTGCGCGTCGCGGCCGAGGCGGGCGAGCGGCGGATCCGTTTCGTGCGGATGTGAGCGATCAAAGGTAGGGGCGGCTATCCTTAACCGCCCTCGTTCGGCGTGCGCTCCTCCAACAAGGCGCGTTAAGGATAACGCGCCCTACCCTCAACCCTCCCGAAAATCCTCACCCGTGAACTGCCGGCTCTGCGCGGTGTATTCCTGCAGCTCGATCAGGTTGCCGTCGGGATCCTTCACCCACGCCTGCCGCGAACGGTCGTTGCCGGTCTTGCGGCCGGTCACCGTCACGCCGCGCGATTCGATTAACTCGACGAACGCGTCGAGCCCCTCGACCTGCAGGCAGAAATGATTGTAGCGCATGAGCCACGGATCACGCGGCTCCTCGAGCGGTTCGAGCGGCTTGGCCGACGCGCTGCGCCGGTGCGCGTCGGCGTGATCGAAGACCTCGATGAACGTGTTTTCGCCGAACGCGAAGTAGCAGCCGATCGGCTCGCCCGCCCGGTTCAGGTAGCGGAACTTCACCGTCGCCCCGAGCGCGTCGCGGTAGAAGTCGGTCATGCGCGCAAGCTGGCTGGTCTTGAGACAAAGGTGGGCGAGCTGCTTGATCATCGGGACGGGTGTCGCGCCTGACGAACGGATGCGCCCCTTCGGTGCGCGTCGCCGGCGTCTTGCCCGCAACTCGTTTTCCGGTTTCCTCCCCACAAGCGCGCCCCGCCATGCCCCTCCCCACCCGTGAAGAAGCCCGCGTGCTGCTCGAGCGGCACGTGAGCGACGCCTACCAGCGCTACCACGCCCGCATGGTCGCGGCCGCACTCGAGGGCTACGCGGCGCAGTTCGCCGGCGATCCCGATCTCTGGTTCATCACCGGGCTGCTGCACGATCTCGATTTCGAACTGCATCCCGCCACGCATCCGCGGGAGTCGCTGCGCTGGTTTGCCGAGTGGGGTTATCCCGAGGAGCTGATTCACGCGGTCGAAGCGCACGCGTTCGGCTACAACGGCTACACCACGCTCCCGCGCACCAAACTCGCCGCCGCCCTCCTCGGCACCGACGAGCTCTGCGGAATCCTTTACGCCTACCGCAAGATGAACCCGGTGCGCTATGGTGAGATGAAGCCCGCCTCGATTCGCAAGAAAATCAAGGACACCGCCTTCGCCGCCAAGGTCGACCGCGCCACCATTTTCACCGGCTGCGAGCACCTCGGCGTGCCGCTCGATGACCACGTGGCCAACGTGATCCGGTTCCTCGCCGCGTTCGATTGAAACCCGTCCTCCGCCTCCGCCTCCGCGCCGCCTTGCCCGCCGATGCCGCCCTGCTGCGTCGCTGGGACGAGGAGCCGCATGTCGTGGCGTCGGATCCGAACGACGAATGGAACTGGGAGGAGGAACTGGCCCGTTCGCCCGACTGGCGCGAACAGCTCCTCGCCGAGGTGGACGGCCGTCCCGTGGGCTTCCTGCAGATCATCGATCCGGCGCGCGAGGAATCCCACTACTGGGGCGACGTCCCCGCCAACCTCCGTGCGATCGACATCTGGATCGGAGAGGCCGCCGATCTCGGCCGCGGCTACGGCAGCGCGATGATGCACCTCGCGCTCGCACGCTGCTTCGCCGATCCGGCCGTGACGGCCGTTCTGATCGATCCGCTCGCCAGCAACACCCGCGCGATCCGCTTCTACGAACGGCTGGGTTTCCGTCTTGTCGGGCGCCGCTGGTTCGGCGCGGACGATTGCGCCGTGCATCGCCTCGACCGCGCGGCGTGGGGCGCCGTCCCGTTTGTCGCGTCCTGAAGCGCGCTACTCGATCCGCAGCATCAAATCCTCGAGCCGAAATGCGGTCGCCGCGGCAATCGCCACGCGATGCAGACCCGGCCGGACGTGCATCGGATCGATCGGCGCGGACCAACCCCCGGCGTCCGCGGTCACGCCCGCCAGCGGCGCGTCGTCCCATTGCACGTGCGGCGCCGTGCCCGCCGGACGCGCAGCGCGCAGCGTGAGGCGGGCGCGCAGTTTCCCGGCAGAGCTCAGATCGTCGCCGACGAACAGTTCGTAGGTGCGGCGCTCGCTGGCGGCGAAGTTCTCCGGCGCATCCGGCGTGAGCTTCGGCAGCTTGAAGTGCGCGCCCGCCGGATAGTATCCGCGCGAACTGGACGCGCCCTGCACGCTCGCGAAATAGACCTTCGGCAGCGTGCGCAGCAGCGCCGGATCGCCGAGTTCCCGCCACAGCGGTGAGGTCGGATCGAAGTGGTTGAACATCTCGATGCCGTCGACGCCCGCCGCCCACGCGGCGAGCGCCCGGGCGCGGAGCGACTCGAGCGACGCGCGACCCGCCTTGCCCGCCTCGTCGCGCACGCGGCTCTCGGGCAGGCTCGCGTGGATCTTCACGCCATGCCGCCGCGCGAGCGCCACACTCTCGCTCCAATGGGCGAGTTGAAAATAGCCGCCCGGCACCAGGAAATCCACGAGCCCATCCGCCATCCAGCGCTCGAGATCGAGTCCGATGTCGCGGCAGTAGCCGACGGAGTCGGGCACCTTGACCGAAAGCGTCAGCGCGCGACCGTGGCGGCGCATCGCGGCATCGAGATCGGCGCGAATGTCGCGGATCAAGGCCGTCATCAACGCGCGTTCCTCGTCGCCGCACGGCTGCTCGCTGGCCGTCTTGCGGAAGAAGACCGGATGCCGCCAGAAATCCAGCGTCACGCCGTCGAGCTCAAAGTTGTCCGCCACCTCCGCGATCATCCGGCGCGCGAGCGAACGCACTTCGGGCCGGCCGAAATCGATCGCGCTCCACGTGCCGCGCTTCGGCGGTTTTTCCTTCGTGCCCATCAGCCAGTCGGGATGCTGCTCTTTCAATTTCGGGATGAGCAGCGGATTGGACGCGTCGTGCGTATCGTTCATCCGGAACGTCCAGAAGATCTCCTGGCCCGTCGTGCGCGCGTGCTCGGCCGCGACGCGCAGCGAATCCGTGCCGAGCGGCGCGAGGTCGGGCAGGATGTTGTGCCGGTAGCGGCCTTCGCGCTGGAAGAACATTTCTCCCACCGCGGTGCGATGCGCGACGCGTCCGAACGTGCCGCTCGACGTGTCGAAGACGATCGTGTCGACGTGCGTTCCGGCCAGCGGCGCGATGCGCTTCGGCAGAAAATCCTTCGGCTTCGGCAGCGGCTCCGTCGGCACGCGCGTCTCGCCGCCATCGTCGTTGAAGAGCAGCCGCCGCGGTTTGGCCCGGGCGGCCGCGCGCAGCGTCTCCGGCGCCGGCGACTTCTGGTCGAAGCGGACGCGCGCGGCGTAGACGCGGTTGTTGGCGCCCCACGGATTGTCCGGCGGGATGATGCGCATCGGCGGATTCGTCTGCATCCACTCCGATTCCGTGACCCAGGTCTCGTTGCCGTCGATCTCGGTCACGCCGAAGTTGCCGTAACGCGCGCCGCGATCAGGGAGGAGAATGCGCTCGGTCGCGCGCAGCACGACGAGTCTTTCCGGATCGACCTGCGCGATGAAGAGCGGCGCGCGGTGGCGGAAGACGTGGTCGTTGAGCGCGCCCTTGCGCGTGTAGACGAGGAAGAGCGCGTCGCCATGCGTGATCCAGTGCGCCTGCGTGTTGTAGCTGCCGAGGTCCGCGCCGTCATCCCACGTCCAGCGCCGCGGCGCGGAGAAGTTCAGCCCGTCGTCGCTCACCGCCACGTAGGCGGACGTGTCGTTGCGCAGCGTCAGGAAAAACCGCGCCCCGACGCGCGCGAGCGATGGCTCGTAGAGCCCGCGGCCGCCCGGCACGGCGACCTCGCGGCCGATCGCGCGCACGGCGAGCGTCGCGCCGTCGAACGTGCAGCGCATCACCGCCGAGCGAAAATCCGCCTCGCCCCGGGCCTTGAAGTAGAACGGCAGCAGAATGTCGCCGTCCGGCAGATCGACGCGCTGCGCGCTGCCCGCACCGGCGTTGTAGAAACGCTCCTCCGCGGGCATCGCGAGCGCCTGCCACGGCGTCCAGGTGCGCGCGGCCGGGTCGTAAACCGAGAACATCGTCTCGCGCGGCCGCTCGCGGATCACGGCGT
>CAZENI010000166.1:0-14739 GCA_964513055.1 uncultured Opitutus sp.
AGCCCAGTTCTTGTAGTAGGTGGAATAGAGGCCGGACGTCACGGTGAGGCGACCATCGAACAGGTTCGTCTTCACTCCGATTTCGCGCATCACGCCGTCGCGCGGCGGGATGAAGTCGCCGTTCTCGAGCCGGCTCGTGGAATTCAGGAACACCACCATCGTGCTCTCGACGCCGTAGACCGCGATGTCCTTCGTCAGGTTGAGCACGAAACCGTAGCGGTGCAGGTCGCGGTTGTTGTGCGTAAAGGTGGACGGAGACTTCGTGCTGGAGGTGTAGTTCGTGGATTTGGCGTGATTGTTGATCGACGACAGCGCGCCGGTGACGATCAGCCGGTTGGGGATGAGTTCCACGTTTTGCTGCCCGTAGTAGTTCGTCTCGCTCGTGGCGACCATGGTGCCGAACGCCGCCGTCGCCGGAATGCGGTATTGGTCCGCTGAAATGTTAACGATGTTGTCCATCACCTGGCGCACGCGGGCGAACGGGATCTCGAGCCGATCGAAGCCCAACGACGTCGCCGCGGAGCGCGTCGCCGTGGCGAGATGGGCGTTCTGCGTGCCGAAATCCGGATTGGCGAAATGATCGTAGGGGCTGCGCGAACTGGTCCAGGCCGTGCCACCGAAGCTCGTGCGGAACTGGCGGCCGAGCAGCTTGTATTCGCCATTCACATCCGCGCCGCAGGTGTAGGCGTCGACGCCCGCGTTGTTGCGGCGGGCAAACATCCGCACGACCTGCCGCTGGTAGTTCACCTGATCGACAATCAGCACGGACTGCGGTCCGTAACGAAAATGGCTGACCGTGCCGTAGGCGGTGGCCGACCAACCCGGGGCGATGCGCTGGATCGCGGCGCCTCGCACCTGGCTCGTGCTGTTCCGGATCATCGACTTCTTGTCGAGGAAGCTCTCGTCGCGTCCCGCGCCGAGCCACGGCAGGCCCTCGGGCGTCGCGACGGTGTTCTTGTGCGGCGGCTGGCGGAGTTGCTGCGTCTGCGCATTCAGGCGCAGCGTGGTGTTCTTATACTTCATCTGCAGGACGCCGAAGTAGACCTTCCGCTCGTTCACGACATTCCGGAGAAACGTGTTGCCGTTCTGATACGCGAGGTCGACGCGGTAACTGAACTTCGCCGCGCCGATCGATCCCAGCGGTCCGGTGTGATCGAGTTCGAAGCGGTGAAAGCCCCACTCGTCGACCTGTCCGCGCAGGATCGTCTGCCGGCGATCGAGCGGCACGCGCGTCTGGCGCACGACCGCGCCGGTGATGCTGGAGTTGCCGCCGTAGAGCACGCCGATCGGGCCGCGCACGACCGTGATGGAGTCGATCGTCGCGGAATCAGGCGCCATCGAGGGCGAGCCGTCGCCGGCGCCGTCGGTGTTGATGTTGGCGTTGTTGCCGCGCACGTAGGCGGAGTCGCCCTGCTGAAAATTGCCGACGCCGATGTAGTTCAGCATGTCCGAGAGATCGATGCTCGCGATGTCATCGATCATGTCGCGCGTCAGCACGGTGATCGACTGCGGGACTTTCATGATCTCCTCGTTCGTGCGGAGCGCGCTGCCCGAGTAAGGACTGTGGTAGCCTTTGTCCTGCGTCATGATGACCTGGAAGGCCTCGAGTTGGACCGGCTGTTCTTCTTTCTCCGCGGAGGACGCGGCGGGGGCGCGCGCGGTTTGTGCGCCGAGCGCGGAGACGCCGACGACCGACACCAGCAGCGCGGCAGCGACGCGGCGAGACAGGGCGTGGCACGAGTTCATGGTCATGGTTGGATCAGGTTGAAGAACGGTTCCCCTCTCTGGTTCGGTCGCCGCGCCTCCTCACTCCACCTGCACGAAGGTGCCTTCGATGGTGCGAGGGCCATCAGCGCGGTTGAAATAGTAGGTGACCAACGCGCGGTCCTTCCCGACCAGGGTGGCCCACGGATAGCCCAGATCGACGCCACCGCCGTCGTCGCGCAGGATCACTTCGGGCGCGCCCGCGATATCGTTGCACTCGGGATCGAGCACGCGCGCGCGAATGCCATACGGCGGGTGACGATACCCGTAGACCAGCAACGCCCGGCCGTCCGGCAAACGCAGCGCGTGGAAGGGATGGCCCTGGAACGCGATCGCCTCCCACGGCGCGAAGGTCTTTCCGCGGTCCTTCGACCGGGCGACGCACAGCCGATCGCCGAGCCCCGCCGTGCGCAGAAACGCGATGAGGTCGCCCTTCGGCGTTTCATACATCGAGGTCTCGTTGAAGGTCGCTTGCGGGTCGCGGGCGATCGGCGCCGAATACGTCCACGTCGTGCCCCGGTCGGCGGAGATCATCAGGTGCACCTCGGTGCGCTTGCCATCCGCGGAGTTCTGCGCGACCGCCCAGTAAAGGCGTCCGTCGGAGCCTTCCTGCATCGCACCGCGGTTGTAGGCCGGCAGCGGCCGGCCAAAAATGTCCACGCGCGGCTCACCCTCGCTGCGCGGCGGCAGGATCGGGGCCGACCACGAGGCGCCCCCATCGGTGGAGCGCACCAACCAACCGCCGAGGAAGACAAACTTCCCGCCATGCACCGTGTTTGGCTGCGGTAGTTTCGGCAGCGCGGTCGGCGGCATCCACGCCCAGCCGTAGCTCGCGCAGAGGAGCGAGTTGTCGCGGAGTTGCACCAGGCACGGGTCCTGCGAACCGCCAAACGGGTGCGCGAAGAAGATCTGCGGCTCCTTGCTCCAGGTGCGCCCGTCGTCCTTCGAACGCACCAGCACCAGGTAGCTGTTGGGATCCGTGTGCGTGTATTTTTCATCCCCGAGCCGCCGGCGATCGGGCGCGCGGCGAAACACCAGGACCAGTTCGCCGTCCGGCCGCCGCACGACCGAGGGAAAGGCGTTGTGAAAGCGCTCGTCCGCGTAGATCACCACATCCTCGACCTTTCGGATGCCCGCCCCCGATTTCGCCGGCGCGGCGCCGGCCATCGCCAGCCAGCCGAGACCGATCCCCACCGTTATCAGAATCCGTTTCATAGGTATCATGGGTTTTTCCGGAACTAGAAGGTCCGGCTCACCCGGACGCGCCACGAGCGCACCGGCCCCTGGAGTATCTGTTCCTTGGATACGCTGCGCAGCAGATACCACTCGTCGGTGAGGTTGGTGACGTTGAGCTGAAACCGGTATCGCTGCCACGAGTAGGCGACGTAGCCGTTGGCCGACGCGTAACTCGGGAGGTAGAACCGCGCGAGCCGGTCGGTCAGCGCGGCCGTCTCGACATTGAACGATCCCTTGTAGGAGCCGCCGCCGCCGAACGAGAGGCCCTTGAGCCTGCCGGCCGTGAAGCGATAGCTCGTGGCGAAGTTGGCGGTCTGCTTGGCCGAGCCGCGCGGGAAGATTCCATTCGGGGTCGTCACCTCGGTGTCGGAACCGCCGACGTTGAGCTGCCAGGCACGCGTAATTTGGAAATACACGTCCGCCTCGTAGCCCTTCGTCTCCTGAAAGCCGCTGTCGACGCGCCAGCCGGCGGCCGCGCGGATCGGATCGGGGTCGTTCAGGATGATGTGTTCGAGCCTGAGCTTGTAGGTCGAAACCGTGCCGGCGATGCGGCCGTCGAAGAACGCCATCTTGATGCCGAACTCGTTCACCGACCCAACCTGCGCGGGGAACGTCGACCGGTCCGGGTTCACCGTGAAATTCGGCGCGTAGGTCTCCGAGTGGCCGAAGAAGAACGAGTAGGTCCGGTTCGGCTTCAGCACCGCGCCGTAGTTGTAGGTCCAGGTCTTGCCCTTGTTCTGAACGCCGCGGACGCCGTTGATTTCGTTGTCCGTCCGGCTCTGATACCAGTCATAGCGCGGACCGCCCGCGACCTGCAGTTTGTCACCCAGGAACTTGATGTGGTCCTTGAAGCCAAACGCGTAGTTGGGCGCGTGGCCCCGCGTCCGGCCGGTGCGCACTTTGTCGAACGGAACGTAGCCGCTGTAGACTGGGTTGAAGAGATCGATGTTCTGGATCGGCCGGGCACTGTTCATCCCGTGTATCTGCTGGAAGAGGTTGCGATACTGATACTGATTCACGGCGAAAAGCTTGTGCTGGCTGCCCAGAAGCTTGAACGAATACGTCGCATCGATCGCGGCGATGGAGTAGCGGTCGACGTTCTCGATCGTGCGCCACGTGCGCGTCATCTCGCGGTTGTTGCCCGCCATGCCCACGGGAATCACGTCTTCGACGAAGTGATCCCAGAAGCTGACGGTGCCGCCGGCGCGCACCAGCAAATCATCGCCGAACTTGGCCTCGTAGAAGAGGCCGCCCGCCTGCTTGATGTTTTTGCCCATGGCCTGCTGCTCGGAGAAAGTGAAATCCCGCGGCAGCAATCCCCACGTCGTGATGCCGCCCTGCGCCTGCGGCACACCGAACTGCGCCTCCCGCGTGCCCAGGCGCGCAAAATTCGCCGCGGCCGCGACGGTCCGCTGCGTCGGAACCGTGGTGGTGGCGAACATGCCGTTCTCCCCCCAGTGCTTGTGGGCCTTCTCCTTCAGGAACTCGCCGAAGAACCGCAGTTGACTCTTGGCGTTCAGCTTCACGGTCATGCTCGGATTGATGTTCCAGCGATTCTGATACGCGAAACGGGTGGGCACTCCGTTCACCAGATCGTCGTCGCGATAGGTCGCGATCAGCCGGACGGCCACGCGTTTCCCCAGCGGCAGGTTGTAGTCGAACTCGGTTTTCGTCTGGTTGTAGTCGCCGAAGGTGAACGCGATTTCGCCGCGACGCCTCCATTGCGGCGCCTTGCGCACGCGATTGGTCAGGCCGCCGATGGCGGTCGATCCGTAGACGAGACCGGCCGGCCCCTTGAGCACCTCGATGCGCTCGTATTGAAACGGCTCGGCGCCCATCTGGCTCTGGTTCTGGTTGTCGACCATGCCGTCGGTGAACTGATCGCGCACCGTGTAACCGCGAATCATCGTGCTGTCGCCGACGTTGGACTCGATGGTCACGCCCGCGACAAATTGGAGGACGTCCGCGAGTTCCACCGGGTTGAAATCCTGCAGGAACTGCTGGTTGAGCACATTGATCGTCTGCGGCGTGTCGATCAGCGCCTCGTTGCTGCGGGTGAGGCCAATCGCGTTGGGCGTCGAGTAGCCCAGGTCCGCACTGTCGGTGACGACGAATTCCTTCAGTTGCACCGTCTCGTCCGGGTTCTCGGCTGCGCTGCTCCTCACCGGCCGCGCCGGGAGCGACGACGGCACCGCGGCCGAAGCGGACTGACCATGCGCCAGCAATGGAAAGATCGCCGAGACGGCAATCGACCAGACAAGCCGTCGGAAACCCCGAACGGCCGGTAGCGAGTAGTTCATAGGGAGTGGGAGCTGTTTCGAACGTGCCCGGCTAATCGCTCAACACCGCGAACGAGTAGAGGTCCGCGTCGCAGAGCAGGAACTTCAGTTGCACGACGCGATCGCGCAGCGCAGCGAGCGTGGCCGGGCCCTTCCACCCGGCCGTCAGATCGATCGTGTCGCCGACGAGCTCGCGGGCATCCGCCGCACCGAAGCCCGGAATCTCGGCGCCACGTTCATCGAGGACCACGACTTTCACGTAGCCGTTGGCCGAGGTGGAGAGGTTGAGTGACAGGCGGCGGCCGTCGATCTTCAGCGGCCTGGTCAGCGCGAAACCCTCCGCTGCGCCGGCATGAAGCGAGGAGAATCCATCGATCCGCAGCGCCATGCGCTCGATGCGCGTCTGGTTCGATGAATAACCGCGCACGATGAAGAACGACATTTCGTTCGGGCCGGTCTGGATGATGCCGTAGGCGGGCATGTTGCTCCGCGCCGCCCAGCTCGCCGGATCGATCCCGGGGCGGACGAAGGACTCCAGAAACTTCCGGTCGAAGCGCGTGCCGCCGCGCGACGACATGAGCACGGCATCCGAGACGCCCTTCCACATCGATTTCTCGATGTCGTATTTCTTCAGCGTCGCCTCGTCCAGCACCTGCCGGCCCGGCACAAAGCGAAATGGCATCGAGATGAGAATGTGCGGCGCACGGAAGTAGGCCTGGGTCGTGTTGGTGTAGAGATCCTCGATCGGCCCGCGGTCGAACGTCATGCGCTCCGGCTCGGACCAGTTTGTGAAATCCGCCGACACCGACCGCGCGATCGTGCGCACGCTCTTGTAGTCGAACTTCACGCCCTTCTTGTCGCCGGTCCACGTGCGCAGGTAGATCGCGAAGCAATTCTCCGCCGGCAGCCAGGTGAGGATGTTCTGTGTATCCAGCGCCCAATCGGTGAAGAGCGGCTCGCCCGGCAGCCGGCGCCACTCCTTGCCGTCGGCCGAAACAAAACGATACAGGCCCCGGGTGAGCCCGCTGAACTTCAGTTTCGGATTGTTCCCCGCCCCGCCACCCACCGCCTTGAAGCGCTCGTCCGCGGGCACGCCGGGCCGTGCGTCGTAGAACACGCTGAAATTATGCGTCGCCCACGTCGGCTCGCCCATCGGCATCACGACGTTGTTGTCCTTGCTGCCGCGCACCTCGAAGCGCCCGAAATTGGGGCGCACCCAGTTGATGCCATCCGCACTCTCCGCATAGCAGGTGAGGTCCTCGTTCTTCGCGGCGCCGAATCCACCGCGGTAATACATCATGAATTTCCGGCCATCCGAGATCACGGAAACGTAGGCGCCCCACCTTCCCTCCCACGGCTGGTCCAGCTTGAGCGCGGTCCCGGCGGGCAGCGGCACCCCGATGCGATTCTCCACCCGCGCCGTTTCCTGCAGGATGAAATCGTCCACGAACAGCTCCCGGCGATCCTTCAACGTGACGATGCTTTCGGCGGCACCGACGACCGCGGGCAGAACAACGGCGGCCAAAAGGGCACGACAGTGGGCAAGTTTCATGGGAGGTGGGTCCGAGATTCCAGGTCGCCAACGCGCCAGTTGCCCTCGGTGCGGGGCCGCAACCGAGGCGTGGCGCGTCGGGCTCAGGCGCTATACATGGCTTCCTCCGCGCTGAACTCGCGCGTGGCGACCTCCGCACCAGCGCGCACCAGCCGGTGGATGCTGCGGTCGATGATCTCCTGGATGTGCTGCTCCATCGCGAGCTTTGCAGCCGCTGGTTTCCGCGCGGCGATCGCCTGGTAGATCTCCTCGTGGGAGGCGAACACCGCCCGGCGATGCGACATGTCTTCCGGCGGTTCCGGCTGAACCTTCGCGCGCGCCAGCGCCGCAGGGCCCGTCACCACCCGGTTCACCAGATGCAGCCGGAGGATTTCCTTCTTCATCAGGTCGTTCCTCGCCGCCGTGATGATCGCCAGGTGAAACCGCACATCCTCCCGCACCAACCGCGGCAGCAACCGCTCGAGAGCGCCGCTCACGACCAGTTCATCGGTGATCCGCCGCATCTCCTCCAAGGCCAGTCCAACTTCCTGCAGGTCGGCATCGGACCGGCTCCGCGCGGCGAGGCCCGCCGCGTGCGACTCGAGCGCGAGCCGAAGTTCACAGCTCTCCGCAAACGTCTTCAAATCCAGCTTCGTCACACTCGCACCGAGCCGCGGTTGGATCGTCACCAGCCCATCCGCTTCAAGTTGACGCAGCGCGTCGCGAATCGGCGTGCGACTCACCCCGATCTCCTGGGCGAGTGCGTTCGTGATCAGCGCCTCCCCCGGGGCATACTCGCCGTCGAGGATGCGCTTTCTCAGATAGTCGTAGGCAACGTCAGAATTCACGTTCTTCATGCGGAAAAAGGGCGGCGTGGGGCAGCGCGCAGCTGTATGTATTTGTATACCGCTGCACAGAAGTCAAAGCATTTCTCTATTCCTGCCTGGTTTGGACGCAGCAACGCCCACGATAGCGAGCCAAACTCCGAGAATCAGTGCTTTGTATACAGGTGTCTCCCACCCGTCCCACCGACTCAGGACGCCGCCGGTCGCAGCGTCGCCGCCGCGGGCTTGTAAACCTCCGCCAGGACACTGGCGCGCCACGTCTCTGCATCCGTGCGCACCTGTTCCACGCTGCGCGGCTCGCCCGTTTTCTCGATCATCACCGGAATCCATTTCGCGCCGAAGCGCACGTGCTGCGTCTCATCGGCGATGTCGTAGCTCCACCCCATCGCGCTGGTGGCATCCTGGTGCGCAATCGCGTCCTTGAGGCCCAGGTGCTTGCCGGGAAACGCATCCGCTTCCTGCGTCGACAACGCCGCATAGCGGTCCAGCGGCGCCAGCGTCTGCCGCATGGCATACGCCTTCGAGGACAGCCCGGCCTCCGCCGCCGTGAGCCCGAACTCAGCGAGCTTCGTCTCGCCAAACACCGCGTGCCGCGCCTCGTCCCACAGGTGCCGCGCGAGATCGAAGTAGAAATCCCACGGCATGTCCGGCGCCTCGAACAACATCGACGCGCACGAATCCGCCGCCTGCACCTCCTGCAGGAAGTTCACCGCATGATAGCGCGCCCGTTGGTCATACGTGCTCTCGCGCGGCAGCGGCTCAGGCCCAAATTCCAGGTGGCGGAATCCCGCCGGCAAGACCGAGTCGGCCAGCGGCAGCGTTCCCCTCCGGCGCCGCGTGCGCTCGCTCTCACCCCGCGGCGCGGCTCCCGCCCGCAACTCCGCCGCCAGCCCCGCGACCAGCATTTCGATCCGGGCCCCGAACTCCCCCGACGCGCACTCGCCGGTCTGGGCCGTCAGTTCGATCAACGCTGCCTCAGCCCACGCGATCTGCGCAGCAAGTTCGTCCCGACTCGCCACCAGCAAGGGCACCGTCGGCTGATCGTAAACGCGATCATTCTCCGCGAGGTAGCCATCGATCGCCGCCGTGAGCGCGCGCGACACCACGACCACTCCGCCCTGCAGGAGATCAGCCACCTTGGGCGCGTGACACAGCGCCTCGAGCAAGGCGCGCCCGGCGACTCCGCGCGCGTGATGCATCTCCTGAAACGACACGCCGAGCTCCCGACCGCGCTGCCGCAGATCCTGCACGCGCCGAAACGTGCGGAAAATGTGCGCCGGAAATTCCTCCCGCTGCCGCCACACCACGAACGCCGGCAGGAACCCCGCATGGATCCGCGCCAGCTCCGTCTGAAAATCGCCGAGATTCTTCAGGAAGTGACCGCGAGTGCGGGGATGCACCTCGCGCGCGAGATTCGTCGGTTCGTTCGTCATCAAGTTGAAGGCGCTGACCCAGCCTCGCCCGGCCGCCAGCCCGGTGGCAACGCCGCCCGAAAGCGCGCGAAGTCTTCTTCGTTTGCCGTCACATACGGCGGCAGCAGCCGCAGCGGGAAGGCCGGATCCGTGAGTCGGAAGAGCATCTTGTCGAAAGCTCCGTCGATGTGCATCCGCCCCGCCGCGATCTCGCGAATCGTCGCGATCATCGCGCGAAAATCGGCCAGATCAGCCGTCCGCACCGCCTCGTCGCCCGCGACAAACCGCTTCGCCCGCGCGTAGTTCGCCGTGGCGAGCGAAGCGAGCAACCCGACGTCGTGCGTGCGCCGCGCGATCGCATAACCGAACTCGGTGAAATAGAACCGCAGCCGCGGCGCCATCGTGAGCAGGTCCGCGACCACCGCGGGATCGTCCGCGCTCGACTTCACTGCCACGAAATTGGGATGCCGCGCCGCCAGCGGCCGATAATCCGCCGCCGTGAGCAGGCGCTTGGTCCGCGCGAGATTGTAATGGTGAAACGTGCAGTCCCGAAACCGCCCGCACGTCTCGGCAAAGAAGGTCGCCAGCTCCGCATCATTGAGCGCACCCCACGAGGGCAGCGACAGTTGAAACGCCCGCACGCCCAGCGCGCGGCCGCGCTCGATCCGTTCAATGATCGTCGGCAGCGACAGCGAGATGAGACCCAGCATCGGCTGCACGCTTTCCTCCCGCGCCACCGCCGCAAAACACGCCGCGATCTCATCGAACTGCCGCTCCGTCACCGCATAGCCCTCGCCTGCCGTGCCGAAAAGATAGAGGTGGCGCGTCAGTCCCCGCGCGATCGTGCGCACCTGGCGCCGGAACGCCTCGGCGTCGAAGGCATCACCCTCCGTCCATGGCACCACGGCCGTGGCGAGGATGGCTGACGCTGGTTCGGGATCAGCGGAATTCATGGAAGAAGCGAGGCTGGGTGCCGTGCATGACACGAGGGGAAACCACGTTACCTTCCTCGGCTGAGTGCCTGCACGTCCGTTTCACTCAGCGCCCGGCGCGCAACGAGAATGTCGTCAACCGTGCCGATGAGTTGCTCAGTCAGTGCGTTCTTCGCCTCGTCCCGAAACGTGATGAAACGCCCGCCAGGATCTTCGCCGATCCGCAGGTCACCCGCCAGCACCACGCCGACCTCGGATCGCCCCGCCCCAAAGTGCTCGATGATCGTGCGATCGCTGAACAGATGCGCGCTGCCCTGGCGGACACGCCCCTCGCCCCCGCGCACGCCGTCGAGGTAGAGCACGACCTCACCGTCGTCGTAGGTCGCGGCAAAGTGGTGGCTCTGCTTGTCCGCGAAATGGCGGGGCCGGGATTGAATCCGCTGGCCGTTGACGATCAGGCGCAGCACGCCACTGCGCGGATTGAGGTCGAAGATCAGCTCCCCGGTCGCGGGCTCGCCCGTGCCGCGATGATGACTGAACAACCGCGCGACCAGCGTGCTCGCCGTCTTCACCCGGGCCGCCAGTGTGAACCGACTGCCCAGCCGCGCGGTGCCCGGCACGTCGGCCGCGTCGCCCGCCCCTTTCAGTGCCAGCACGCTGTTGCCCGCTTCGGCGGGTTGGACCTTCGCCGCCCCGTGCAGCACCAATCGCCCCGCCGGTCCCTCGGTCTGAAAATCGATCGCGATGTCCGGCACGCCGGGCTCATCGCTCCATCGCACGCCGTCCCCGGCGTGGAAGGAAAACAGCGCGCCGCGCGTGATGTGAAAGCGCAGGCTGAGCTCGCCCGCGTCTTCGGGCAGCCGCGCCCGATTCCGCCACGTCACCGGGAGATCGACGCCATCGTTCACGACCGCGACGCACTCATCCGCGCTGTAGCCGGGCAGCACGCGCCCGCTGGCGTCGAGCACGTCGGCCTTCAGCACACCCTGCCGGAAATCGCCATTCACCCGCAGCGCTCCGCGCGCCCCACGCATCCGGCGCGTGGTTACGACACCCGTCGCCTCCGTTGCCTCGAGCGAGGCAAACCCGTCCTTGCGCAGCGTCGCAACCCCAATGGCCGACTGCGCGTCCTTGGTTCCGCCGTGGGTATGCCTGGCGCCACCGTAGAAAAGCTTGATGCGGTCGCCCTCGACCAGCGGCTGATTGACCGTGGTGATCATCCCTCCGTCCCACGCGCCCGCCGGCCCGACGTCGAGGAGCGGCGGCCGCTCCCCCTCCTGCCGCGTCCACGTCACTCCGTCGCGACTCGAGACGAGTTCCACGAAGATCGGCCCGTCGTTGTTGCCGTCCGTGATGCGGAAAATCCAAAGCAGTCCGATGAAACCCGATTCGTAGGGAAAACCGCACAGTCCGTAGAAATCCGTGTGCTGCTTGTCCTGCGTCACCCAGCGATCGTCCACCTTGTCCGGCACGAGAATCAGCTCCGATGGCGGCCACGCCTCGAAATCGCGCGTCGCCGTGAATCCCACCGCACGCCGGCGGCAACCATCGACCGGCGCGAATATCTTCGGGTAGCCGACGTAGCGCTTCGCCCGGGCGTCCCAGACAAAATTCCCAACATCGCCCGGATCGGCGAGGATCGGATTGCGCGCGACATCCTGCCAGTGGAGACCGTCCGCCGAATAGGCGCCGTAGAACCCGCCGACAAGGTTGTGAGGCTTGGTTCGGCCGTAATCGAAATTGATCAACTTGTAGCGCCGCGCCGGATTCGGGTCCTCCGGGGTCGCGATCACCACCGGCAGGTGATCCTCCCGCGTGCGGCGGAAGAAGAGGTTGTTGTCCTTGGACCCTTGATACTCGATGAGGCCGAGCGCCGGCTTGTCCCAGCGCACGCCATCGGGGCTGGTCGCGTAGAGATTCCGGTATTCGCCGCCCTGCCACGCGTGATACCACATGCGGTAGCCGCGACCCTCGGCCCCGGGCAGCACGGAACCGTAAACATACGCCACCTTCCCTTCCCACGCTCGATCCCCGACGAGCACCGGATTGCGTGCGTCCTTCTCGAACGCGTGGTAGCGCCGGACCACGCCTCGCTTCTCCGCGATCAACGCGTCGTCCACCAGCAACTGCCACGCACCGCTAAGGTCGCCCGCCGCCCGCCGGTTTGCCCAGGCCTCCGCGGCCTGGCCCAAGCCCGCCGGGACCACGAAAAGGACGACGAAGGCGGGAAGGGTTCGGAGATTCATGGGGAAGTCCACCGCGACGGCCGGTTCCGCGGGGCTGCATCCGTGTATACTCGCCGTCTCCGGCGTCAAGTCTGTTGCCGCCGGCGGCATTTCGAGGGGAATCCTGCCGACCTGGGATGCGGAAGAAGATCGACAGCCGCGCGCGTTAATACGAGTGTATACTTTATTGGGCCTGCTGGCGCGCTCCCACCCCGCCGGGTTCTCCCGCCTCGACCCGCCCGTCCCCCACGCCATGAACTCCCTTGCTCGCGCCTGTCCTGCCTCCGCTGCGCGCCGCTACCTTCAGATTCTCCTCTTGTCGGTCGGAGCCGCCTTCCGATCTATGCCCTCACGCTTCCAGTGGGGCGCCTTGCTGGCACTCGGACTCAACCTGCCCTTCGCACCGACGCTGCGTGCCCAACCTGCCGGCACGATCGAGGGCCGGGTGCAGTCGCTCGTGACCGGGGCGTTTGTTGGCAACGCCCGCGTCGTCGTCGTGGGCACCTCGCTCGCGGTCACCACCGACGACAACGGCACCTTCCAGGTCTCCGGCGTCCGCGCGGGCGATGTCACGCTCCGCGTTTCGTATCTCGGCCTCGAGAGCGAGACCGCCATCGTCCGCGTCGAAAGCGGCCAGGTCGTGCGCCGCGATTTCGAACTCAGCCGCTCCGGCGGTCCCGCGGCGGCGGGCAGGGACATCACCACGCTGCAAGCCTTCACCGTGATCGAGGACCGCGAGATGAGCGCGCAAGCCGTCGCCCTCAACGAGCAGCGCCACGCGCCCAACATCAAGAGCGTCGTCGCGTTCGACGAGTATCCCACGTCGGGCACGGGCAACATCGGCGAATTCCTCAAATACATGCCGGGCGTCGCCATCAGCTTCTCGGGCAATCTGCCGACGGATGTCTCGGTGCGCGGCATGCCCGGCCACACCACCGGCGTCACCCTCGACGGCGGCCCGGTCGCCAGCACCACGGGCGGCGAGTCGCGCAACGTCCAGCTCTCCGGCATCCCGATCAACAACATCTCCCGCATCGAAGTCACGAAGGTCCCGACGCCCGACCTGCCCGCCAGCGCTCTCGGCGGCAGCGTGAACCTCATCAGCAAAAGCGGCTTCGAGCGCGCGAAACCACTTTTTACCTACAACCTCTACAGCGCCTTCAACGCGGACTACGGCCTCACCCTCGAGAAACGCACCGGCCCGATTCCGCGGCTGACGCATCGCCACATCAACCCGTCCCTCGATCTCAGCTTCCTCCTCCCGGTCAACAAGTCGCTCGCGTTCACCTTCGCCGCTTCGCAGATCAACACCTACCCAGCCGCCGACCAGACCGCGCCCGTCTGGAATCTCGTGTCGCTCATCCAGACTTCGAGCATCTGGCAAACGACGCCCCAGGTCGTCTCCAACCGCTCGTTGTCCGCCGGCATCGACTGGAAATTCGGTTCGCGCCACGTCTTCGGCGCGAGTCTCCAGCATCGCGCCCGCGACGCCGAGGCCGCCACGTCGTCCTACTCCGTCGTCTACGGCGCCGGCGCGACCGGTGGACCCACCTTCACGCAGGGCGCCGCCACCGGCGTCGGTTCGCTCACCCAGACCTTCGCCTGGCTGCAACTCGCGACCACCACCACGCAGCTCACGCTCAAGCATCGCTTCACCGGCGCAAACTGGCGCATCGACACGCACGCCAGCAGTTCGCGCTCCCTGTCGCTCCGCACCACCCCCGACTACTTCTCCAACGTCGCCACCGCCCTCAGCAATCTCGTCATCCGCGGCGACGGCATGACGGGCACCGGCAAGGACAAGGACAGCGTCATCCCCGCGCACTACACGGTGGTGGACCGCGCCGGCCGCGCCGTCGACTTGTATGACGGCAACCGCTTCGTGATGACGACCGCGACGACCAACGACTTTCGCTGGGAGCGCGAGAGCCGCCAGGTGAAGACCGACGTGCGGCGAGACTTCGGCTCGACGCTGCCGTGGTCGCTCAAGGCCGGAGCCGCCATCGTGCAGGAGTCGTTTGATTCGGTGAACCGCAGCGAGACGTTCACGTTTCGCCCGGGCACGCCCGACGATGTCCGCCTCGCCGGCAACTACGGCGCCGTGGACCCGGCGTATTCGCAGCAAGTCGCCTCGTTCGCCGGTCGGAAGATCCTCTGGGTCAGCCCGCACCGGATGCACGCGCTCTACCGTGCGACGCCGGCCTACTTTGTGCGCAACGACACGACATATCACACCACGCTCGTCAACGGCTCGAAGCAGCTCAAGGAGACCATCACCGCCGGCTACCTGCGCGGCGATCTCAAGCTGCTGCAAAACCGCCTCTGGCTCGTCGCCGGCGCCCGCTATGAGCGCACCACCGATGAAGGCGCCGGCCCGCTCAACGACCCCTCGGGTCCGCTGCTCAAGGACGCCCGCGGCAACCTGATCCGCAACGCCGCCGGCCAGCCCATCTTCGTCACCAACGACACGCTCGAGCGCACGCGCCTCCAGTTCCGCGAGCGCGGCGCCCGCACC
>CAZENI010000167.1:0-14722 GCA_964513055.1 uncultured Opitutus sp.
CCAGCATGAGGTGGTTGTCGGTGCCGCCGGACACGATCTTGTACCCGCGCCGTGTCATCGCCGCCGCGAGGGCCCGCGCGTTCTTCACGATCTGCTCGGAGTAAGTCTTGAACTCCGGCTTCAGGCACTCCTGGAAACACACGGCCTTGGCCGCGATCACGTGCATGAGCGGACCGCCCTGCCCGCCCGGAAACATCGCCGAATCGATCGCCTTGGCGTGCGCCGCGCGGCAGAGGATCAGGCCGCCGCGAGGGCCGCGCAGCGTCTTGTGGGTCGTCGTCGTGACGAAGTCGGCGTGCGGCACCGGCGACGGATGCACCCCCGACGCGACCAGGCCGGCGATGTGGGCGATGTCGGCGAAAAGGAACGCGCCGACGCTGCGCGCGATCTCGCCCATGCGGGCGAAGTCGATCACGCGCGAGTAGGCGCTGGCGCCCACCGTGATCATCTTCGGCTTCTCGCGCTGCGCGATCGCCGCGAGCTCGTCGTAGTCGATCAGGCCGTTGTCCTCGCGGACGCCGTATTGCACGAACTGGTAGAGCTTGCCGGAAAAATTCGCCGGGTTGCCGTGCGTCAGGTGCCCGCCGTGGCTCAGGTTCATGCCGAGCACCTTGTCGCCCGGCTGCAGGACCGCGGTGTAGACCGCGAAATTCGCCTGCGAGCCCGAGTGCGGCTGCACGTTGGCGTGCTCGGCGCCGAAGAGCTTCTTCGCCCGCTCGATCGCGAGATTCTCCACCTTGTCGACGTGCTCGCAGCCGCCATACCAGCGCTTCGCCGGATAACCCTCGGCGTATTTGTTCGTGAGGACGCTCCCCTGCGCCTCCATCACGGCCGGATAGGTGAAATTCTCCGAGGCGATCAGCTCGATGTGGCTCTGCTGGCGCGCGAGCTCCGCGGAGATCGCGGCGTGAATTTCAGGATCGAGAGTGCGGAGCGGCGCGGAGGTCAGCATTGCGGAGATCGGATGGCGGATTTCGGATTGAAAAAACGGCCCCGAGGCGATTCCGAGATTGCGCAATCCGCAATCCGAAATCCGAACTCAAGTCGCGGGCTTGCGGCCGATGAGTGTCTTAAGGTGCGCGACCAGCGCGGGAATCGCCTCCACCATCTCGTCCCGCGTCACCTCGTAGAGGCGCAGCGGGCCGCCGAACGGATCGCCGATCTCGCGCTCGACGTCGCCGGGCAGGAACTCGCGCATGAGAAAAAGGTTCGCCGGCACCGGATCCGCCTGCAGTTGAATCATCGCGCGGTGCGACTCGGTCATGCAGATGATGGCCAGCGCGTCGTCGAGCAACTGCTGGGTGACCGGCTGGCTGCGGTGCTGCGCGATGTCGAGGCCGACCTTCTTCAGCGCGAGCACCGAGTTCTCCGAGACCGGCTCGCCGCTGCGGGCGGCGACCCCGGCCGACACGACCTTCAGGGAGCGCAGCGGCTCCGGCTGGGCCCGCAGCGCATGCTGCAACAGCGCCGCCGCCATCGGGCTGCGACAGATGTTCGCGGTGCAGACTGTGACTATGGTGCCGGACGCTGACACGGGCTGGGAAAGGACATGCTTTTGTGCGAAACGCAAAGCCCGATTCGGCCCGCCACCGCACCTCAGATCTTCTTCAGCGCCACCAGCGCCCGGTGCAGATGCACCGCCCGCTGCAGCGTCACATCGATCGGCGGCGGCTCGCGTTTCCCCTGCAGCACGTCGTCCGCCGCGTCCGCCGACGCCTCGGCCAGGCGATCCCGCGAGAGGCTCGCCTCGTCGTTGCGCACCTTGTCCGGATTGTCCGCGAGCAGCTTCGCCAGCGCGCCTCCCTGCTCGAACGCGTCGTAGGCGCGCCGCTCGGCCTCCGGCGTGCCGCGGGCCTCGACGTCCGGCTTGAAATCACGCGCGGCCAGTCCCACGACCACGATCCCGCTCCCGCGCGGATGGCCCGCCAGCGCGTGCCGCAGCTCGGCCGACGTGTCGCCGTTCGCCAGCACGAAGACCGGCGTGCGCGGCGTCGCGCGGAATTTCAGCCACGCCAGGAACGTGTCCGCGGCCTCGGCCCCGGCCGGCACGTAGCGCACATCGACGACGCATGGCGGCACCCGGCCCGCAGGGGCCCGCGGCAGATCCGCCGGCAGCGCCCGCACCCGCACATAAATCAGGCCGCGGCCGAGTTCGTGCTCGGCGGGCGCCGCCACCGCGGCGGCGACGCCGCTCACGAGGACCGCAATCCACCCCCGCAGCAGCCGGCGCAGGGTGCTCATCGGCGATTCAACTGCCGCGCGCCGATGTCGCGCCGGTAATATTTGCTGGCGCAGCCGATCGCCTCGCACGTCGCATACGCCGCGTCGGCAGCGGCCCGGAGCGTCGGCCCCACGGCGGTGACCCCGAGCACGCGGCCGCCGTTCATCACGATCTGGCCGGCGGAGTTGCGCGCCGTGCCGGCGTGCAGAATCGACACCCCCGGCGGCAGCGCCGGCGGAAACGTGATCGCGTCGCCCTTGCGAAACGCCTCCGGGTAGCCCTTCGCCGCGATCACCACGCAGATCGCGTGCTCCGGCTTCTCCGTCAGCCGCGTGCCGGCGAGTTCGCCGCGCGCCGCCGCCCAGAGGAGCGCGAGCAAATCGTCCGCGATCCGCGGTAGCACGACCTGCGTCTCCGGGTCGCCGAAGCGCGCGTTATACTCGATCACGCGCGGCCCGTCCGGCGTCAGCATGATGCCGATGAAGAGCGTGCCGCGAAACTGCATCCCCTCGTCCGCGATCGCGTTCACCGACGGCCGCACGATCTCGCGCTCGATCTGATCGAGCAGCACGGGCGTCACGACTTCGGCCGGCGAATACGTGCCCATGCCGCCGGTGTTGGGGCCGGTGTCGCCATCGCCGATGCGCTTGTGATCCTGCGAGGTCGGCAGGATGACGTAGTCGCGCCCCGAGACGACGACGAGGATCGAGGTCTCCTCACCGAAGAGGCAGTCCTCGATCAGGAGCTGGCGGCCGCTCGCGCCAAACTTGCCGCCCTCGAGCATGTCGCGCACCGCCGTCTCGGCCTCGGCGGCGGATTGCGCCACGACCACGCCCTTGCCGGCGGCGAGACCATCGGCCTTGATCACGATGGGGACCGGCCGGGTGCGCAGGTAGGCGAGCGCCGGCTCGACGGCGGAGAACACGCCGGCGGCCGCGGTCGGGATCCGGTATTTGAGCAGGAGCTGCTTCGTGAAAATCTTCGACGCCTCGAGCCGCGCGCCGTCGGCGGTCGGCCCGTAGACGGGAATGCCGGCCGCGATCAGCCGGTCGGCGAGGCCGAGCGCGAGCGGGACCTCGGGTCCGACGACGACGAACTCGATCCGCTCGCGCTGCGCGAGCGTGACGAGGCTCGCGAGATCGTCGACCGCGACAGGGATGCAGGGTGCGTCCTCGGCGATGCCGGCGTTGCCCGGCGCGCAGAGCACGCGCGGCCGCGCGGGCGAAGCGAGCAGCGATCGGACGAGCGCGTGTTCGCGGCCGCCGGCGCCGACGACCAGGACGGATCGGGGGAGAGAAGTGGGGCTCACGAGCGGGCGCGGGACGGTTACAGCACCTGCAGTTTCTTGCGGTAGAACGCGACCACCTCGTCGGGATCGTCGGTGAAGAGGACGTAGTCCGCCATCCAGGCCGGGGCGCGCTTCGACTTGATCATCGTCTGAAGCTGCTTGCGCAGATCGGTCCAGAACGTGGCGTTGAAAAACACATACGGCACGCGCGGGCGGATCCCGAGCTTCAGGTTGCACATCTCGATGCCGACCTCCTCGAGCGTCCCGACGCCACCGACGTTGAAGATGCAAAAATCCGCCGCCTCGAACCATTTCTGCCGGAAGTGCCGCGACGACTCCTGGAACGTGTTGAAGAAATCCACGCCGAGCTCCGGCGGCTGCGCCTCGAGTTCGAGGAAACACGCGCCGGTGATGGCGCCCTTGGTCCGCGCCTGATCGGTCGCGAGCCGCATGACGCCACCGCCGCCGCCGGTAAGCACGCCGAGGTTCGTGCCGATGAAGGAGGTGAGCTTGTCGACGAGCGACGAGATCCGATCGGTGTCGGCCTGGTCGAGGCCGATGGCGGAGCCGTAGAACGCGAGGATGGTCGACTCCTGGAATTTGCGCGCGATCTCTTCGCGCACGAAGAAGCCGTGCTCCTTCTTGTAGGTGTGCAGGTAGAGGTCCTTCGTCAGCTCGTCATACCAGTAGACCTGCACGCCGATGGCGTCGAAGGTGTCGAGGCGCCCGTGGGCGTTGCTCGAGAGGAAGTAGCCGTGGGTGCGCGAGGCCTTGCGGAAGATGATCCGCTTCAGCTTCACGTCGCCGCCGATGCGCGTGATCAACTCGATCTGCTCGAGCAGCGCGGGGAAGTAGTCGAGGACGAGCGTGTCGGCGTTCTCCGGCGCGGCATCGAGCGCCTGGATCAGCGTGCGGTGGCCGCAGGGGCCGCCGGCGGCGCCGAGCGCTTTCTTGATGTCGTCGCCCGCCTTCAGGAACACCGCGTGGTTCGCCATCGTCGCGCTCTGGCCCTTCACCACGATGTGGGTGCGGGGCTTGGCCTCGCCACCCTCGCGCGGGGGATTCTCGTCGAGGCACTTGTAGAGCTCGGTCGCGGTGGCGAGGAGGCGCGTGCGGCGCTTGGTGAGCGACTTGAACTCGGGATCGCTCGCCTCGGGCGCGCGGAACACCTCGACGGACACCACCGGGTTCACCACCGGCTGATCGCCGGTGTTGTAGATCTCGAGCATGACATTCGTGCCGAAGGTCTTGATCGGATCGAGCAGCACGGCGCTGGTGTGGATGCCGAAGTTGCCCGCGCCCTGGTTCAGCACCACGAAGTGCTCTTTCAAATACATCGAGCAGCTCGTGAGAATGCCGGAGCGCGGCGCAATCGTGAGCGGCGCGGCGTCGTGGCGGATCTGCACGCGATCGAGGTAGCCGCGGCCGGCCGTGCCCGCGATCACGCGCTCGAAATCCCCGCGCGCCAGCCGCTGGCTGAGGGTGTAGCTGACCTGGTGCGGCGTGAGGAACACGCGGCCGAGCGAGTCGATGCTGATCGTGTTGGGCAGCTTGATGCGGTTCTCCTTCAGCGCATCCCAGATCTCCCCGGTCGAGAGCTTGGCGGCAGCCGGGGCGTAGAACAGCCGGCCGACCGGCGAGCCGACGCGCATCAGTTTTTTCCAGTAGCCGGCGTTCGGGAAACTCGCGTCGAAGATGAAGGCGTCGGCCTCGAGTTCGAGCCGGTTGCCCTCCACGCGCGGCTGGCCGTGGATGAGCATCTCGATGCCCACGCGCGCCCAGGAGCTGCGCTCGGTAAACTTGAGGGCGGCGAGATGGGTCTTGAGAAACTCAAACTCGGCGGGGTGGCGCGGCCAGAAGGCAAGGGTCAGCGTCACGGCGCGGTCGTCCTTGTTCTTTACCGTGAGGATTTGGCCATCCTGGCTGGTCCAAAATTGGTCAGGGTTCATTTGCGGAGGGCCGGTCATGCCCGATTGAGAGGGCCGATACAAGCGGGGAGATCGGGATTGCATTCACCGGAGGCGGGTGGCAGAGGTGGAAACTTTTACGGCACAAACCCGGCCTCATCGTTACTCTACCCGCCTCCCAAATCCACGCATGAAATTGACGTCCATTGCCACGACCTGCCTGCTTGCGCTCGGCCTCTCCGTTGCGCGCGCCCAGGAGCCCAAATCCCCCGCGGCGGCTCCTGCCGCCGCTCCGACGCCCGCCGCGCCCGCGGCACCGGCGGCACCCGCGTTCACGGACAACCAGATGATCGAGGAATTCGGCTGGTTCGTCGGCAAGCGCGTCGGACTGACGGAGCTCGCCTTCAGCAAGGAGGAACTCGCGCTCTTCGTGAAGGGCCTCTACTCCGCCGCCGACGGCAAGGACTCGCCCTTCGAGCTCGAGAAGATCGGACCGAAGATGGACGAGTTCATGCAGCGGAAGACGGCCGCCAACATGGCGAAAGTGAAGGACAAGAACACGGCAGCCAACGTCGCGTATTTCGCCAAGCTGAAGGAAAACAAGGCGATCCTGGAGCTGCCCAGCGGCCTGCGCTACGAGTTGCTGAAGGAAGGCGCCGGCGTGGCGCCCAAGGCCACCGACACCGTGAAGGTGCACTACCACGGCACGTTGCTCGACGGCGCGGTCTTCGACAGCTCCGTGACCCGCGGCACGCCGATCGACTTCAAGCTGGATGAGGTCATCCCCGGCTGGACCGAGGGCATCCAGAAGGTGAAGAAGGGCGGCAAGATCAAACTCTACGTCCCGCCGCACCTCGCCTACGGCGACGAAGGCCGCCCCGGCATCCCGCCGGGAGCGACGCTCATCTTCGAGGTCGACCTGCTCGACATCAACCCGCCCGCCGCCGCCGCGCCCGCGATGCCGGCCCGCAAGTAAGCGGAATCGGATTTCCCCTTTCACCCAGCCCCCGGCCAACGCCGGGGGCTTTCTTGTGGACGGGTTCCACGCCCCTTATCGGATCGCGCGCACGTCCGCCAAAAACGCCGCGACGTCCGCGTCGCTCGTCTCCCAGGAGCACATCAGCCGGTAGCCGTCGTCGCCGACAAACTTGTAGAAATGCCAGCCGCGGGCGGCGAGCGCGTCGTGGATCGCCGGCGGCAGCGCCACGAACACGCCGTTGGCCTCCACCGGCGCGATGAGCGCGAACCCCAGCGCGTGCAGCCCCGCGGCCAGCGCCTGCGCCTGGCGGTTCGCGTGCGCGCCGTGCCGCAACCACGCACCGTCGCGGAGCACCGCCGACCATTGCGCACTCGCGAAACGCATCTTGGACGAGAGCTGGCCGGACTGCTTCACGCGGTAGTCGAATTCACGCGCGAGTTCGCGATTGAAGAACACGACTGCCTCCGAGGTGAGCAGGCCGTTCTTCGTGCCGCCGAAGCAGAGGACGTCCACGCCCGCGCGCCACGTGGCGTCCGCGGGGGAAAACCCGCGCGCGCGCAGCGTCGCCACCGCGTTGGCGAAACGCGCACCGTCCATGTGCACCGCGAGCCCGCGCGCGTGCGCAAAGTCGGCCAGCGCGCGCATCTCCTCCGGCGTGTAGACCGTGCCCAGCTCGGTCGACTGCGTGAGCGAGAGCGCGCGGATCTTCGGGAAATGCACACCGTGCCCGCGGTGCATCACGGGCTCGAGCGCGGCCGGCGTCAGCTTGGCGTGGGCGCCGGCCAGCGGGAGGATCTTGCTGCCGCCGGTGAAAAATTCCGGCGCGCCGCATTCGTCGGTCTCCACGTGCGAAAGTTCGTGGCAGAGCACGGCGTGATGCCGCTGGCAGAGCGCGGCGAGCACGAGGGCGTTCGCCGCGGTGCCGTTGAAGACAAGGAACACGTCGCACTCCCGTTCGAAGAGCGCGGCGAACTGCCCCTTCGCCTCCGCCGTGTGCGCATCGTCACCGTAGCTCGGGACGCGCCCCGCATTGACGGACTCGATTGCGGCGAGCGCCTCGGGGCAGACCCCGGCGGTGTTGTCGCTGGCAAACGCGTAATTGGCTCCGGCGCCTGTCATAGGATTTTTCGTGTCTGGCAAAGTGCGGTGCGCCCGCTTGTGTGGAGAACGCACGCGATGGATCCAGCGGACGTCAATCTCTACCTCGTCGGTTTCATGGGCACCGGCAAGACCACGGTGGGGCGGGCCGTCGCGCACAAGATCGGCTTTCAGGCCGTCGACAGCGACCACGAGATCGAGCGGCTGCAGGGCAAGACGATCTCGGACATCTTCGCGCAGCAGGGCGAAGCGGCGTTTCGCGCGATGGAGCGCGATTTTGTCGAACGCGGCCACCCGGCCGCCCGCACCCTCGTCGCCTGCGGCGGCGGGCTCGTCGTGCAGCCCGGCATGCTCGCGGCACTGAAGGCGCGCGGCGTCGTCGTGTGCCTGCACGCCTCGCTCGAAACCATCCTCGCGCGCACCGCGCGGCACCGCAACCGCCCGCTGCTCGCCGTGGACGACCCCGAGGAACGCGTGCGCACGCTCTACGCCGCACGCGAGCCGATCTACAAGCAGTCGGGCACCGTCATCCTCACCGACGGCCGCCCGCTCCAGGACATCGTCGCGCACGTGATGCGGGCGTGGCGGCGCGACGCCGTGGACTTCGCGCGCGCGAAGAAGTGAGCGCCCGTCGCCGTTCGTAGTCCCGCCTTCAGGCGGAATCGGAGCGGGACACACCGTCCGGGCGCGCGACGACGAAACCCACCAGACCCATCATCCCGTGCTCGATTCCCGCCAGGAAACACTGCGCGCCCGCCTCGCCGCCCTCGGGTTTGACGACGTGCGGTTCGCGTCGCTCGCCGACGCCCCGGCCGTGCCGCTGCGCGCGTGGCTCGCCGCCGGCATGCACGGCGACATGCAGTGGATGGAGCGCAGCGCCGACAAGCGGCTCGATCCGCAGCTTGTCCTGCCCGGCGCGCGCTCGATCATCCTCCTCGGCGTCAGCTACTGGTCCGAACGCTTCCGCGCCGCCCGGCCGGACGCCGGCCGGCCACTCTGGGCGCGCTACGCGCTGCACGAGGATTACCACGACACGATCCAGCCGGCGCTGGTCGCGGCCGGCCGCGCGCTCGAGGAACTCCACGGCGCCGGTCCGGCGGACTATCGTTACTATGTGGATACGGGCCCCGTCCTCGAGCGGAGCTGGGCGGCGCGCGCGGGCCTCGGCTTCACCGGGAAGAACGCGATGCTTATCTCGCGGCGCCACGGCAACTGGCTGTTTCTCGCCGCGATTCTCACGCGCGCGGAGTTCGCGCCCGATGCGCCCGTGCGCAGCCGGTTTCACGCGCGCGATGTCGGCCTGCTGTGCGGGAACTGCACGCGCTGCCTCGACGCCTGCCCCACGCAGGCGTTCGCCGCCCCCGGCGTGGTCGATGCGCGCCGCTGCATCTCGTATCAGACGATCGAGAACAAGGGCGTCATCCCGCGCGAGCTGCGCGCCGGCATCGCCCACCGCATCTACGGTTGCGACGTGTGCCTCGAGGTCTGCCCGTGGAACCGCTTCGCGCAGCAGGGCCGCCACCTGCTGCTCGCCGCGCGCCACGATCTCGCGGAGATCACCCTCGCGGAGATCCTCGCCCTGACGCCAGGGCGCTTCGCAGAGGTTTTTCGCCGCACCCCGATCAAGCGCCTGAAGCTCACCGGCCTCCTGCGCAACGCCTGCGTCGTCGCCGGCAACTCCGGCGACGTCTCGCTGCTCCCCGCCCTCACCGCCCTCGCCACCGCGCACGCCTCGGCGCTCGTGCGGGCGCACGCCGTGTGGGCGGTGCAGCGACTCGGCGGCGCCGCGCTCCTCGCGGCCGCGCGGGCGGGTGAGACGGACCCGCTCGCGCTCGCGGAATACGACGCCGGCTGACGGCGCCCCACCCTGCCCTCACGGGCCGGGCCGCCCCGGAGTCACGCGAACGCCGCCCCGAACACCGCCACCGCGGCCGCCGGCGGCCGCACGGGCTTGCCCTCGCGATCGATGAACGCGTGCACGGTGGAGCCCGTCGCCAGCAGTTCCTCGCCGCGCCGCACTTCGTAATCGAGCCGGATCCGCAGCAGCGGCTTCTCCGCCATCGTCGTCACGATCGTGAGCTCGTCGTCGTAGAGCGCCGGCCGGAGATATTTCACGGCGACCTCGAGCACCGGCAGCCGGAAGCCGTCCGCCTCGAGCTGCCGGTAGGACAGGCCCATTTCCTTGAGCAGCGTCGTGCGGCCCACTTCGAACCACGGCAGGTAACTGCCGTGGTAGACCACGCCCATCATGTCGGTCTCCGCGTAGCGGACGTTCACCGTGGCTTTGGAGAGGATCATGGTTCGAATCAGGTCGCGGTCCACGCGGGGTTGAAGAGCGCCTCGGCGGATTCCTTCCAGCAATTGCGCATCGCCCATTCCCGGCCGGCCGCGCCGAGTTTCCGCCGCAGCGCCGGATCGTGAATCAGTTTCTCGAACGCGGCCGCCAGTTGCACGGGACGATTGGGCGGCACCAGCAGGCCCGTCACACCATCGACCATCGCCTCGGACACGCCGCCCACGTCATGCGCCACGACCGGCAGGCCGTGCGCCGCGGCCTCGAGATAAACCAGCCCGAAGCCCTCGACGCTGCTTCCGTGCTTCACGCTCGTCATCGCGAAAATATCCGCGCCGTCGTAGATGCCGGTCAGCTCCTCGTCCGGCAGGTTGCCGAAAAAGCGCACCGCGAGATCCGGCTGCTGCGCCGCCTGGGTGCGCAGCAGGTTCTCGTAGTTGCCCTTGCTCTGACCGCCGACCACCCAGTATTCGAGCCGGGCGCGCACGTCCGGCGGCAGCATCTGGAGCGCCTGCAGGGTCAGGAGCTGCCCCTTGCGCGGATGCAGGCGGCCCACCGTGAGAATCACGATCTTGTCTCTGCGCGTGTCCGGTTTCGGCGGCACGACCGCGAAGTCCGACCGGAGCGCGCCGGGCGTCAGGTAGATTTTGTCCGCCGCTTCCGGAAAATGGCTGAGCAACAGCTCCTGGGTGTAATTGCTCAGGGTGCTCACCCGTGTCGCCCGGCGAATCAACTGACCCGCCAGCCAGCGCCGCAGCGGGTGCCCGGCAAACTTGAGGATCTCCGAGCCGTGGAACGTCAGCACCAGCCGTCCGGGGCGAAACGCATGGAAAAACTGCAGCAGCATCATCGTCAGCATCGGCCCCGGTTCCGGCAGGTAGACCGTGGCCTCGCGCAGATGCCGGCGGTGCCGGATGAGTTCGCGGGCGAGCTGGAACTGGCAGGTAAGGTCGTGCGTGCCCTTGAGCGGCATCCGGCGCAGCCGGAACGGCCAGTCGGTCCGCTCCACGCCCGCCGGCGCCGACTGCGCCCACACCTCGATCGGATACCCCAGGGTCGCCGACGCCCGCGCGATCTCCTCCGTGAACGTCGCGATCCCCCCCCGCTTCGGGTAAAACTCGTGCGTAATCAGAAATACCGGACAGCCGGCCGGGACGTTGGCGGTGGCGCTCATGCGCAGGGCGATGGAAAGGCGCGTCCGCCCCCATGTCAGGCGCGGAGTCGCGCGGGAGTCGTTAGGAAGCGCGCCGCTCGCTGGCAAGCGCCGTTCGCGCACGCCGACCGCACGAAACTTATCGCCCGGCCGAAACTTCCCGCGCCGCCTTGCGAACGCCCCCGCATTCTCCCGGTCCGAAATAAGGGGTTTACTTTCCACTCCCCCGTAACATACAAGGAACGAACAATGCCAGATGCAGTTTCAACCAGTCCGGCGGCCGCCAAGCCGTTGCCGACACCGCCAAAACCGTTTGCTCCTGAGGATGAAGCCGCACTCCGCGAAGCCCTGAAAAGGTGCTCGCCGTCGACCTTCGAAGCCGCGGTCCAATATCGCAAGACTGGCAACCCCGAACATGTTCCGGCGGTGGTCATCGGGGTCATCGAGCGCTTCGTCGAGCCCGATCTCCGGGTGAAACTCAAGGACGCCGACGACGACCTGCGCCTCATCGAGGATCTGGGAATCGATTCCCTGACGATGATGGAAATCGTCATCCTCGTCGAAGACGTCCTCCAGATGTCGATCAACAACGACGAGTTGCGCAACCTCCGCACCGTCGGCGACGTAAAGACCTTCATCGACTGCAAGATTCGCGGGCTGACCCTGCCGAAGCCCACCAAGTTCATCCCGATCGAGCACATCGGCGCGGTGATGCCCGTCCAGCCCCCGTTCCTCTTCCTGAACGAGGCATCCGTCAGCTCCACGGCGGCCAACGGCAAATACAAGATTTCCGGCCAGGAGTTTTTCCTCCAGGGCCATTTCAAGGACAACCCCGTCATGCCCGCCTCGATCATGCTCGAGGCCCTCGGCCAGCTCGCCGTCCTCTATCTGCTCGAAGGGGCCCCCACGGAGCCGGGCAAGATCGTTAGCTCCCAGATGATCTTCTTCACCGGCTGCGAAGGCGTCCGCGCCCATCGCGTCTGCAAGCCCGGTGACATCCTGACCCTGTCGATCAAGCCGAAGCGGATGAAGATGCCGCTCGCGACGTTCGAGGGCTCGATCCGCGTCGGCCAGGAAAAGGCCGTCATCGCGGAGGAGATCACGCTCACCTACGGCTTCGTCGATGCGGTCAACGCCCCTGTGCCCATCAACGGCGTCGGGCACGCCGCCGGCGTCAACGGCGCCGCGGCCGCCACCCCCCCGCCGACGCCCCTGCGCGCGGCGATCAACGCCTGAGCGGACACCTGACATCCTCGTTTTCGGACGGCGGCCGCACGGCCGCCGTTTTTTTTGGCGGACCTTCGGGTTGGCACTGCGCCCGCGCGCGCCATTGACCGGCTTCCTCGAAGCGCCTTCACTGCCCCTCCCTTCGGCGCATGCCCAGAGTCTTCATCACCGGCCTCGGATTCATCACCAGCATCGGCAACGACACGCCCGGCGTGACGCGCAGCCTCCGCGAGCTCCGGCACGGCTTCGAGCTCTACCCGCCGTTCCAGAAGCCCGACATCCCCTGCAAGGTCGTCGGCACGATCAAGGATTTCACGGCGGATTCGACCGACCCCGAGGACTGGACCTTCCCGTCGCGCTATAAGATCAAGCGCGAGCTGCTCCGCTCGATGGCGCCCAGCGGCCTTTTCGCGCAATGCGCGATGCTCCAGGCCGTCGAGGACGCCCGCCTCACCGAGGCCGACATCTCGAACCCGCTGACCGGCCTCTACGCCGCCTCCGGCGGTTCGCCGTTCCTGCTCTTTCACCACCACGAGCGCCTCCAGAAATACGGCGTCATGCGCTGTTCCCCGCTCGGGATCGTGGCATCGATCGTCGGCACGCTGAACTTCAACCTCGTCGCCGCCTTCAAGGTCCAGGGCGCCTCGTGCGGCTTCTCCTCCGCCTGCGCCTCCTCGGCGCACGCCCTCGGCTACGCCTTCGACGACATCACGCTCGGCCGGCAGAAACGCATGTTCGTCGTCGGCGCCGAGGATGGCAACGTGGACGCCATCCTGCCCTTCGCCGGCATGCGCACGCTTTCCCTCCAGACCGATCCGAACCTCGCCTCGCGGCCCTTCGACGTCGCCCGCGATGGCTTCGTCGGCACCGGCGGCTCCGTCGTCCTCGTGCTCGAGAGCGAGGACGAGGTCGCGCGCCGCGGCGTCACGCCCTACGCCGAGGTGCTCGGCTGGGGCCAGGCCTCCGACGGCTACAACGTCGCCATCTCGCACCCCGAGGGCAGCGGCTCGGCCGCCTCGATGACCAACGCCCTGCGCGCCGCCCGGGTCGCGCCCGGCGCCGTCGACTACGTCAACGCCCACGCCACCTCGACCCTGATCGGTGACGTATCCGAAGCGCGGGCACTGCGCGCGGTGTTCAAGGAGGAGACGGCCCGCGTCGCCGTCAGCAGCACCAAGGCCCTCACCGGCCACGGCCTCTCGCTCGCGGGCGCGATGGAGAGCGCGTTTTGCGCGCTCGCGCTGCGCGAGGGCTTCATCCCCGGCAACGCCCACCTTCGCCAGGTCGATCCCGAGTGCGAGGGCCTGAATCTCCCGCGGACCACCGAGGCGCGGTCGGCGGAAATCGTCGTGAAAAGCAGCAGCGGCTTCGGCGGCGCCAACGTCGCGCTCGTGTTCAAGCGCGTCGCCTGAAGCCGTGGCCGCCCCCCGCGTCTCCGATCGGCATCGCACCGCGTTCGTCACCGGCGCCAGCACCGGCCTCGGCCGCGCGTTTGCCGAGATGCTGCTCGCCGACGGCGTGCACGTCTGGGGCACCTCGCGCGATCCCGCGCGACTCGTGGACGTGGCCGCGGTCGCCGCGCGCACCGGGGCGCGCTTCACCCCGGTGGCCCTCGATCTGCGCGACGGCGCCGCAGCCGAGGCGATCTTCCGGCGCGAGGCCGCGCAGGCCGGTGACGGCGGTTTCGATCTCGTGATCAACAACGCCGGCTACGGCATCTTCGGGCCGTTCGCCGGCACCGACTTCGAGCTGTGGCGCGAGCAGATGGAGGTCATGCTGGTGAACACCGCGCGCCTCTCGCACGCCGCCCTCGGCCTCATGCTCGCCCGCCGGCACGGCGCACTCGTCAACATCTCGTCGCTCGCGGCGGAGTTTCCCCTGCCGTTTCAGAGTGCCTACAACGTCGTCAAGGCCGGCCTCACCGCGCTCAACGAGAGCCTCATGATCGAGACCGCCGGCACCGGCGTGATCGTGCTCGACGTCCGGCCCGGCGACTACCGCACGGATTTCGAGACCTCGGTGCGCCGCCTGCCCGGGGCCACGACTCCGCGGCTGGCGCGCGTGTGGCAGGCGTTCGAGGGCATGATGCGCAGCGGCCCGCCGCCCGCGCACGCTGCCACGTCGCTGCGCCGCGCGCTGTTGCGCCACCGCTCCGGCACGGTGCGCACCGGGCGTTTTTTCCAGGCCGTGCTCGGGCCGCTCCTCGCGCGCTTCGGCTCCCTCCCGCTCCGGCGCCGGATTCAGGCCGCGTATTTCGATCTCTCCTGAGCGCGCGCCATGTCCAAGCTCCGCATCCTCGTCCTGACCTCGAGCACCGGCGGCGGCCACGACGCCCGCGCCGAGGCGTTCGCCGAGTGGCTCATAGCACGCGAGACACAGCTTGCCATCGGCCGTTTCGTGCTGGGCGGGGAGCAGCCCTATACTCCCCAGTTCGGGCTGAGCGGGAAATAGTCCTGCGCGCCCGGGTGCCCGTTATGGCGCCGCGGCCCTATCGGTCGGTCCCCGCCTTGCTACCGGCCCCCCGAGTGATTAACTCTGAGACGATGGATACGCTGC
>CAZENI010000168.1:0-14698 GCA_964513055.1 uncultured Opitutus sp.
GCCCCACGAGCCCGAACCGGAATCGAATTCCCCCTTCGTCGAGATTCGTTACTCACTGCCCGCCCTGCTGCGCGAGGTGAAACGCGACCGCGCCTCCGCCACCTTCGCGATGGAGAAGCTCGATCAGGCGGCGATCAACGTCCTGTTCGAACAGCAGCAGGCCCGCCGTGCCGCCCGTGCGCTCGAACGCTGAGTTTGTCCGGCTCGTCCTGGCTCACCCCGGCTTCGACGGCCGCGCCAAGCTCGCCGTGCTCGCGGCCCGGCACGAGAATCCCCTCGATCTGCTCCAGGCACTGATCGACCAGAAGCTCCTGTTGAAGGACGACGCCTGCCGGCTGTGGGGCGACTACCTCAACATCGCCTACGTCGACGTCCTCGCGTCCGGCATCACGGTCCAGGCCGGTCGGCAGATCCCGCTGGAGATCGCCCGCAAGGTCCGCGCCATCGGCCTCTACGTGATCGACGGCGTGCTGACCGTCGCCATGGCCACGCCCGAGGACGCCCAGCTCGTGCGCCGCCTCGAGCAGATCGCCCAGTTGCCGCTCAGCCCGGTGTTCTGCCTCCCGTGCGAGATCGACGACGCCATCTCCATCATCTACGCCACGGAACAGTCCATCACCGACTCAATCGCGGAGCTGGAACGCAACGCCCTCTTCGCCGAGCCCGATCTCGCCGCGGAGCGGATCTCGGAACTCGCGAAGACCGATACGCTCGTGCACGTGCTGAACGAGATCATCCACTTCGCCCTGCGCGAGCGCGCCACCGATGTCCATATCGAGCCGCTGGAGATCCATTCGCGCATCCGTTTCCGCGTCGACGGCACGCTGCGCGACATCCTGAACTACCCGAAGAACCTCCACCGCGCCGTCGTCTCCCGTCTGAAGATCATCAGCGACCTCAACATCTCCGAGTCGCGCTTCCCGCAGGACGGACGCTTCTCCGTGCCGATGGGCACCACCAAGGCCAACTTCCGCCTCTCCGTCGTGCCCACCGTCTACGGCGAGAAGGCTGTCGTCCGCGTGCTCTCGTCCGCCAACAAGCGCTCCATGGTCACGCTCGACACCATGCTGATGTCGCAACGCATCATGCAGCCCTTCCGCCGGCTGATCAAAAATCCGAACGGCATCCTCTTCGTCTCCGGCCCGACCGGCTCCGGCAAGACCACGACCCTTTACGCCGCGATCGGCGAAATCAACACCTCGAAGCTCAACATCACGACGATCGAGGATCCGGTCGAGATCCCCGTCCACGGCGTGATGCAGAGCCAGATCAACCCGCAAATTGACCTGAAGTTCAGCACGATGCTGCGGGCCTATCTCCGGCAGGATCCGGACGTGATCCTGATCGGCGAGATCCGCGACACGGAGACGGCGAAGATCGCCACCGAGGCCGCGCTCACCGGGCACCTCGTCTTCGCCACGCTGCACACCAACACCGCGCCCCAGGCCATCGTGCGCCTGATGGAGATGGGCGTGGAGCCCTACATGGTCGCGCCGTCCGTCATCGGCGTGCTCTCCCAGCGCCTCGCCGCGCGCATCTGCGACAAGTGCAAGGAGGCGTATTACCCGCCGCCGGAGGTCCTGCTCAAATACTTCACCGAAGAGGGCCTCACCGAGGTGCCCTTTTACCGCGGCCGCGGCTGCGCGCACTGCCGCGACACCGGTTACCGCGGCCGCGTGGCGTTTCACGAACTGGTCGTGATCACCGAGGAGATCCGGCAGATGATCACCGAACGCCGCAGCGTGCAGGAGATCACGCGCGCCGCCTTCAAGGGCGGGTATCGCCCCCTCCGTTACGACGGCCTGAACAAGGTCCTGCTCGGCCTCACCACCATCGAGGAAATCGAGGAAACCTGCTCCTTCGATCTGGCCGAGTAGGAAAACGCGTTCGTCGCTCCGAGTTACTCCCGCCGCCCCACCACTCCCGCCACCGCGGCCGGCCGCGGTCCGACGTTCGGCTCCGCCTTCAGCGTCACCTGCTCGCCCGCAAACGTCAGCGTGTAGCGCGTAGCGAACGGCGTGCGCGTGCGCACCACGTCCAGCGTGTAAGTGTCCGGCGCCGTCCACGCCCCGCTGGCGGAGATCGGCACCGCATCCGGCCCGGTCCCCAACGCCCCGCTCCGCCACTCGCCCGCCACCGCCGTGATTCGTTGCTCCATTTCACCGTTCCGGAACCACACCTCGATCGTCCGTCCATCCGCCGTCGCCGGCGTGAGCCGCAGCGCATCGATCGCCTGCGCGTTCTTCGGAAATACATGGCGCTTTCCCGCGATGGCCGTCGCGATCGCCGGCGTCGCGACCGCCACCGGCGTCCGCAGCGTGAGCCCGGCGAGCTTCGCCTTCAACTTGCCCTGCGTCGCCGCGTCGTCGCGCAGCGGCGCCGCCTTCGCATGCAAGGCCGGCAGCAGTTTGTCCCACACGACATTCAGCACGCCCTGCAGATCGCGCGTGCCCGCCGTGATCGCGACCACCGCGTCGAG
The DNA here is from genome assembly GCA_964513055.1 of uncultured Opitutus sp. Classification (GTDB taxonomy): domain Bacteria; phylum Verrucomicrobiota; class Verrucomicrobiia; order Opitutales; family Opitutaceae; genus ER46. The sequence continues at coordinate 2,480 of CAZENI010000168.1, forward strand.
CTCGGGAAACACGATGCAAAACTGCCCGTGCGCCCCGTCGCCACGGATCACGCCATAGCGGCAGCGCCAGAACTGAAACCCGTAGCCCTGCTCCCAGTCGCTCGCCGGGTTGCTGCCGTTCGACATCCAGCGCGACGTCGCCGTCGCCACCCATTCCGCCGGCACGAGCTGTTTTCCCTGCCACTGGCCCTTTTGCAGGTAGAGCTGGCCGAAATGCGCGATATCCTGCGTCCGGACACTCAGCCCGAAGCCGCCCATCGACACGCCCTGCTTGCTCGCCTCCTAAATCGGATTCGCAATCCCCAGCGGCTCGAACAGCCGCGGCCGCAGATAGTCGATCACCGCCTGCCCCGTCGTCTTCTGCACGATCGCCGAGAGCATGTAGGTCGCCGGCGTGTTGTAGACGAAGAACGTGCCCGGCTTGTGCGTCACCGGCAGCGCGAGGAATTTCTTCACCACGCTCTCGTCGCCATTGTAGGGGAAGTTCTGGAGGTCCTCGTTGTGGTGTCCGGTCGACATCGTGAGCAGGTCGCGCACGCGCAGCGCGCGGAGATTCGCGCTCGGCTGGGCCGGCGCCTCGTCGGGAAAGAACTTCAACACCGGATCGTCCACCGCGAACTTCCCCTCCGCAATCGCCAGCCCGACTGCCGTCGACGTGAAACTCTTGCTCAGCGAGAACATCTGGTGCGGCAGCTCCGCCGCATACGGCGCCCACCAGCCCTCCGCCACCACGTGGCCGCGGCGCACGATCATCACGCTGTGCAGCGCGTTGATCCTCTCTTCGGCCGCCTCGATGAAACCCAGGATCGCCGCCGATGACACCCCCTGCGCCTCCGGCGTGCTGCGCGGCAGGGCGGGCGGCGTGCCGGCCGCAACCACCGGCAACAGCGAGTTGAAAAACAGGACAAGTGCAGAGACGAGTTTCATGCGGGGAAGCAGGGGGACCAACGGTAACGTGCGCCATGAAGCCCAACCCGGTCCCGTCCGTTGCGCAAGGACTCCGACGCTGGCAAATCCAGAAACGCGAAGCGCACTGCCCTATAGTTCGACCAATTCAGGATTGGCGGACCGCGCGTGACTCACTTACGCGCTGTCCCACCCAATTCGCCATGACTACCCCGCGTCGCCTCCTCGTCTCTCTCGCCGTCATCGCTTCGCTGCTCGTCGGTGGCGGTTCCCTTGCCCTTTTCGCCGCCGAAAAGACCGCCGCCCGCCCCACCATCCGCATCAAGACCGGCATCGACAAGCCGCTCACCGACGAGACCGGCGTCGTCTGGCAGGCCGACACCGGCTTCGCCGACGGAGAGACCATCGCCCGCCCCGAACTCAACATCGACCACACCAAGACCCCGTCGCTCTACCGCGCCGAGCGCTACAGCATGACGAAGTTCGCGCACGATCTCCCGAACGGGAAATACACCGTGAAGCTGCACTTCGCCGAGACCTTCGAGGGCATCACCAAGGCCGGCGAACGCGTTTTCTCGTTCAATGTCGAAGGCAGGGAGTTCAAGGATTTCGACGTTTTCGAGAAGGCCGGCGGCTTCTGCAAGGCTCTGATCGTCACCGTCGACGTCGAGATCAAGGACGGCAAGCTCGACATCACCTTCACGCCGAACGTCGAAAATCCCGAGATCAACGCGCTCGAGATCCTGCCCGCGCCGTGAATCTGCACCGCTCCCGCCACCGAGCGCTGTCTCCGCGGTAGCCCGCTGCGTGAGCAGTGGGACCGAACGGCGCCCGGTCGGCGAACGCTCGCTGCGCTGACGCGCTGGGCCACCCAACGCGCCATCCCGTCTGACCGTCCAACCGCCACCCGCGTTGCCGCGCCGCGCCGCGCGCCGCGATAGTGCGCGTTCATGCCCCACCCCTGTTTCGGTTCGATGACGCGCCCGGCCGTCCGCCTCGCCGTCGCCGTCCTCGCCGCATTCGCCTGCCTCGCGGTCGTCTCCCGCTCCGCCGCCGCCGACTACGACGTCCGCGCCTTCGGCGCCACCGGCGATGGCAAGACGCTCGACTCCGACGCCATCAACCGCGCGATCGACGCCGCGGCTGCCGCCGGCGGCGGCACCGTGCGCTTCCCCGCCGGCACCTACCTCAGTTTCAGCCTCCGGCTGAAGAGCAACCTCACGCTCCAGTTCGACGCCGGCGCCACCCTGCTCGCCGCCACGCCCTCCCCCGGCTTCGGCGGCTACGACAATGCCGAGCCCAACGAGTGGGGCGACCGGCACCAGTATCAGGATTTCGGTCACAGCCACTGGCGCAACAGCCTCATCTGGGGCGAGAATCTCACCAACCTCGCGATCGTCGGCCCCGGCCTGATCGACGGCACCAGGGGCCTCGTCCGCAACGCCGGCTTCGGCGGCGGCCGCGGCGGTCGCGGCCGCGGCGAAGGCGGTCAGGGCCGCGGCCCCGACGGCACTCCACCTCCCGGCACGCCTCCTCCCGCTCCCGCCCCGGCGACGCCACCCTCCAGCAACGGCGTCGGCAACAAGGCCATCGCCCTGAAAAACTGCCGCAACGTCACGCTCCGCGATCTCTCGTTGCTGATGTGTGGCCACTTCGCCCTCCTCGCCACCGGCGTCGACCACCTCACGATCGACAACGTCAAGGTCGACACCAACCGCGACGGCTTCGACATCGACGCCTGCCGCCACGTCCGCATCTCCAACTGCAGCGTCAACGCCCCCGGCGACGACGCCATCGTCCTCAAGAGCTCCTACGCCCTCGGCGAGGCCCGCCCCTGCGAGAACGTCACCATCACCAACTGCCAGGTCACCGGCTACGACGCCGGCTCGTTCTTCGACGGCACCTTCCAACGCACGCTGGAGCGCGCCGCCGATCGCGACGGCCCCACCGGCCGGATCAAGTTCGGCACCGAGTCCAACGGCGGCTTCAAGAACATCACGATCACCAACTGCGTCTTCGACCGCAGCCGCGGCCTCGCCCTCGAGACCGTCGACGGCGGTGTGATCGAGGACATCACGATCAGCAACCTCACGATGCGCGACATCACCAACGCGCCCATCTTCCTCCGCCTCGGCAACCGCGCCCGCGGCCCCGAGGGCACCCCGGTCGGCGCCATCCGCCGCGTCCTGATCAGCAATATCACCGTGAAAAACGCCGACCCGCGCTACCCGTCGATCATCGCCGGCCTGCCCGGTCACCCGATCGAGGACGTGCGCCTCACGAACCTCCACATTGAGCACCGCGGCGGTATCACGCTCGATCAGGTCGCGCAGCAGCCCGCCGACCTCGTGAACACGTTCTTCCTCCGCGGCCCTGGCCTCACCGGCCCGCGCGATCCCTTCGTCCCGCCCGAACAGGAGAAGGCCTACCCGGAGCCCAGCATGTTCGGCCTCCTGCCCGCGCACGGCTTCTACGTGCGCCACGCGCGGAACCTCGTCGTGCGCGATGTCACCGTGCGCGCGCTCGCCCCCGACACCCGCCCCGCCGTCGTGCTCGACAATGTCGCCGGCGCGACCTTCGACGGCGTCCACCTCCAGCGCGGTCCCGGCGCCCCCGCCTTCGTCCTGCGCGGTGTGCGTGATTTCAGCGCCCGGGCCTGCGAAGGCGTCGCCGACACCAAACGCGCCAGCATCGAGAGCGAGTCACTTTGAAGCCGCAAGATCCTCGGTCTGCCTCTCACTTCGCCCTCTGCGCCGCCATGCGCCGCCTCCTCGTCGCTGTCACCCTCGGGTTGCTCGTCGCCTCCGCTCGCGCCCAGGTTCCAACGCCCGCGTCCACTCCACCCGCCCCCACCCCCGCCGCTCCCCTTCGCACCACCAAACTCGCCGACGTGCGCCTGCGTGACGCCTGCATCCTTCCCGACCCCGCGACGCAGACCTACACGCTCGTCGCCGCCGAGCGCGGCGGCGGCGTGCGCGCCTACACGAGCAAGGACCTTCGCACCTGGGAAGGCCCCCACTCCCTCTTTCGCACGCCGCCGAATCACTGGCCCGGCGTCGAGTTTCGCGGCATCTGGGCGCCCGAGCTCCACCGCTACCAGGGGAAATACTACCTCTTCGTCACCTTCGACACCGCGACGAAATACCCCGAGCAGTGGCGCAACTGGCTCCCGCGCGTGCGCCGCGCCTCGCAGGTGCTCGTCGGCGATTCGCCCCTCGGGCCCTTCCGGGCCTTCGCCCCGCGCCCCACGCTCCCCGAGGACATGATGACCCTCGACGGCACGCTCTGGGAGGAGGACGGCGTGCCCTACATGGTCTACTGCCACGAGTGGGTGCAAATCGTGAACGGCACCGTCGAGATGATCCAGCTCGCGCCCGATCTCTCCGCCACCGTCGGCGAACCCACCCGCCTCTTCTTCGGCAGCGACGCACCCTGGAGCCAACGCAACGAAACCTACGGCTGCTGGGTCACCGACGGCCCGTGGCTGCACCGCTCGCAGTCCGGCAGGCTCTTCATGCTCTGGTCCAGCTTCAGCGCGGGCGGCTACACCGTCGGTATCGCGATCTCGGATTCAGGCAAACTCAAGGGGCCCTGGCGCCAGCAGCCCGAGCCCATCTTCGCCGCGGACGGCGGCCACCCCATGCTGTTCTCCCGCTTCGACGGCCAGCTCATGCTGACTTTCCACTCGCCCAACAAGGACACCGAGCGCGTCCGCCTCTTCGAAGTCGAGGACACCGGCGAGACGATCCGCATCGTGCGCCCCTTTCCCGCGCCGTGAGATTCGCCCCGCTGCGTCGTCCGCTCGTCGCACTCACCACCCTGGCGTGCGCCCACCTCGCGCCCGCCCAGCGCCAGATGGAAAACCTCGGCCGCGGCGTCGTCGCGCTCCCCCAGGGCCCCGGTCGCGTCTACGTCGGCTGGCGCCTCCTCGGCACCGATCCCGACGATCTTGCCTTCAACCTCTACCGCGCCAACGACACTGCCGCGCCCGTCCGGCTCAACGCCTCGCCGCTGATCGCGACCACCGACTTCCTCGACACCACGGCCCCCGCCTCCACCGCCGATCCCGCACCGGCGTTCTCCTATTTCGTCCGGCCGATCCTCGCCGGCGCCGAGCAGCCCGCGAGCGCCGCCTTCACCCTCCGCTCCGGCGCGCCCGCGTTGCCGTATCTCTCCGTCCCGATCACGCCACCGGCCGGCGGCGTGACGCCCGACAACGTCACCTACACCTACAGCGCCAACGACGCCTCCGCCGCCGACCTCGATGGCGACGGCGAATACGAGCTCATCGTCAAATGGGACCCGTCCAACTCGAAGGACAACTCCCAGGCCGGCTACACGGGCCACGTCTTCCTCGACGCCTACCGGCTCGACGGCACCCGCCTCTGGCGCATCGACCTCGGCCGCAATATCCGCGCCGGCGCCCACTACACGCAGTTCCTGGTGTATGACCTCGATGGAGACGGCCGCGCCGAGCTCGCCTGCAAGACCGCCGACGGCACCGTCGACGGCCGCGGCACCGTCATCGGCAGCGCCGCCGCCGATTTCCGCAACCGCGACGGCTACATCCTCACCGGCCCGGAGTTCCTCACGGTGTTCGACGGCCGCACCGGCGCCGCCCTCGCCACCACGAATTACCTACCCGCCCGCAACAACAACCCCGCCAGCCCCGACGTCTCGGCCTGGGGCGACAACTACGGCAACCGCGTCGACCGCTTCCTCGCCGCCGTCGCCTACCTCGACGGCACACGCCCCAGCCTCGTGATGTGCCGCGGCTACTACACGCGCACCGTCCTCGTCGCGTGGGACTGGCGCGACGGCCGCCTCACCCGCCGCTGGACCTTCGACAGCGACGATGGCACGCCAGGAAACTCCTCGTTCCGCGGCCAGGGCGCGCACTGCATTTCAATCGGCGATGTCGACGGCGACGGCCGCGACGAAATCATCTACGGCGCCGCCGCGATCGACGACGACGGCCGCGCGCTCTACAACACCCGCCTCGGTCACGGCGATGCCCTGCACCTCTCCGACATGGACCCCGACCGTCCCGGCCAGGAAGTCTGGATGGTGCACGAGGATCCGGGCAGCTACGGCGCCCACGGCAGCTCGCTCCACGATGCGAAGACCGGCGCCATCATCTTCGGCATCAGCGGCGACAGCACCGATGTCGGCCGCGGCGTCGCCTACGACATCGATCCGCGCCACCGCGGCTACGAGCTGTGGAGCGCCCGCGGCGGACTCTACTCCGCAAAAGGCACGCTGATCTCCACCGCGCGACCGGGCCCGATGAACTTCGCCGTCTGGTGGGACGCCGATCTCCTCCGCGAGCACCTCGACGGCACCACGGTCTCGAAATGGAACTGGCTCACCAACACGAGCACCACGCTCCTCTCCGCCACCGGCGCCGCCTCCAACAATGGCACCAAGGCCACCCCCGCCCTCACCGCCGATCTCCTCGGCGACTGGCGCGAAGAGGTCGTCCTCCGCTCCGCCGACAGCCGCGAGCTGCGCATCTACTCGACCACGATTCCGGCCAGCAATCGCCTCCCGACGCTGATGCACGACCCGCAGTATCGTCTCGCGGTCGCCTGGCAAAATACCGCCTACAACCAACCGCCGCACCCGAGCTTCTTCCTCGGTGACGGCATGGGCCGCCCGCCGACGCCGCACCTCCGCACCGGTCCCCGCCCCGGCCGCCTCGCCAACCTCTCCGTCCGCACCGCCGCCGGCACCGGCGACGACACGCTCATCGTCGGTTTCGCCGTCGCCGGCGCCGCCCGCCAGACCGTGCTCGTGCGCGGTATCGGCCCCGGCCTTACAGCGTTCGGCGTCGCCGGCGCCATGGCCGACCCGTCGCTCCGCCTCTTCTCCGGCTCCGCCCTGATCGGCGCTAACGACAACTGGTCCGCCGATCCCGCCGCCGCCCAGCTCGCCACCACCGCCGCCGGCGTCGGGGCGTTTCCTCTCGCCGGCACCAGCCGCGATGCCGCCCTCCTGCCGAGCCTCGCCGCCGGCGACTACAGCGCGCACGTCGGCGGAGCGCGCGGCGTCGCCCTCGTCGAACTCTACGCCGCGGGCGCCGGTGTCGAGGGCGCCGCGCGCCTCGCCAACGCCTCCGCGCGCGCCCCCGCCGGCGCTGGCGACGAGACCCTCATCGCCGGCTTCAACCTCGAGGGCCCCGCCGCCCGGCCCGTCCTCATCCGCGTCGTCGGCCCCACGCTCGCCCAATTCGGCGTCGCCAGCGCCCTCGCCGACCCGCGCCTGACGCTCTTCCGCGGCGACACGATCGTCGCGACCAACGACGACTGGGAGAAAAATTCCGGGGCGACCGCCGCCACGTCCGCCGCCGTCGGCGCCTTCGCCCTGCCCTCGGGCTCGAAGGACGCCGCACTCTTCCTCAACCTCTCGCCCGGCTCCTACACCGTCCACGCCAGCGCCGCCACCGGCCCGACCGGCATCGCCCTCATCGAGCTCTACGACGCCGGGCCGTGAGTCCCGCCGCTCGGATCACTTCGACGCCGGCGCGGCGAAAATCGTCGCCATTTCCTTCTTTGGATTCACGTGCCGGATGTCAGTGATCACGCCCTTCGGATCGAGCGTGAGCACGGTCAGAAAGTCGTCCTTCTCCGGATACCGCGCGAGGAAGTCCGGGGCGTCGCCGAGCAGGATCCGGTGCGGATACTTTCGCATCTTCGGCAGCGCGAAGGCCCGCGCGATCCCCGGCATGCCGTGGATGTTCGCGATGAACACCGCCTTCTGCTCGCCGAGGAACGCCGCGCCCTTCGTCTCGAAGAATCCGTTGGCCGCCTTGCCCGTCCCCATCTCGAACGACACGATTACGAGCCGCGCGCCACCCTCGTAGGCGTAGGGCTTGTCGTGCTGATCCTTTGTCGCGAACGCCGCGAAGGTGTCGCCGACCTTGTATTTGTCCGCCGCGCGGACGACGCCCGCGCCCAGCAGCAGCGCGACGAGTGAAAGCCAGATTCGGGGAGAGGAAAACATGGCCGCCACCATTGCCGCTTCGCGCCGCCCGACAACTGCAAATCCACCGGCCGTCCCGCGCCGGCTCGCGACACCCCGCCTCAGGGCGTGACCACGATGTTCAGCGCGCTGCGCGGCGCCTCGCCGCGGAACTGCACGCCCGCGAGGGCCGAGCCCCCGTTGCCATCCTCGGCCACCACCTTCACCGTGTGTGCGCCCACCCCGATGCCCGCCGCCGCGAGGTCGAAATACCACCGCGTCGCGCCGTTCCACGCCCCACCCACCGTCGCCGTGCCGCGCAACTGATCGTCCACAAACACCTTCACGCTCCCGCCGGCGAACGTCGTCGCCACGTTGGGATTCACCCAGCCCTGCAGCCGCAGCGTCTGCCCGACCCGGAGGGCTTGTAACGCACTCGCGGATACCTCCGCCAGCGCGAGCCCCGTCCCCTCACCCGCGACCGTCCACGTGTCGATCCACGCCGTCGGCGCGCGATACTTGAACAACCGCACGGCCTGCCGCAGCGCGTCGCCGAAATGCGTCCCGTATTTGTTGTTGTCCATGATCGTCACGGACAACTCCGGCCGCGGCTCGTCGTTCTCCGAACCGAACTCCGCCCACGTCGTCAGCAGGAACTTCGGATTCAGCGCGCGCGCCGCGGCCAGCGACTCGCGCCAGATTTTCCCGTAGTTCGCGAGCGGCACCGGCTCCTCCTTCGCCGGCGTCTCGTAGTGGTAGCCCTGACCCGCCGGCCAGTTCATCTCCCACGCCCGTCCGAAACGATCGCGCCGCGCTGCCAGCGGCTGCACTGTGATCGCCTCCACCGCCGGGGCCTCGCCCGCCGCCCCGACCGCCACCGTCGCCGTCGAGGGATAATCCTCGTGGTAGCTCCAGATTTTCGGATGCGCGTAGCTGCCGCGCACCGGGCCGTCCGCCCCGGTGACCGTGTAGCCGCCACCCGTGAGAAAACGCGCATTGTTCGGCAGGTAGGCGCCCACCCAGCGCACCGTGAACGCGTCGGCCAGCCGGCGGCCGTCCGCGAGCTTGAGCTGGTTCAGCTTGCCCGCGGAGAGCCGGCCATCGGGCTCGTCCTCGCCCCCCGCGCCAATCCAGAGCAGCAGGAGCGGCTTGCGCACACCGTCGTCGTCCTCGAGATGAAACCACGCCGCCTCGGACCGCGCGAAGCGCTCGTAAAGCGTCGTCAGCTTCGCATTGAACCGCGCGATCGCCACGGGCCCGAAACCACCGTTGCCCGCCCAGTCGCCGGAGCCGACATTCGCCGGCAGCACCGCCGTCAACCGCACGCGCTGCCCGCTCTGCGACTGCGCCGCGATCGCCTGGAACGCGAGCGCGAGATTGCCCAGCGCCGGCAGCACCTCTTCGCGCTCCTCGATGAACTGGTTGGTGTAGTCGACCGCGACGAAATCCACGCCCACGTCCATCAGGCGCACCGCCGCCCGCTCCGCGAATGCCCGCGACGTCAGATCGTGCGTGAGCTTGCTGCCCGTCGCGCCGTCCGGCACCAGCGCGTAGACTTGGTGCCCCGACCAGAACGGCTGCCACGGGCTGTCGGCCGCGGGATTCGGCTTCAGCCAGCCTCCGTCCTGCCGCCGGAAATACGGCGACGGCTGCCACATCAGTTTCCAATTCACTGCCCACGTGGCGGCATACGCCGCGTCATGGTCCGCGCGCCACGTCGACCAGAGCCGGTGCGCCTGGCCCGCGTTCCAGAAGACGCCGACAAACCGGTCGCTGCGCCCGTAGGGATACGTGAGCGCGGCCGGATCGGACGCCAGGACCGGCGACCCCACGGCCACCGTCACCGTCGCGGAGGCCGCGATCAACTGTCCCGCCCCGTCCAGCACCTCCGCCCGCAGCAGCCACGCCCCGGGCGCATCGAGCACGAAGTCGATCGCGCGCGTCGAGCCCGCCTGCCCGGTGGCCAGCGCATGGATGAACGGCGCGCGGTTGCCGAGGTCGGGCGCGGGCTGGCCCGTGACGCGCACGTCGTAGCTGTTCCCGTCGGTGTGCGGATTGCCCCAACCGTCCTTGTTCCACGCCTCGTGCGCCGCGGTGAACCCGGAGCCGTCCTCCGGCGGCAGCGCCGTGGCCGTCGTGATCGCCGGACGCCGCACGAGGACGTTGTGCCGCCAGCCCGTCCCCGCCGTCAGATTTACCACCGAGCCGACACTCACCACATCGCCGACCTGCGCCGACGCGGCGGGCACCGCGCGCGGACCGCTGCCCCCGGCGAAACTCGAGATGCTCACCGTCAAGGCGGGCAACGCGAGCGGGTGGATCACGACGACGGCGGGACGGCTCGTCACCGCACCCGCGGCGTTGGCCACGATTACGGCATACGTGCCGCTCTGGGCCACGCGGGCCGGCTCCAGTGTCAGCATGGGCTTCGTGGCTCCCGGCACATCCACGCCGTCCTTTTGCCAGCGATACGACGGCGGGCTGCCGGCCGCCACCACCGCAAGCTCCACCCGCTCGCCGATGCTCACGACCGCCCCCGCGGGCTGCGTCGTGATCGATGGCGCGATGGCGCGGACGGACAGCATCGCGCGCGGGCTGTAGAAAATCTCCTCGTCGCCCGTGCGCGTGGCGAAGGCGCGGACCTCGAAGATCCCGGCCACGCCGGAACCCGGCACCGCCAACTGCTCTCGGCCGTCGGGGCGCCAGACGGCCAGCGTCTCCCAGGGCCCGCCCAACGCGCGGACTTCGACCCCGTGCCGCGCCACATCGTCGTCGGGGCCGGCCATGGACCGCACCTGCGCGCGCTCGCCGATCGCAATCACCGGCCGCTCCAACACCAGGCTCACAGGCAGCGGCGGCGGCTTCACCGCGATGGTGCACGCCACGGACGGCCCGAAATACTCGCGGCCGTGCTGCAGCGCCATGAAATGATAGGTGTAGGCGCCCGGAATCGACGGCAGGACCAGTTCGAACTGCACCGTGTGGGTGGTGCCCGGCGCCATCCGCTCCAGCGGGACATAGCCGAGGTGCGCACCGCGATCGTCCCGCAGCTCCAGGTAGTGGCTCGCGGTCCATGGCGCGTCGCCCGCGTTGGCGATCGTCGCGCTGAACTGGATCGCCTCGCCGACGCGCCCCGTCGCCGGCAGGTTGATCACGTTCCACGTGATCGCATTGGCGGCCGCCAGCGCCCCCGCGCCCGCGAGCCAGCAAAAGAGGACAACCGCCTGCCTGCCCCCGAGAATGGAAAACAATCGGATCATCGCGCCGCTGGAAAAACGAGGCGCCGCATCCTCCAAGGCACCGCCGCCGGTGCAAGCCTGCGCGCGGAAATTTCGTCACCGCTGGCGCCGCCGACTTTGCCGCCCGCGCTTTGCGCGCTCGCCTCCGGCGCGCCCGGTTGCCCCAATCGCCTCCGTGCACCTCACTCATCTCTCCTGCACGCTGTGCGGCCAGCGCCACGACGCCGCCGTCCCGCAGAATGTGAGCGCCTGCTGCGGCAAGCCGCTCTTCGCCGACTACGATTTCGCCGCCGCCGCGCGGACCCTCACGCGCGACGCCCTGCGCACGCGCGGCCGCTCGCTCTGGCGCTACCGCGAGGTCCTGCCCGTGCGCCACGACACTGACATCGTCACCCTTGGCGAGGGCTTCACCCCGCTCCTACCCGCCCCGCGGCTCGGCGCGCGCCACGGACTGGACCGGCTCTTCATCAAGGACGAGGCCCAGAACCCGACCGGCAGCTTCAAAGCGCGCGGCATGGCCACCGCCGTTTCCATGGCCCGGCAGTTCGGCCTGAAGAAACTCGCCGTGCCCTCCGCCGGCAACGCCGCCGGCGCTCTCGCCGCCTACGCCGCCCGCGCCGGCCTCGAAGCCCACATCTTCATGCCGCGCGACACGCCGCGCGCCAATATTGTCGAATGCGAGCAAATGGGCGCGCACGTCACGCTGATCGACGGCCTGATCACCGACTGCGGGGCCGAAGTCGCCCGCCGCAAGGCCGCCGAAGGCTGGTTCGATGTTTCGACCCTCAAGGAGCCCTATCGTGCCGAGGGGAAAAAGACGCTCGGCTACGAACTGGCCGAGCAGCTCGACTGGACGCTGCCCGACGTGATTCTGTATCCGACCGGCGGAGGCACGGGGTTGATCGGTATGTGGAAGGCCTTCGATGAAATGGAGCAGCTCGGCCTGATCGCGCCCGGCACGAAACGCCCGCGCATGTTCACCGTGCAGGCGACCGGCTGCCAGCCGATCGTCCGCGCCTTCGAGTCCGGCGAGAAGTTCGCCGCCGAGCACCTCGGCGCGCAGACCAAAGCGTCCGGCCTGCGCGTGCCGAAAGCGATCGGCGACTTCATCATG